>JBBTQS010000002.1:0-113210 GCA_038065555.1 Patescibacteria group bacterium
TACTCCGGGGATAACAGGCTGATCAGGTCCAAGAGTCCACATCGACGACCTGGTTTGGCACCTTAACACATCGGGGTGCTAGAAGAGTGATCTTCTACCAACAAAAAATCGGCTTATAACGGTGAACCCGTACGTGACCTAGATGGATACACTTCATTGTGTACTGGTTACGCGGCGATACCGTGGGAAGTTGTCATGTAAAAGCATGATTAACCCCGTAACGACTGACCCGAAAGGGGAGAGCGAGGACGTATGAAAGAAAACGCCCGCTAACACGCCGACTCTTGCAAAAGTCAAAACTCAGATTATGGCAAAGGTTGCCTACCATCGAGTGCAAGATGAAGATATAGTCTGCGCCATATGTAAATATGGAAAATAGAGTACGATGTCGGCTCATCGCATCCTGGGGCTGGAGAAGGTCCCAAGGGTTTGGCTGTTCGCCAATTAAAGCGGTACGTGAGCTGGGTTCAGAACGTCGTGAGACAGTTCGGTCTCCTATCCGCTGTGGGCGTTGAAACGTGAGAGGGCCCTTCCTTAGTACGAGAGGACCGGGAAGGACGAATCTCTGGTGTACCAGTTGTTCTACCAAGGGCACTGCTGGGTAGCTACATTCGGAACGGATAAGCGCTGAAGGCATCTAAGCACGAAGCCGTCCTCAAGATTACGTTTCGTTAAGACACCGGAAAGACGATCCGGTTGATAGGCACTAGGTGTAGATATAGCAATATATATAGCCGAGGTGTACTAAATAGTCGATTACGAATCTACTAAAGCATTCAGTGTACTTCGCGTTTAAGACGCGTGCGATTTCTTCAATACAAAAAGCATCCACTTTCTAGGTGCCTGTTGCGGGAAGGTAATACCTGTTCCCATTCCGAACACAGCAGTCAAGCTTCCCAGCCCCGATGGTAGCGCTTTTGCGCAAGAGTAGGACGGCGCCTGGACAGTGGATGTTTTTTCTTCAAAGTGAGTTCAAAAGGAAAGTGTGGTATACTCTCGGGCATACCACACTTTTTTTGTATATGCGAAAATCAACTGCTGCTACGATCGAGGGCGCAAGCGAGCGACGCCGACGCGTTGCGTCAGCTGAGGCGCATGAGAAGGTCAGTACTCCTGCTCGTACAGAAGCAGGTGGAGTACAGGATTTGGCCGCTGATATTTTTGGTGATTTTGATAGAGAAGTGCGTGCGAGTGCAGCGGCTGTAGAGTCGGTTGAGGAGGATGCTGGGCAGGACGCTGATGCACGGTCACAGCGTGCTCGCCAGGTAGGAGAGGCGCTAAAGATGCTCGACACTGCACCACAAACTGCATTGGGTACTGCACGTGTTTTGATTGAACAGGGGTGGGTGGATCTCGCAACACTCCCGCAGGATGCACAAACCGCGCTTGCAGCGCTTGAGCAGTTGCATGAGCAAATGGAGAGTAGACAGCAAGCATTTGCTGCTGCAGGAGTAGATAAGGTCCAGCGAAATGCAAAGATTCGTGAATTACATACGCGATTTTATAGTCATCCAGAAGTTGTTCGTTTGAGTGAACAGGTAGTTAATGGATTTAAGCGTGTTGGAGTAGACGCCTACCATACTGAGGCTGCTCGGCTACAAGATATTGCTGATGCTGCATTTTTGAAGAGTGAACAGGCAGAACGTTTGCTTGATGAGTACCCAGAACTTGGTGGTGTTTTTGACGCAAAAGAGGATACATTGGAAGTGGCACAAGAAGTGTATCGTCGTCGACTGCTTCCAAAGATTGGGGACATCCGTATGTTCGACCGTTCAAGTCATATGG
The DNA here is from genome assembly GCA_038065555.1 of Patescibacteria group bacterium. Lineage (GTDB taxonomy): Bacteria > Patescibacteriota > Patescibacteriia > Magasanikbacterales > JBBTQS01 > JBBTQS01. The sequence continues at coordinate 1,786 of JBBTQS010000002.1, forward strand.
AGGACGCATCGTTCCGTGTTTCACGTCAGTATGCTCAATTGCCAGAGTGGAAACGTGATATAGATGCCATTGATACTGCTCTTGCAAAGGCTCCCGTGGGCGTGGATGAGAGCAATACTCAATTGGATGGACCCTATATCCCAGAGATGTCCTTCCCTTCCGTTCAGAATTATCGTACAAAGCGAGAAGAGTTGTCTGCAAAAGTAGAGAAGGTGGAGCGGTATCTCCAGATGCGCTTCTTTATTGCTGAGCGAACTGCAGAGCGTATCCTTGCAGAATTGGAGGCATTTCCGGAGGAGGAAAGGCGCGCTGTGTTGGAGTATCAGAAGGAAATCGTTGTCACTCGAATCAAACGTAAGGATGCAGACCATTCCTCGCCACAATTCCATGAGGCGTTGACCGTGTATTTGACTGAAGCAAATCGTGCGGAAGATTATGTTCCTCTGATCGCGAAGATGCCTGGTGTACATATCGTGGCACAACGAATGTTGTTGCGGGAGTTGTCGCGCAAGCGCACGCTCGAATTGCTCGAAGATGGCATGGTGGTCAATCCGTGGTTGGTTGAGCAATCAGACTCGTCCACTGCATTGAGAGTGAGTCCGGTGAGAGTTTTGCGTGACTACTTGCTGTTGCTTAAGGCCCCAGTCGAAGCATCAGATGCTGATGGGTATTTGCAGTTTAGGGAAGGGGGCACGGTCCCGAATGGATTCTTCCAATCGATTGACCGTTTGTCTGTTCCGCAACTTATTTCGGAAATTCAGAAACTTGATCCAGATTTTTATACAGACCTTGCGGTTGTTGCTGATCGGAATAAGGCGGAGGTGCCCTGGCAACAGCAGCGCAGGACTCTCTATCAAGATATGTTCCCGCATCGGGCTGCTTCTGGGTTGCCCTATGGGGATAGCAAGCAGCGCGATCTCCATGCTCGGCGGTTCCAGGAGTTTACCAAGCGAGCCTCAGCTTGGACAACGGAACATATGGTGCAGGAATCTGCTGGTGGGTTCGATCGAACGTCGATCTTTACTGCTGAGCAGGGTGTGCGAGAGATTGAGCGAATTCAAATTGCAGCTCTTCGCGCACTGGCGGAAAAGGATGCATCAGCAGGCGCGCCACGTGAACGAGCTGTCATTGAATCTGAACAATTGGATCAGCTCCAGCGCAAGATTGGAGCACTCATGGAACAACTAGGTACAGCACAGCGCTCATCTCGTGTTGTGGAATCAAGTAGAGAGGTGTATTCACAACGGGAGGCAGAAGCAAAAAAACTGGTTTCAGATTTGCAAAGAAAGGTAGAACAACTCGCTGAGCAACACGAAGCGCAAAAGATCGCCCTTGAACAGAAGATTAAGTCGTTGCAAGAAAGGGAAGAAAAAACAAATAAGGACACCATCGAGCCAATGCGCAAGCTTTGGAGGGAGCTTCATGAGCTCCTTAGCGGAGCTGAGGCAAGACCTGGATTGATGGGGGGTAATGCAACAGATGCAATCTCAAAAGCTCTAGACAAGATGAAAAGTGCGACGATTCGTTAGAAAGCAAGAACACAAAAGCCGCTAATTTTAGCGGCTTTTGTGTTCTTGACAATAGTATGATAATCTCATATCATACAAAGTATGAAAAATGAAAAGGAGTACAAAGACCGTTTGACCATCACACTTTCCCCATCAATCCTGAAAAAGGTTGATTCGATGGTGGATGGGAAATCAGTACGCAACCGATCCCACGCGATTGAGACAATTCTCAGTCAGCATATTCTTTCGCGTGTCACAAAGGTTATTATTCTCGCCGGCGGCAAGGGTGCCAACATGCGTCCGCTGACGTACGAGATTCCGAAGGCGATGTTGCCAGTACATGATCGTCCGCTGGTTGAGTATTCAATTACGTCCCTCGTTGCTGCGGGGCTTCGCGATATTACCATTGTGGTGGGACACCTCGGCAACAAAGTCGAACAGGCATTTGGTGATGGATCGCGATTTGGTGCACGCATTACCTATGTGCAGGATCTCGAAGAGTCAGGTACTGCGCAGGCGCTTGCTGCAGCACGCAATGTTGTTGGGGACAATCCATTCCTTCTCTTGTACGGCGACGTGCTTGCGTCGGTTGATTGGTTGTCGTTGATTGATTTCCATGATCAGCAACAGTCGTTGCTCACGATGGCAGTGACAACAGTTACAGATACAACACCGTGGGGTGTGGTGAAGATGCAAGGTGCACATATCACTGATCTTGAGCAGCATCACGATGCTGGAACAGGGAATAGTCACCTTATCAACAGTGGTGTGTACGTAGTAGATCCAAGTGTGCTTTCGCGCATCACGCCGACCACCAAATCATTTGAGGATGAAATCGTTGCACCAATGACGAATCGTCAGGAAGTTGCTGGATATCATTTCTCTGGTCAGTGGTTTGATGTTGGATCGTCGACAGAATACGCACGAGCGCTCAAGGAATGGTCGATTCGCTGAGACGCTACTCCCAATCTCCCTCCAGCCATCTATGCTTGGGTTGGTCAGAGATTGGGGGCAGCGCCTTAGTGGTGCAGCGACGTGACGTGTTCACCACGCATTACGTCGCTGCTTCAACCAGAGGCAGTTCATCGAAAAACCAAAAAGCGCATACGATGCGCTGGGAGAGTGGAACAAGTGAGAAGGAACGGTGTAAGCGCCGGACCTAGTCCGGCAGTATTGTCAGATATCGATGGTTCGCTTGTCACGGCGCATGCAAGCGGGCAAGATCGGCACGGATGGGAGCCTGTGGTCCGCGCGTACGAGCTGTTCGCACGCGCACAACCACCGATTCGGCTCCATCTCGTGACACTCAACGGTGCGCCATTTGTGGCTGGTATCTGCAACGGTATCAGTCACGAAGCAGCCGAAGACATGCTCGGCAACGTGCATGTTGGTGAGGGTAACGTGTCTCTCATTGTCCGGGACGGGCCCGGCAAGGAGTGGTGCGAAATCCCCATTGAGGATCAGGGGTTGAGCAATCAGGTTGACCGAGTCCACCTGATGCACATGCTCGCGAAGAACTTCCCTGAGCTTCGGCTGCGTAGCGTCGGCATGTCTGTTATGATCTCGTATCAAGTTGCGCCTTATCGTAGGGCGAAGTTGATCGAGGGCATGCAGGAAGCCGTCAACAAGTTTCGGAGACTCAGTACACCGTGGGAGGTTGGCGAAGGTGGGCACGAGCACATCATCGACATCGTTTCCCCGTTCGCTGCAGACAAAGGCCGTGGGATCAAGGCACTTCTGGCACATGCGGAAGGTGTCGGTCAGCCGATCGACATTGCTCGCAGTGCCTGGTTCGGCGATTCCGCGGCTGACATCAAGGCGCTCGACGAACTCACATCAGGGGATCGTCGAGATACGGGAACAGCAATAGGGTTCGTCGCAACGCACGCAGGTGCGACGGCACAGTACATCGAGGCGGTCAAGAACAGTCGCGTTCCTTACTTCGTCTCTCACGAGACGGTTGCGGAACGTGCGGTTCCTGAGATGCTTGCTGAGTATGATCGTGTGATCAAGCTCGGCGTCTACGGCAAACATGTCAACGGCAGCAGCCACTTCGCTGCAGGAGCAAAGTAAGATGCGATGGTACTATCAGATTCTGACGTACCTCGGCCCGTGGTTCACGCAACCTCAGCATGAAGAGATTCAGGCTGAGGACCTTCCAGAGCTGCCGCCCATCCTTGCTGCCAAGTTCTCGGTCATGTCACACATGACCTTGCGCAGGGCACTGGCATGGGCGAGTCGACCCGAGCAGCTCGAGGTCGAACTCGAGCGGTTCAATCTCAACCAGCGAATGGTGGAGATCAGCGTCTGGCGCGGTAGCGGCATGTGTCGCATGCTGCGCGTGTTTTACTGCCCCAACGACTTCGCGTTCTACGCCGAGTCGTGGGGGCCACACACGGCAGCCCCGCTGCCACCACTGGAGCTCCATCGCGCCGCCTAGAACAGGCGGCAACGATCGGCAAACGAGACGCCGGAGAAGCCTGAGGAATCAACACCTCAGAACACTTCTCCGGCGTTTTTCATTTCCAAAATTTCTGAGATTTTTGGTCCTTGCCAAGCATATTGTGTGTGCTACACTGAGCACACTATGCGTACTGCCATCGCCATTGACTTCGGAGGAACGTTTCTCAAGGGTGCTATTGTTCGCGAAGACGGGACCATTCTCGAGCGCGAGCAACGTCCTACCGAGAGTGCAAAAGGAGCGGATACAGTACTAGCGAATCTCGTACAATTAATTGTTGACCTGCGCGCCAAGGCGCCAGAGTCTATTGGTGTGGGTCTTGGTGTTCCAGCTCCCATCAATCATCGCGATGGTGTGGCAGCGACATTTCCTAATGTTTCGCTTCCGGATAATTTTCCTATTCGGGAATATATTTCGCAGCGATGTGAGTTGCCTGTTGTGGTGCACAATGATGCCAATGCTGCAGTGCTTGGCGAGGCGTGGATTGGTGCAGCACATGGAGTCACAGATGTGCTCATGCTGACGCTCGGTACAGGAATTGGTGGAGGAGTTATTAGTAATTCTGTGTTGATCCAGGGAGCGGATGGATTGGGTGCAGAGTTGGGACACATGCGATTGCGTATGGATGGACCAGCGTGTGGCGCTGGAGTATCTGGGTGTCTCGAAGCGCTCGCATCTGCACCAGCAGTGGTGCGTATGGCGCAAGAGACACTTGATGCGACGATCACAGACTCTCGTCAGGTGTACGATCGTGCAAAAATGGGCGATGACGGCGCGTTGCAGATTTGGCGTGACATTGGTGTGGTGCTTGGTGTTGCGATCGGCAATTATATCAATATTTTCAATCCGCGTGTCGTGTTGTTGGGTGGCAATATGAGCGATGCGCTGGAATTTATTCTTCCTTCGCTTTGCGATACGGCACGTGCAACGTGTTATCCTGCGCTCTACAAGGCGTGCACCATTACTCGTGCAAAACTTGGCAATGATGCTGGAATCCTTGGTGCAGCACATAGCGTCTTCACCACGCTTGTATGATCGAGCAAACGCTCTCGCATCTTGGATGGTCTGAGAAGCAGGTACACTTGTACCTAGCGCTTCTCAAGCTCGGACCGTCTCCGGTGCGCAAGCTTGCTCTTGCTGCTGGAATCAATCGTGGTACTACGTACGATATTCTCAAGTCATTGCGCGAGCTCGGCGTTGTTGGCATGTACAACAAGACTGCAAAGCAATACTTTGTAGCTGAGGATCCAGAGACACTCTTGCGTGCACATGCTGCGCGCATGGACGAATTGGCGCAGGCCAAAGATGAGCTACGTGACGCACTTCCGCAGTTGCGATCACTTCATGCGCATGGCGGCGCCAAGCCTGTCGCACTTCTCTTCGAGGGCAAGGAGGCGGTTGCTACTATTTTGCGCGATGTGCTCGAGCGTTCTGCTGCAACGCCAGAGAGAACGTACTACGCGTACTCTGCACCAGATGTTCGATCACAAATGTATGCAGCGATGCCGAAGTTCAATGAGGCGCGCATGCGTGCAGAAGTTCGTGTACGAGTTATCGGGCTCGACGACTCTACAGGGCTTCATGGATTGGATGAGCGTCGTGTGCTCAAAGGCAGTGAGCGCGCATTTGATACGTACACATTTCTTTACGCAGGACGTGTTGCATATCTGACACATGATGCAGCGGGGGAAGTAGTGGGAATGATTATCGATAATGCTGGCATGTACCAGACACAGCGATTTATTTTCGAATCCCTTTGGGATCGATTGACTCCATAAAAGCGTATGTTCACCAACCCTACGTTAATTGTTGATTTTGATGGAACACTCTGGGACAGCGAGGGGTTCTTGCGCGAGTTATATGCGGTGGCAGAGCGCTACGGAATTTCTGCGAAGGCGATGCTCTCGACGTGGGAAGATTCCTGGTCCCATCCTGCACGCCGCGAAGGATATACTGCACGTCGTCACGCAGGAAAGCTTGCTGATATTACACCGCGCTATCACGAAGATGAACTCAATGCGTGGCTGGAAGAGCATCATGCGCGTATGGGGGATTACATCTATCCAGATGCGCATCTTTTCTTGCACGAAATGCGGGATGCTGGGTATACACTGGTGCTTTTGAGTCATGGCGATCCTGTGTGGCAGCGTCGCAAGTTGGCTGCAACAGGACTTGCGGATCATTTCGATTCCGTGCAGGCGAGCAGGCACTCCAAGGAGGATGTACTGCGCGATATGATCGGTGATATGGAACATCCGCACATGCTTTTCATTAATGATAACCCCGAAGAGAACTGGCGTGTTTCTCATGCGATGCCACGCCTTGCACAGGCAATGCGCATGAATAGCGATCGATGGCCGGAAGAGCAGTATGTTCGTGTTGGCCATCCGTATTTTTCTACTCTTGATGACGTGAGACAGTATGCACACTCCTTCTTCCGTGGATAAGGACAACGTTGCGGTGGTGATTCTTGCAGCAGGTAAGGGTTCACGTATCCAAGAAGACAACGGTGGATTGCCAAAGGTACTCACACCGCTCTACGGTCAGCCACTTATCTCGCATCTCCTGCACAGCATTGAGGACAGCACCGTCAAACGTCCTCCTGTTATTGTTATTGGGTACAAAGGCGATCTTGTGCGTGAAGCGTTGGGATCGTACTACACCTATGTGGTGCAGTCTGAGCAATTGGGAACAGGTCATGCGGTACGGTGTACGCGTAGCGTTCTAGAAGGACAAGTAGAACATGTTGTGGTGTTGTATGGTGATCAGCCGCATCTCCCATATGACGTGGTAGACAGACTTGTTGCACAGCACGTTGCTACGGGTAATACGCTGACAATGACCACCACTACAGTTGAGAACTTCGAGGGGTGGTGTGAACGTCTGCGATACTACAGCCACATTGTGCGCAACGCGCAGGGTGAGCTCCAATCTGTTGTTGAATACAAGGACGCGACACTAGAACAGCGTGATATTCCTGAGGTGAATCCGGGTCACTATTGCTTTGAGGCCAAGTGGTTGTGGGAGCATTTGGATTTGCTTTCCAATACCGGGAACAGCGCGGGGGAGTATTACTTGACCGACCTCATTGGTATGGCTGTAGACCAGGGGGAGCGCATTGGGACAATTTCCATCGAGCCGTTGCATTCTTTGGCAGTGAATACGATTGAGGAGTTGCGTCTACTCGAGCAGGTTCTGAAAGACGTGTAGAACATTTTTGTACTCAAAAATTGCCAGTTTTGCTTGCACTTTCTGATGGTGTGGACAAACTGTAGGAAATTAATTGACACTATTGTTGGGAAATGATAGTGTAGGAATACGTGCAATGGTTGTACGTATTGTGGAGGTAGCAGTGAAACCTGTTCTCGTGGTTCTTGGCTCTCGTGAGCCCCATGAGCGTAGGTCTCGTGCTGCTGCTGCAGTACGCTACCTCGCTCGACATCCTGAGACCGACGTCGTCGTGTTCTCGGGGTATAACGGTGAGGCCGAAGAGATGCTCGCATTGGCGCGCACTCTGGGGCTTCCCGCTGGCGTGCGAGTTCTTCTCGAGCAGGAGTCTCAGCACACCTACGACAATGCGGTGAAGACGCGCGAGCTCCTTCATCAGCATGATTTGGACGATCGAGTGCCTGTTGTGCTCTCGTGTCCATATCACATGCCACGAGCACGCCGCACATTCCTCACAGCGTTTCGACGTGTCGACACTGCTGTTGAGGGGAGGTGGTCACTCGATGAGGCGCGCAAGTTCGTTCGCGACGAGCTGCCGCGCATCGTGCGACATGGCCTTCGCGGTCACGTCGATCTCGGACCACTTTCGGTAGTGCTCAACATCGTTCGACGGTGCGCGTAACATGCATCTCGAACCTGAGCGCGGCGGTCGTGCTACACTTCACTGTGTACATGATCGCCGCGTTTCTTTTTTTACTTCGTATGATTACTATTACACACCACTGGGATGGGACTGCGTTGCCGCGTGAAGAGCAGGTAGAATTTTCGGTTGCTCAAGAGGGAGAGCGTGTGATGGTGCGTGCAACTGCAGCATTGCCGTATGGTATCTGCGCGCCACATGCACCTGTTGGATTTACAGATGGGCTCTGGGAGTATGATGTGCTTGAGCTATTTGCTGTTGCGCCAGATGGAACGTATATAGAAATTGAGTTGGGACCGCGTGGGCATTGGCTTGCGTATTGGTTCTCATTGTATCGCGAGCGAGTCGTCCGAGAAATCGATCGCACACAATTGGTGTACACCGCGCAACTTGTGGGTAGTTCGTGGTCTGTGGAGTGTTCATTCCCGAGTGCATGGTTGCCGTCGCAGTGGGCAGATTTGCGTTGGAATTGCTACCAAATTCGCCGACGTGGAGACGCCGGCGAATACGATTATTTGGCTTGGAAATCAGATCCTACTGTTGCACCAGACTTTCATCGGACAGAATGTTTTGCATCTCTGTGAGATGAGTAATAGTGTCGTGTGCATACGCAACGAGTGTTTGCACGCGTACGCGGTTGTGGTTGCGGCGTGAAGCGAATTTCGCGTTGTTCCAACCGAAGTAGCTGTCATCAACAATGTCATTTGCAAATCGTGCAGCGAGCTCGAGTGTAATCATGACACCGCTCTTCGCGATTGCTTCTTGGAGTGTGTGGGGGAGTGGACGAACGGAGACGTATCCACGGATCGCTTCACGAAAAACGTCGAGAGAGAATGTCGCATCCATTGCGTCTTCTGCAGAGCGCATACACCATGAGCGTAGTGCGTCTCCAATATCAACGAGCGAGCTGTGACGCATGCACGTGTCGAGATCGATCATGCAAATCGCCTTGCCGTCTTTGAACATCACATTAGAAATCTTGGGATCGCCATGCACTACCGTAACATCGAGCGATGGATCAATCATGTACGACTCTAGAAGTGCAGGGATTGATTCGTAACACGCACGCTCTGCATCAGACTCGGCAAAAGCGAGGATTGCTGGCAATCGCTCTCGGTATGCGGCAAGAATGTTCGCGGTCTGATGGAGTCGCAGTGGACTATTGAGACCAGCTGGATCGAAGTCCTTCATTGCTTGGTGAAATGTTGCGAGCACGCGTCCAGCCTCACGCGCGTACGACGCGTCTGGCATGGTATCAAATGTTTCGCCTTCAATTGCCGACATGACACGCCAAACTCTAGACTCCTCATCAATAACGTATGGCACTCCTGCGGGCGTCATCTGGTAGATAGGGGTGGGGAGTTGCTGACTCACCAGATGCTCTGCAACGCGCATGCTGTCAACTGCGGTTGCTGCGGTGAAGATCGCGCCAAGTCGCTGGAGAATGAACTGTCCGTCAGGAGTCGTCACTCTGTATGTATTATTAATGATACCGGAAGCAATGGGTGCTATGGCTGTTACTCCAGTAATCGAGAATTGTTCGAGAATTGATGTCAATTTTTGTTCTGCAATCATATGGATTTACTCTATCACACCGTGTTCGATTGGCAAGGGTAGCAACCCCGTGTACCATTGTTGCTATATGGAGACTATTCTCGACCTGCATATTCATTCGCGCTATTCACGGGCGTGTAGCAAGAATCTCACATTACCCACAATCGCTGCAGCATGTGCCATTCGTGGCATCGATGTTGTAACAACAGGAGACTTTACACATCCCGCGTGGTTTCAGTCACTTACCGAAGAGCTTGTCGAGGTGGGTGATGGTATTTTTGCAGTTCGTGACAGCGTTGCACCAACACGATTCATTCTTGGGACAGAAATTTCTTGTATCTATTCTCATGCAGGCAAGGTGCGTCGTGTGCATGTGCTCGTTTTTGCACCGTCGCTTGCTGCAGTACACAAGATTATCGCTGCGCTTGAAAAGAGAGGGTGTAATTTGCGCGCTGATGGTCGACCCATCATTGGTCTGTCAGCAAAAGATCTCCTTACGCTGATTCTGGAAGCTGATTCACGTTGTGTGATGATCCCCGCGCATGCGTGGACTCCGTGGTTTGCAGTTTTTGGCTCCAAGTCGGGGTATGACATGCTTTCTGAATGCTTTGAGGATCTCACGCCGCACATCTTTGCTATTGAGACAGGGCTCTCCAGCGATCCTGCAATGAATGCGCGTCTCTCCGCGCTTGATTCCATTGCGCTCATCTCGTGTTCGGACGCGCATTCACCAGACAAACTCGGACGTGAAGCAACAGTGCTCGACTTCGCGTCGCGTGACGCGATTACGTACGATGCAATCATGCAGACATTGCGCGAGAATAATCCAGAGACGTTCAAGCATACGATTGAGTTCTTTCCTGAAGAAGGGAAGTATCACATGGATGGTCACGCCGTCTGTGCATTTCGCTGCACGCCTGAGGAGACCAAGAAGTTGCGTGGACTGTGTCCGAAGTGCGGACGTCTGCTCACTGTCGGTGTGCTCAATCGAATTGATGCGCTCGCAGACCGACCAGAATCGTCACATCCGCAACGACGTATTCCGCATCGCAGTATCGTGCCGCTTCGCGAAATTATTTCGAATGTATTAGGTGTCGGTGTGGGGAGCAAGCGCGTGGGCGCAATGTACGATCAGATTACACAGAACGTTGGAACTGAATTTGCAGTGCTCTTGCGTACACCCCTAGAACAGATAGCTGCACACAGTACCACAGAGATTGCTCGGGGCATTGAACGCATGCGTGCAGGGAATGTGTTTATTTCACCTGGCTACGACGGTGTCTTTGGAACGATCGCAGTGTTCCAGGATGCACAAGAAAAAACAAAACCGCAGCAAGCGCTCATCTAGCAAAAAGAAAACAACCCTGGGAAGTCCCGGGGTTGTTTTCTTTCGAAAGAACGATGCAAGAGTCAAAACTATTTCTTACGAGTAGCTTTTCTCTTCGCTGGCTTCTTAGCAGCCTTCTTCTTAGGAGCTGCTTTCTTAACAGCTTTCTTAGCAGCTGGCTTGCGAGCTGCTGGTTTCTTAGCAGCTGGCTTGCGCTTAGCAACTTTCTTTTTTGCTGGCATGGTGTGTCACCTCCTTATCGTTGTGTGATTGAAAGATCAATCGCAAAGTTTTAGAAATGTGAGAAAATTTTTTTTCCAAGCATGGATGAAAATTTTTCTCTTTCGGTCGACCTGCAAGTAGTATACAGAAAATAGTTTTTCATGGAAAGAAAAAAACAGAAAGTTATGCACAGTTGTTACGCGAAGAAAAAAAGTTTGCACGAATTTTTTTGCGAGTGACGACACGAACAGTTTGAAAAATATTTTGTGTGTGCAAAAAATATTTTTCAAAAAGTAAAATGCAGTGCAACGTGTGCACTGCATTTTACTTTTGTGATGTGGACGATGGAGGAGTTGAACCTCCGACCTACTGCATGTCATGCAGCCGCTCTAACCAACTGAGCTAATCGTCCGTAGAGAGCGAATGCCGAGCTCCGCTCGAGCATTCGCGAACGGAGGACGATTAGCTGCTTGCGCGAAGCGCAAGTGCAAATCGTCTCGGCACATGAGCGCTACATTTTCGCAACAGAACATTCCAAATCGGTGGGCGCACCGGGACTTGAACCCGGGACCGTTTGCTTAAGAGGCAACTGCTCTACCGGCTGAGCTATGCGCCCGCGTGTAGTGTAGTAGAGGGCCCAAAAAAAAGCAAGAGGCTCGAGGGAGTGTCCTTGAGCCTTGCAAACAGGGGGTTGTCGCGAGAGATCATTGGAGGAAGTCCACCAGATGATCGTAGGGCCGGGGAGGGTTGGGTTGTGTCCCGCGCTGCACAAATCGTTCGATCGTGAAGTCGGCGATCACTACCGCGGATCCAGCAACTTTTGGGATGAGTTGGACTCCAGAGGCGTATGTTTTCTGGAGCAGAGCGCTCAGTACTGCGTCAACGACGTAGTGCCAGTTCACGTGCGCAGTGACGATCATGAGATTTCGTTCGCTTACTTTTTGATACGCGATGTCTGCGTATGTTGTGAGCCCGCCACTCGTGCGATGCTCTTCGCGTAGGAGTCTGCTGGAGCTCTGTACAACCCGTAACGGTTTGCACAGTGGTTCGAGCATCGCTTGTAGTTGCACAGCCTGTTGCTGTGATGGTCCGGGTGATAGCGTATACGGATTCTCGATGCGCCATTCGAGCGGACCTGCATAACACGACAGGATGTCGGTGATGTGTTGTGTGCTCACCTGAACACCTGTCGGCTTCATGAACAAGCTGTGCACGATAACAATGCAACCAAGTTTTTTCATCTCGCACTCCTGAGGTGGTGATTACGTGCACTTTCCCACACGCGTATCTTCATTGTCAATGGCGGTGTGCTCTCTCCCAATAGCGCACCAGCTTGTGTTGTGATCGTGTAGTAGGGTAGAGTAGTGGCGCAAAACTATGCGTATTATTTTTGGTTCGGATCACAATGGTAGAGAACAGGTTGCAGCGCTCACCGAGCTCATGAACACCAAGTGGGAGTGTGTAGATGTAGTCTCGCGTGACGCGTCACTGGATGATTACATCAAGGTGAGTAGCGCGGTGAGTCGTCTCGTGCAGCGTACCAAATCTATTGGCATCATTCTTTGCGGTACTGGCGCGGGAACGGCAATTTGTGCGAACAAGCACAAAGGAATTTATGCAGTGACATGCTTCGATCCAGAGCAAGCGAAGAATGCGAAGCGCATCAACAATGCAAATGTGTTGTGCATTGCTGCATCGACACCGTGTGAGATCAATCTCGAAATCGTTCGCGCATTTCTCACCACACACTACCGCAATCGCAAGCTGCATCGCATCAAAGCAGTGCGTGTCCTCGAGCGCTCACTCCTCAAATAAAAAAAGTACCGCCGGATTCCTTGTAAGAAATCCGGCGGTGTGTCATGTCCCGATGAGTCGTACCACGACACGTTGGCTCGGGTCGGGATCTGAGCTGCTGCGTTTGCCAGCGGTAGCTCGCTCGTAGATCTCGAGAGTCGCCGGTGTGAGTACGTCGGCACTCCCACCGTTAGTGTGCGCCTGCGTCGCGGCGAAGCGTGGTGGTGTCTTCATGCCGTAGAGCTGCTCGAGGATGACAGCGACGAGTCGTTCGCGAATTACGCAGCGCGTGCAGATGAGAACGTGTGCAGACAGTGCAGCACGTTGGATCTGTTGTATGGCTGTCGAGATTTGTGCTTCATCGCTCGAGAAGCGGGCGATGGTTTGCGTCATCACCATGCTTCCTCTGCTTTGTAGCGGTGCGATGCACGGGTCGAGCGTCCGGCTGAGTCGAATGTTTTGGTTCACTTCGTACAGCACGACCCAGTTCTTGTTGTCCGCAGTGTACTTGCTTACCAGATCGTCGAATCCCTTCGCGTCAACGACAGCGTCACTTCCATCAGCAACCTCGCGGTTCATCTGGAGGATGACGATTGCATTGAGCTTTGGGATTGCACGGGTTTTTGACTCCAGACTTTTTTTCGTCTGCATGTTTTACCCCACCTGGCTGTTGGTTGGTGTGTATCCGTTTGTGCGCACATACCCTCCCTTACTCGCCGCGGTGTCGGCGCTCGGAGTCCCTGCGGTGTATCCGTACGTCTCGGGGGTGTTGATTTCCCAGAATCGGAGCGTCTGCCCGAGCGCTAGGAGTCCGTACGCGTCAGCCTGATTCCCGAGCACCTCAGTCATGTCCTGGAGTGTCGGGAGGTCGTTGAGTGGGCGGATCGCTCGCTCGCCCACTGTTGTTGGCCAGCCCTCCAGGAGATCGATGACCTCATCGCGCATCGCGTATGCTCGATGACTATCCACCGCCACCTGTCGGAAGTAGCAGTACGCCCACGAGATTTCAGTCGGAGCCGAGAGGCCCAGTGGCTCTCGGAGTCTCGTGAAATGCTCGTTCGCCTTTTCGTCTCTCTCGGATTCTGGGATGGTGGTTTCGAATGCCACCGTAGTCGATCCGATGATGTCGCACAGTTGTGTTGTATTCACTGAACTTCTCCACGCCTCGTCAGAGGCAAGCCAGACCTTATGTACCACGCCCCACACCGCACGTCAATCTCACCAGCATCAATTCTCTTTTTTAGGGACCTTCGCAGGCGAGCCGGTAGGTCGTAAACGCAAAAAAATCGGACCTGTGTCCGGCGAGCCGAGAACGAGACGTGGTACCCCGGTGAGGGGGGGGCCGACGTTGTACCCTAAAAAGAGAATTGATGCTGTGCCCGCGGAGGGAATCGAACCCCCATTCTTAGTTCCGAAGACTAATGTCCTATCCGTTGAACGACGCGGGCGATGTGCAGCCTAGTTGGCTGCGTCGAAGAGCACTGAAGGATCGCGACGAATGATTTTGACACGTCCACCCTTCCAGCCTTTTACCTTGAGGGCGTGCTCTGCAGCGTCGGTCTGCGCTTCTTGTTTGCTGGTGCCTTCGCCCGAAGCAATGAGCTCGCGGTCGAGGAACACTCCTACTTTGAAATGTTTGTCATGATCTGGGCCATCTTCTTCGAGCACACGGTAGCTCGGTGTTACTCCAACCATTTCTTGTGCAGACTCCTGGAATCGAGACTTCGCATCGATGAAGAGGCCGTTCTCAATGATGGTGTCCAGATGTGAAACAATGTACTTCAGTACAAAATCTTTGACAACATCGTACCCTTGATCGAGATAGATTGCGCCGATCACGGATTCCATTGCATTTGCAAGGATGTAATCGCGTGCCTTCGTACCTGCATCCTTCGCTTCGCCATGGGAGAGCAGGAGATAGGGCTCGATGTTGATGCTCTTAGCAATCTCTGCCAACTTTTTTGCGTTCACGAGTGCTGCGCGCCAGTTGGTGAGCTCACCCTCGGGGTTGCCGAAGTGTGTGAACAAATATTGTGTAACAATCAACTCAAGTACTGCGTCACCAAGAAATTCAAGTCGCTCGTTGTGCTCAAGTGGGAACTCTTTGTGCTCATTGAGGTACGATCGGTGGACAAATGCCTGCTGCAAGATCGTGAAATCCTTGAATGTGACGCCGATTCCTTTCGCAAATTCCTGTACATTGCTGGCAAATTCCATACGGTCTATTCCTTATTCTGCTGATGCAGTGGTTGGTGCTGCTGGTGCTTCTTCCTTTGCCTTCGGCGCGTCTACTTCTTGTGGCATGTCTTTGTACATCGCACCAAGGACACCGTTGACAAAACGGCCAGACGACGGGCCGCCGTAGGTCTTCGCGATTTCGATGGCTTCGTTGATTGCAACTTTTGCAGGAATGGCGTGATCGAACTTGAGTTCGTACACCCCAATACGCAAAATCGCGCGGTCAACAGCCATGATCTGATCGATCGGCCACTGCGGCGCGTATTTGGAGATGAGTGCATCGATCTCTGCAATGTGATCGAGCGTTCCTTCTACTGTCTTCAACGAAAAACCGTCATTCTCGGCCGTGCCAGCAAATTCTTTCCACGTCATTTCGACAATGGCAGGGACGATGGCACTTGGTTTGCCATTGAAATCCCATTGATAAAGACTTTGCATTGCAACTGCGCGACCGAGATGACGGGAGGCCATACAAAATGAGCGGAAGCTCGCCACGCGGCGAGTGAGGGCGAATTATTTCGAGCGCTTCGCAGCTGCTTTCATCTGGCGACCCTTGTAGGTTCCGCAGAAAGCGCACACCTGGTGAGGCATGACTGGCTTCTTGCACTGGCTGCACGCGATCAGAGACTTCTTATCCAAGTGCTGATGCGCATTAGCGCGTCCGATTCGGGCATGGTTGTGTCGCTGTGTAGGCGTTGGCATAACAGAATTTCATTTCGAATAGGCTAAGTATAGCAGAAAACGCTTTATTTAGCAAGTATGCATATTTACTGTATTTTGTGCAAAAACCAACTGCTATGCTTGTGGCCCACCTGACGACGGTTCGGGTACAACGTCGGTCCCCCTAACCGGGGTACCGCGTCTCTATCTCGACACGCCGGACAACACACCACCCCTCACGGCGGATACGGCTGGCCGGCATGTCTGCGATGGCCCCCCACCGCCGTCAGCCGGACCCCAAGCATAGCAGTTGGTGCTCGCACACAGTCCAGGGAAATATGTGAAATCATCTGCGTGGTATGTGAGTTGTGGTTGCGAATCTGGCTGTGTGACGGCGTGCGCGGGGAGGCGAGAGGGTGGGCGGCACACTGGGTTGAGGGGGCTTTCGGAGGCGAAGGCAGCCGGTTGGGCGTGAGAAGAGCGCGATGCATCTCTGCCGAGCCGAGAACGAACAGAGCTCACCCGGTCAGGGTGAGCTACTGTGTACCCCGAAATCCAGTGGGGTGCCTGCTCTCTCGCTTTACTGCGCAAGTCTACACAATCGTTACACTCGCAACCACATCTCCCGCTTCCTTGAATCTCATGAGACGCACACCCTGTGTTGCGCGACCAAGTACTGACACTGTTGCAAGCGTCACGCGGATAACCTGCCCCTTCTCAGAGATGAGAATGACATCCTTGGTTGCAGTGGAGCGAACAACGCGTGCGCTCACAATGTCGCCGGTCTTGTCCTTCACGTTCGCGGTCTTGGTGCCTGAGCCGCCGCGGGATTGGAGACGATACTCAGTGACGTCGGTTCGTTTGCCAAATCCGTTCTTAGTTACTACGAATAGTTGGTATTCACCTTCTTTGAGTTTGCTTGGGGTGACGTCCATGCCTACGATGAAATCGTTCTCGTGGAGGCGCATACCCCGAACGCCTGCTGCGGTGCGGCCCATGGCGCGGATGCCTTTTTCCTCGAAGCGAATGGACATGCCTTGTGCTGTCACGATAGTCACTTCGTCTGTGCCTGTAGTTGCGCGGACCCAGGTGAGCTCGTCATCGTCGTGCAGACTAATGGCGATAATGCCGGATCGACGAACATTGGCAAACGCAGAGAGGTCGACCTTCTTCATGGTACCTTTGCGCGTCACCATGATGATGTACTTCTTGTCTGCGCCGACTACCACGTCCTCATCTACGATCTCAGAGTCTGAGATACCAGCGTTGAGCGCAAGTACTGCAGAAACCTTTTCGTTTGGCGCGAGCTGTAGGAAGTTCACCAGTGCTTGGCCACGTGCGGTGCGTGAAGACTCTGGAATGTCGTATGCCTTGGTCTGGAATACGCGACCGCGGGAGGTGAAGAAGAGGAGATCAGCGTGCGTGGACGTCGTGATCATGCTCTCCACAGAATCTTCTTCCTTTGTTGTTACACCGATTACACCCTTGCCACCACGGTGCTGGAGCTTGAACGTGTCTGGCGCGATGCGCTTGATGTAGTTGTCCTGCGTGATCATGAGGATGGCAGGGGAGTTGGGGATGAGATCCTCAGTCGAGAACTCCTTGATGCCGTGCTTGATGATTTGGGTGCGGCGCGCGTCTCCGAACTGTTCACGCATGGAGACAACTTCGTCCTTGATGATTGAGCGCATTTTCTTCACAGAGCCGAGAATGGCTTCGCATTCCTTGATGAATTTGCGCTTCTCAGTGAGTTCGTTTTCGATTTTGAGACGCTCGAGGTTGGCGAGGTTCTGCAGACGCATGTCGAGAATCGCGTTGGCCTGGATCTCGGAGAGTGTGAACTTGCCCATCAAATTCGTGCGTGCGTCTTCGCGGTCCTTGGACGCCTTGATGACTTTGATCACCGCGTCGATATTGGAAAGTGCAATCATGAGACCCTCGAGAATGTGCGCACGTTCGAGCGCGCGATCAAGGTCGTATTGTGTGCGGCGGCGGACGACTTCTTCACGATGCTTCACGTATTCTTCGAGCACCATCTTGAGGTTGAGTACGCGTGGCTGCAGTCCATCAACAAGCGCGAGCAAGTTCACGTGGAATGCGGTCTGCATTTGTGTGAGCTTGTAGAGCTGGTTGAGTACTTTCTTTGGATATGCGTCTTTCTTGAGGTCGATGACGACGCGAACACCTTCTTTGTTCGACTCGTCGCGCAGATCCTTGATTCCTTCGACGATTTTTTCCTTCACGAGGTCCGCGATCTTCTCGATCATGGTTGCCTTGTTCACCAGATACGGAATCTCGTTGATGATGATGGAGAATGCGCCCTTGCTGTCTTCGACAATCTCTGCCTTGGCGCGGACAACGATACCGCCGCGTCCTGTGGTGTACGCAGCCTCGATGTCTTTGACATTGTAAATAATACCGCCAGTAGGGAAGTCTGGTCCCTTGATGAACTCCATGAGATCAGGAACGGTCGCAGTTGGGTTGTCGAGCAAATGTTCTACCGCCTGACAAACCTCAGTGAGGTTGTGCGGTGGAATGTTGGTCGCCATACCAACGGCGATACCAACGGATCCATTGATGAGCAAATTCGGGAGTCGTGCTGGGAGTACACGTGGTTCCTTGTGCGAACCGTCGTAGTTAGGCACGAATTCTACTGTGTCCTTCTCGAGATCGAGGAGAAGTTCTTCGGAAATGTGGGTCAGCTTCGCCTCGGTATAACGCATGGCAGCTGCAGAGTCTCCGTCCATGGAACCGAAGTTACCTTGGCCGTGCACGAGTGGATTGCGCATGGAGAAATCCTGCGCAAGACGCACCAGTGAGTCGTATACTGCAGAGTCGCCGTGCGGGTGGTATTTACCGAGCACTTCACCCACTACAGTCGCGCATTTGCGGAACTTGGCACTTGGGCGCAGGCCGATTTGCCACATGGCGTAGAGAATACGGCGGTGTACTGGTTTGAGTCCATCACGCACATCTGGAAGTGCGCGAGCAACGATTACACTCATCGCGTAGTCGAGGTATGATTGCTCAACTTCTGCAACAATGGACCGCGCGTTGACGGTTCCAATGAGATCTTGTCGTGGTTCGGGTGTTCCTGCCATATATTACCGGGTAGTTGGTGTCGTAGTAGATGTCACTGTTGGTGTTGAGGTCGCAGTGACAGGTGTGGTCGTTGGTGTTACAAGGAGCGCATCAAGTGGAGCAAGATCTGCGCTGTCGAGTGGTTGAGCTCGCTCGTGTGTTTTGATTCCGATCATGGCATACGTTGCGATCGCGATGACCACAAGTGCTCCGAGGAGGAGATAGATCATGAGTTGACGGTCGCTTTGGTGTGCCATATTAGGAGCGGGTGAGAATGATCGTGGTCATGGTTGCCTCAGGGAGGTCCTTCTTGCGCAACTTCGCGCGTTCTTCGGTCTGGTGATCTGTGATGCCGAGTTGCTTGAGGAACGCAGAGGAGTCTTCGTGACAAATCGGGATGAGGACACGCGGTTCGATTTGTGTGACGAGCTCTGCTGCCTTGTCAGCGCTGAGCGATCCATTGCCACCTACTGGTACGAAGAGCACATCGACACCATCGAGTTCTGCTGCAGTCGCGTCATCGAGCTTTTGGTCGATCGCACCCAAGTGCGCGCACGTGAGGTCCTCGACAGAAAAACGATACACCACAGAGGCAGCGGTGCTTGGTGTTGCAAAACCAACTACGGCAACATCATGTGTCTCGTATTCGCCAGGGTATTCAATAGTGTATGGATCCTTCGCGCCATTGACCACTTCTTCGGAGCCGCGCGTGAGGAGCACAACCTCGGCATTGTGCGCGCGAGAGATTGCGATTTCCTTGGATTGATATGGATCGATAAGCACAGTGGCATTATCTTCACCACGCTTATATTCGATTTTGATAGTAGAAGCACCGAGCCAGCTGACAAACATAGGGGTTGTGATACGACGTGTAGTGTACCGAAGGTTGGCTTGCAGCGTCAATGGAAACGCCTCACTAAAAAGTGAGAAGGGTGTGTGTCTTCGGGTACAACCTCAATTTCCCTAACCGGGAAAATGGGTCTCGAACTCGGCATGCCAGACAGTGTCTAATGCCTCGTGGCGGATACTGCCTGCTGGCATGCCTCCGTTAGCCCCGAAGACACACACCCTTCTCACTTTTTAGTGAGGCGTTGACTGTGACGATGGAGCTGAGATGTCGACTGTGTATAGCGCTGCTCTCGGGCGGGGGTATAGGCTCCTAAGGGGACTAACGGAGGTCGATCGGTAGTGGTAACCGCCGCGAGGCATGCGCATTGTCCGATCGACTGAGTTCGAGACGGCCTTTTCCGGTTAGGAAAAGGAACGTTGTGCCCCGTGGAGCCTATATCCCCGCCCGAGAGCAGCTATATATAAGGAAGTTGACAACTCGCCCACAATCACCTATGCTGTGTGTACTTATTATTCAAGGCGTGAGAACGCCACTCGGAGTCCTCCGGGCTAACCGTTTGTGCATATGTCAACAGCAAAATGGGAAGAGAAAAAGGACAGTGAATTTGGTAAGTTACTTGAGAATTATTTTAGTGCATTACCGTCGGTTGGTGACACAATTACCGGTACCGTGCTCTCCGTGAGCAAGGGTGAGGTACGATTGGACATCAATGGGCTCGTAACAGGTGTGATTCGTGGAGCAGAAATGTTCAACGAAGCTACAGAGTACGCAGGTCTCAAGATCGGCGATACGATCGAAGCAACGGTACTTGAAGCAGAAAACGAAAATGGCGAAATGGAACTCTCGTTCCGCGTCGCAGGGCACCGCAAGGCATGGGATGCGATGCTTGGACTTTCGAAGTCTGGCGAAATCGTAGACGTAAAGATTTACGATGCGAACAAGGGTGGACTCATGGCACAGCTCGGCGCATTGCGCGGATTTATCCCTGTGTCTCAGCTCTCGCCTGAGCACTATCCTCGCGTTCCAGGTGGCGACAAGCAGAAGATTTTTGATCGCCTCAAGGAATACGTAGGTAGCACATTCCGCACGAAGGTGCTCGACGTGAACGAAAAGGAGAGCAAGATTATCTTCTCTGAGAAGGCAGTGTGGGAAGACGAACAGAAGAGCATCATTGACTCGTACAAGGTGAATGATATCGTTGAAGGCGAAGTGAGCGCGCTCACAAGCTTTGGCGCATTCGTGCGCTTCGGCGAGCTCGAAGGTCTTGTACACATCAGCGAACTTGCTTGGCAGCGCATCGATCACCCACGTGATGTGGTGAAGGTTGGCGACAAGGTGAGTGCGAAGGTGATTCAGATCGACGGCAGCAAGATTTTCCTCTCGATGAAGCAGTTGATGGAAGATCCTTGGGCTAGTGTTGCATCCAAGTACACCGTAGGAACACTCGTGAAGGGTAAGGTACTCAAGGTGAATCCATTCGGACTCTTTGTAGAGCTCGACAAGGATATCCACGGCCTTGCACACGTGAGCGAATTGTCTGACACTCCAATTGATATCAATGCATTTGCACAGCCTGGTGACACGCTCGATTTCGAGATCGTTACGATCGAACCGAAGGAGCACCGCCTCGGCCTGCGCATCCCAGGTGTGAAGGGGAACACGCCTGTTGCAGAAGAGAAAAAAGAAGCGTAAATCATTCATCCTACACCCCGGCATCAGTCGGGGTGTAGTCGTCTAGAGGAGAACCGTATGTCCACGCTTGTCAAAAACATTGCACTTACGATTGGCGCGCTCCTGTTGCTCGCTGGTATCTTCCAGTTCTTGCCATTTGGGAAGACGGAGCCAGAGAACATCACGATCGAGACGTTGGTGAGTGAAATCAAAAAAAATGAAGTTGAGCGAGTGCTCGTTGAAGGAGGCACTATTACGGTAACGCGCCGTGATAGCACGCCTGATGACAATCAAACGCCGGTGCCACAAGTGTTGCACAAGGAGCCAGGCGAAAAATTGTCTGATTTGCTCACGAATTATGGCGTGAAGCCAGAGGAGTTGCAGCAGTTTAAGACAGAAGTAAAGACCGAATCTGGATTCCGTTATTGGATGGGATCGGTGTTGCCATTTGCATTGCCGATTTTGCTCTTCATTGTGCTCATGTACTTCATGGCTCGCCAGGTGTCAGGCGCGAATTCTCGCGCGATGACATTCGGACAGTCGAATGCGCGTGAGCAGGAAGAGGATGAGAAGAGCAAGGTGACGTTCAATGATGTTGCGGGAATGAAGGAAGCGAAGAATGAACTCGAAGAGGTCGTTGACTTCCTCAAGAGTCCTGCGCGATTTAGCGAAATGGGTGCGAAGATTCCAAAGGGCGTCTTGCTCATGGGATCACCTGGAACAGGTAAGACGTTGCTTGCAAAAGCAGTTGCAGGTGAGGCTGGTGTGCCATTCTTGCACATGTCTGGATCAGAATTCGTTGAGATGTTCGTGGGTGTGGGTGCATCACGTGTACGTGATCTCTTCCGCCGCGCGCTCAAGGTTGCGCCAGCAATTATCTTCATCGACGAAATTGACGCAGTGGGTCGCCGACGAGGTGCAGGGCTTGGTGGTTCGCACGACGAACGTGAACAGACACTCAACCAAATTCTTGTTGAGATGGATGGCTTTGCGCCAAATGCCGGTGTGATTGTCATTGCAGCAACGAACCGTGCTGATGTACTTGATCCGGCGCTCTTGCGTCCAGGACGATTCGATCGTCGCGTGACAGTGACGCCACCTGATATTAATGATCGTGAGGCGATTCTCAAGATTCATGCAGCGAACAAGCCACTTGCTGAAGATGTGGATCTGCGCCAGATTGCGCAGCGTACTCCAGGATTCACAGGTGCTGATCTTGCGAACTTGCTCAACGAAGCAGCGATTCTCACCGTGCGCAATGGCGAGAAGCGTATTGCTAGTCGCTCGATTCTCAACAGCATCGAGAAGGTGCTCTTGGGACCTGAGCGCAAGAGTCGTGTGATGTCAGAGAAGGATCGCAAGATGACGGCGTATCATGAGGCTGGGCACGCTATTGTTGGATTCTTCAGCGAGCATGCTGATCCTGTGCGCAAAATCTCGATTATTTCTCGAGGGCATGCTGGTGGATACACATTGAAAATGCCTTCAGAGGATAAGAACTATCACACCAAATCAGAGTTCATTGCAGATATTGCAGTAGCACTGGGCGGATTTGTTGCAGAGACTATGTTGTATGGCGGAGATAATGTTTCGACTGGTCCGAGCAGTGATTTGCGCACCGCTACACAGCTTGCGCGTTCGCTTGTCATGGATTACGGCATGAGTGACACGTTGGGTCAGCGCACGTATGGTGCGCGCGAGGACCTCATTTTCTTGGGCAAGGAAATCCATGAGCAGCGTGATTACTCCGAAAAAGTTGCAGAGCAGATTGATGCAGAGGTACAGAAAATCATTGCAGAGTGCCGCAAGCGTGCAGAAGAAATTCTCACGAAGCATCGCTCGAAGATGGATGCACTTGTTGCAGAACTGCTCAAGAATGAGAGCGTTGAGCAGGAGGAATTCGAGGCGATCATGAAGGCATAATGTCCTAGTGCTTCAACACAAATAGAGCGAGTGAAAAAAGTGTGGTATACTTGTACCACACTTTTTTCCTCATCAAACGAGGTATGCCCATTTCCAAGACAACGAAGCCCAAGCCAATGTATGCAGTGGTACTGCGAGATGCATGGCGGTTCACGTGGCACCATCCCATGCTGTGGCTCTTGGGATTTTTTGCATTGTTCATCGGACACACGGGAGTATTTGAAATCATTGGGTTTGTCGCAAATGAACTCAATGGGCAGTCAATGTCAGCGTTCAGCTCAGGCCCCGTTGGTTCTGTAGTGATTCCTACAATCTTTGGTTCGCAGATGTTGGGACTGGGCGGAGTGGGGATGTTGCTCGTGATCCGTATTCTCATTGCGATCATCATTGTTGTAGCAGCTGTCGCAAGCTCTGCTGCTCTTATCCATGCTGCACGCAAGCATCATGAGCGGGAGTTGGAGACGTTGAGCGAGTCGTGGCATCACGGTATTCGACACTTCTGGCCTGTGCTGTTCCTCAACATTTTCAAGAAAGCGTGGGTGTTCGGGACGGTGTGGTTGTTGCGTATTCCACTTGGTCATTTGTTGCGTGAGGATGCGACAGGTTGGCATACTGCGCTCTTTATAACGGAATTTGTTGTGGCGATCATCCTCGCGTTGGCCGTGTCGTTCACGGTGAATTACGCGTCGATGTATATCATTCTCGAAGAGGAGCATTTGGGCCGCGCAGTTGCTGATGGATGGGCGACATTGCGCAAGCATTGGCTCATTTCCTTTGAGTTGGGTGCGCTCTTGTTGCTTGTACAGGCAGTGGTTGGTGTGCTCACGATTTATTCTTTCTACTTTGTATTCGGGTCATTCGCTGGTCTCTCAATGGTGGCGAGTATGCTCAACGCACCGGGGTTGGTGGCGACAGGATTCCTGGTGCATGTGTTCATGTGGTTCGCGTTTGTGAGCTGGGTAGGCGCGGTGTTCACGACGTTTGCAATTAGCTCGTGGACCATTCTCTATACGCATTTCAAGAACAACAAAACGGCGGTCGGATTCTTGCGCCGTGTGTTCCAACTTGCGTTCCATGCCTGATACTTCGCATCCCATTCTCCATATTCAAGAAGCTGGTGCGGCTGACAAGTTCTCGAAGAAAATGCAGCAGCTCCAGCATGACAACTCGGAAGTATTGGCAGCGACTACTGCTGCTAACACCGGGGTGTCTTATATTGATTTGCGCCGATTTCCGATTGTGCCTGAGGCGTTGGGAATGATTCCAGAGGAACAGGCACGGGAATTAAAAGTGGTTGCATTCTATCGTGACACTGATTCATTCCGGCTGGCGGCACTTGATCCGACGGACACTCGTGTAGTGGATTTGCAGCAAGAGCTCGAAACCAAATTCCATGTGAAGGGTGGGATGTATGCACTCTCGACAACATCGTTGGAAAAGGCGTTTGCTCTGTACAAAGCAATTCCAAAGATCAAGGAAGTTACACGTGATGTAAGCATTGATGAAGCGACACTTGCGAAGTTTCGCGAAGAAGTACAGTCTTTTGATGCGCTGCGCGCAAAGGTGCAGACAGTCAATACAACGGACGTTGTTGCGCTTGTGCTCGCAAGTGCGGTGAATAATCGCGCTTCTGACGTGCACGTTGAGGCGGAAAAAGAGGGGATTGCGATTCGATTGCGATTGGACGGTGTGCTGCAGGATGTGGCAACGGTGGATGCTTCGCGATGGAAGCAGATTATTTCGCGTATCAAATTGATCTCTGGTCTCAAAATCAACGTGACCGACAAGCCACAAGATGGACGATTTACCATTCGTATTGATGGAGTGGAAGTTGATGTGCGTGTTTCGACGATTCCAACGGTATTTGGTGAGTCTGTTGTAATGCGATTGCTGCGTCCGATGACAGACAAAATTACAGTGGAGAGTATGGGATTTGCAGGCAAGGCGCTTGCTGACCTCACCGCAGCGATGAACAAGCCTAATGGCATGATCATCACGACTGGTCCTACTGGTTCTGGTAAAACAACGACGTTGTACACGATGTTGCGTCAGCTCAATACGTCGGATGTGAAGATCATCACACTGGAGGATCCTGTGGAGTACAAGCTCGAAGGCATTGCGCAAAGTCAGATTGACGCATCGCATGATTACACGTTTGCAAAGGGGTTGCGATCAATCTTGCGTCAGGATCCAGATATTGTGATGGTGGGTGAAATTCGTGATTTGGAGACTGCTGAAGTTGCGATTCAGGCTGCACTTACTGGTCACTTGATGCTCTCTACGATACATACCAATTCTGCCCCAGGCGCGATTCCGCGCTTCTTGTCCATGGGGGTCAAGCCATTCCTGCTTGCGCCTGCGCTCTCGGTAATCATGGGTCAACGCCTTGCTCGCAAATTGTGTGAGAAGTGCAAAGTGCCTGCGGTTCCTGATGCGGCGCAGTTGGCGCAAGCACAGGAATTGGTCGCTGCTATTTCGCCCAAAAGCGGAGTAACGGTGGATTTGTCGAAGGCTACATGGATGGGTCCAAAGGGATGCGACGCGTGTGGCAACTTGGGATTCAAGGGGAGAATTGGTATATTTGAGGTACTGGTAATGAGTGATGCGATCAAGGACATTATGGGAACGGCAGATGTGCCGGAGCATCATGTCTTGCGTGTCGCGGTCGAAGAGGGAATGGTGCCGATGATAACTGACGGCATTATCAAAGCAAGTCAAGGTGTTACTACCATTGACGAAGTGTTGCGAGTCGCTGCGTGACGAAACTTTTTTGATCATTTTTGGAGGGAATTTGTATATGGCACCACGAAAAAAAATGGATGAGGTAGAGGATATCTTCGCACCAAGTAGCGCCAAACGCGTGAAGATTCCAAAGCGTACTACGAGTAGTGCGCGTGCTGAGGCGCCTCGCCCAGAACGTCACACGATTGTATTACAGAGCATGACCGAGGATCGTGCGCGACGCGAAGAGCGCACCACACGTCCTATGCAAAATCACATTGCGCTCTATCGCAACATTGCGCTGGGGTTCTTTGTGGTGACGTTGTTGTTGCTTGGTGGGATATTCTTCACATCAGTGCGCAAAGCAACGGTGGATATTACGTACACACCAGCAAAGATTTCGTTCACTGATGTGGTACAGCTGGGGAAGAATCGTGGACAGGACGGGCGAACCGTTGCAGGAAGTGTGGAGGTGAAGACGGTGACACTCACGAAGACGTATACGCCAAGTGGAAGTGAGAAGTTGGAGATTCCAATCACCGGAATAGTACGCATTAAGAATGAAAGTGCGCGCAGTCAGCCACTGGTCAAGACAACACGTCTACTTGCAGCAGATGGCAAGCTCTACCGTCTCACCAAGAGCGTTGTAGTGCCTGCTGGTGGCGAGTTGAAGGATGTTGAGGTGTACGCAGACGTTGCTGGTCCTGGGCAAGCAATTGCTGCAGGGACGAATTTCACTATTCCTGGTTTGTGGGAGCCGGTGCAGAAGAAGATTTATGCGATTGCAGACGCGGAACTCAAGGGTGGTATTGATGAGCGAGGCGTGGTGAGCCAATCTGACGTACAAAAAGCAGAAGCGGATATTCGTGCGGCCCTCGTGTCGCAGGCACAAGGAGATGTGCAGAACACGGAGGCAAATGCAGCGTATAATATTTCAAGTGTGACACTCGATGGGTTGCAGGTAGAGCGTAAAGCAGAGCCGGGAAAGACAGTGGGGCCGTTCGCGATTACAGCGCGCGCAAAGGCAGTTGTAGTTCGATATAATGGGTCGCAACTTGCAGATCTAGTGCGTGCTCGCATTGCTACGCAACCAGTCGAGCCGTATGCCAAGGTTGATTTCGATGCAGCACAGATGACGGTACGCGTAGAATCATATGACACGATTCGTGGTGAAGCGCAGTTGTCTTTGCTCGTGCCGCTGGTAAAAATGCTGCGTGCTGACGCGGGAGCATTGGCACCAGAACAGTTCGCTGGGAAGACCCGCGAGGATATTGATGCGTTGGTGAAAGAGTTCCAAGGGGTTGAAAATGTCCGAACCGATGTTACATTCTTCCCATATTGGATTTCCAAGGTTCCATCGGTGGGCGGCACGGTGGAAGTGCAGCTCCATGTAGTGCCAGAGACCTCGAAAAAATAGATACTATTCAATCAGTGTTGCTTCGTACCCGACCGTGCGGATCCTTTCGATAATTTCTGCGGGGGTGATGAGGTCTGGATCAAAGGTAACGATCGTTTTTTGTGCTGCGTAGTTGGTCGATGCAGAGATCACGCGTCCTGTGTCTTCAAGTTCTCCATCAATACTCATTGCACAACTTGAGCAGTGCATGCCGACAACGTTGAGCACTATTTTTTGTGTCATACTAGATGATGGTTATTGTTCCGGTGTACATCCCCATGCTGCAGGCAAAGGTGAGTTTGCCGGGCTTCGTCGGAGCGACGAATGTAACAGTGCTAGATTGTCCTGGTGCGACCGTTCTCTGGATACCCAGCTTTGGTATTGTGAATGCTTGAGCGCAAGAATACGCATTGGTATTGTTGAGTCGAACGATCACTACTGATCCTGCTTTGACGGAAAAGTTTCTGGGGCTGTACCCAGATGGTTGGATAGTAATGGTAACCTCAGATTGGGGTATGTCTGATGTTGTACTCAGGTTCTTCGTTGGGCCAGAAAGGTCAACGCCACTGAGAACAAATGCTCCTTTGAGACCGTAAAGTGCGAGGAGGAGAATCGCAACACCCGCAACCTTGAAAAAACGTTTCTGGTACGCATCGCCGAGCTTTGTGGCAAAGTACCCAAGGATAAAGAAGAGTGGGGCAGTGCCTGCGACAAATGCGAACAGGATTGCTGCACCGGTGAGTGGGTTCCCTGTAGCGATCGCAAGCGCCATCATTGCCTGTGTTGTGCCACAAGGAATGAAGACGGTGAACGCGCCAAGGAGGGCTGGTGCGAAGACGTCCTTGCTCTTCGATTGGTTACGTACGAGTCGGGTAAGAAATTTCGGCGGTTGTAGTGCAAAGTGACGGAAGAATGGATGGACATTGAGCAGGTTGAGTGCTGTGCCGATCATAAAGATGGCGACAACGAAGAGCATGATTGACTGTGCTTGTACGGAGAGGGTGAACAGTGAACCGAACCAGCCAAGCAAAAATCCGAGAATCGTGTAGGCAATGAGTTTGGCAAGGAGAAAGTACAAGATAGGCATAGCATTGCCATGCTTGATTCCTTCCTGGAGTCGCTCTTGTTCACGTTGGGAAATTGTACTCGCAAGGAGCCCGCCTTGTACCGCAAGACAGGTAAGTCCTCCTGTAATGAGTCCTGTTAAGAAAATAACGAACAAGTTGGTATTCTCCATACTTAGAGTTTTGTGCTTTTGAGACGCAGTGAATTGAGGAGAACGGAAACCGAGCTCAACGCCATAGCAGCACCTGCAAATACAGGGCTGAGCAGCCATCCGAATATAGGGAAGAACAGACCGCTTGCCACAGGTATGCCGATACCATTGTACACGAATGCCCAGAAAAGATTCTGCTTGATACCACGCATCGTCAATCGGGAGAGGCGAATTGCTTTGCTGATCTTCGAGATATCGCCGTGGAGTAGCACAATGCCTGCGGATTCGAGAGCAACGTCGGTGCCTGTAGCCATTGCGATGCCTACATCAGCTTGTGCGAGCGCTGGAGCATCATTAATACCGTCTCCAGCCATGGCCACAATTTCTCCAGCCTTTTGTAGTGCCTTAATCTTGTCCATTTTCATTTCTGGCAAGACACCAGCAACAATGTCGGCTATACCCACCTGCGCGCCAACAAAACGCGCGGTGTTCTCTGTATCACCAGTGAGCATCACCACAGTGATCCCTAGGTTTTGCAACGCTTGCACTGCATCCTTTGCTTCGGGCTTGATTGCATCGGCTACAAATACTACACCGAGTAACGCCGTTGCTGTCGCGAGCATCACGGGAGTTTTGCCTTGTCTGGTGGCGGTATCAATGTAGGATTGATCGAATTTGATTTTCAAGTCATTCATGAGTGTACTGTTGCCTGCCCAGAATGAGATGCCTTTGATGGTGCCTGTTACTCCTTTGCCTTTGAGGGCTTCAAACTTTTCTACGGTATGTGTGGCCCATTTCTGCTCCACGGCATACGCCGTGATTGCGTGTGCGATTGGATGCTCCGATGTGCCTTCGAGAGAGGCAAGGATGGAGAGAATTTCTTCCTCCGTTGCATCGGAAAATGATTGAATGGAAATTAATTCTGGCTTTCCTTTGGTGAGGGTTCCTGTCTTGTCGACAACCACGGTTGTTACGTGGTGTAGCTTTTCCAGTGATGCTGCGTCTTTGACGAGGATGCCTTCTGCAGCGCCTTTGCCAACGCCCACGATAACAGCGGTAGGGGTGGCAAGGCCTAATGCGCAAGGGCATGCAATCACAAGAATACCAACGAAGGAAACGAGACCGCCGGAGAGTGCCTGTGAAAAGCCGAGATACGATGTACCTACCGCAAGCCATAGCGCGAATGAGAGACAGGCTATTACGATGACAACCGGAACAAATACTGACGAAATCTTGTCTGCGAGCGCTTGGATTGGTGCCTTGCTGCCCTGCGCATTTTGCACCATGGTGATGATAGAAGCGAGCATAGTTTCTGCGCCGACTTTTGTGGCGCGGAAGACGAAGGATCCTGTCGTGTTGATGGTTCCAGCAATGACCGCATCACCTTGCTGTTTTTCCTCGGGGATTGGTTCGCCGGTCACCATGGATTCATCGACAAAAGACGAACCTTCAGTGATCACGCCGTCTACAGGGATCTTGGATCCTGGCTTTACAACGACTAGGTCGCCGTGGACTACGGTTTCGATGGGGACTGTGTGTTCTTTTCCGTCACGGAGCACGAATGCGGATTTTGCCTGTAGGTTGAGGAGTTTTTCGATGGCGTCACCTGTTCGGAGCTTTGCCTTTGTTTCTAAATACTTTCCAAGTGTAATGAATGCGATGACGATGATTGTAACGTCGTAGTAGTTGTTCTCCACATTGAGAAAGGGACGCAGAGTGTCCTCGAAGGCGGTAACAGCAAAACTGTAGATGAAGGCTGCTAGTGTACCGATACCAATAAGCGTATCCATGTTTGCTTTGCCATATCGGAAGAAGCGATATACGCCCATGAGGTACGGTGTGCCTACAACGAAAAGAGTGTACGTGGCAAAAAGAGGGAGAAGGTGGTGGAAGAATTCCATCCAAACAGGCGGAAGCTTTGGTATGGTATTTAGCTGTGCAGCGATATCCCAGGTCATGAGTAACGCACTGAAGATAGCGAGGGGGATCATTGTGAAAACACTTGTCCGGAGGGTAGTAATTTCTTTCAATTTGTCGTTGCGTGACTGCTGCGCACCGGTATGTAGGGAGTGGTCTTCATTTGTGCTGGTAGCGAATGAGTACCCGAGCGGCTCAACAACCTTGGAAAGTTGGTGCGGTGTTGTTTTTTCTGTGTCAAAGGTGATGCGGGCGGTTTCGGTGCCATAATTCACATCCACAGCCGTTACTCCCTCGTGTTTCTTGAGTGTGCGGGTGATGATATTTGCACAGGATGCGCAGTGCATGCCTTTTACTGGGAAGTTTTGTGTGGTTTGCATATTATGATTTTTTTATGATCCCCATGATTTCATCGATCGCCTTTTTCTCTCGGCCTTCACGAATCGCCTGTGCAGCACAGGTATTCAGGTGGTGCTCGAGAATAACATGGTCAGTCTCGCGCAATGCCTTCTGTACGGCCTTGGACTGGTGAATAATGTCAACGCAGTACGCGCCTTCTTCAACCATTGCTACGATTTTTTTGAGGTGACCGAGTGAAATTTTGAAGCGGTGTGCGATGCGTTCTTTTTCTGTTTTTGGTTTGTACATGTGTTTTGGTTAAGTCTCCCTCTGGGGGATATAGTACGCGTAGTGGAAATCGTTGTCAAAAGAAGAGATGGTCGAGAACTACATTTTGTTGACAGTGCGAGAAACGGGATGGTACCGTGACGATACGGGATCTCCCGTTTTTTCTTAGATTTGTTATGCAAGATGAACAGGTGAGCCATTTGCGACATTCACTCGCGCACCTTTTGGCTGCGGCAGTGCTGGAGTTGTATCCGGACACGAAGCGTGCAATTGGTCCGGCGATTGAAGATGGGTTTTATTATGATTTTGAGTTCTCGACGCCATTGCCAGAGTCTGCACTGCCTACGATTGAGGCAAAGATGCGCGAGATATTGAAGACATGGAGCACCTTCGAGCGACGCGAAGTTACAGCAGATGAGGCTCGTGTGATTTTTGCAGGAAATCCGTACAAGTTGGAATTGATTGAGGAATTCTCGACAGGTGGGCAGATGCTCACGACGTACACCTCTGGAACGTATGTAGATCTTTGTCGTGGAGGACACACGGAGAATGCGCGAGCAATTGATCCGAAATGTTTTGCACTTGATCGCGTCGCTGGAGCGTATTGGCGAGGGGATGAGAACAACACCATGCTCACGCGTGTGTATGGATTGGCTTTTGCAACAAAGGATGAACTCGTGGCGCATCAGGCGATGCTTGTTGAAGCTGCAAAGCGCGATCATCGCAAGTTGGGACAAGAGCTGGATCTTTTTGCATTTAGTCCACTGGTTGGATCTGGATTGCCGCTCTTCACGCCGCGCGGAACTATCATGCGCAAGTTGTTGGAAGAATTTGTATGGGATCTCATGCGCCCGTACGGCTATGATCGTGTGACCATTCCGCACATGGCAAAAGTGGATCTCTACAAGACCAGCGGTCATTGGGACAAATTCCAGGACGATATTTTTCACGTGAAGAGCAAGAAGACGGATGATTTGTTCATCATGAAGCCGATGAACTGCCCGCACCATACACAGATCTATGCATCGCGACCTCGATCGTATCGTGATTTGCCGTTGCGCTACTCAGAAGTAACAACGGTGTATCGTGATGAGAATACTGGGCAACTCGCAGGACTCACGCGCGTGCGATCGATTACTCAGGACGATGCGCATATCTTTTGCCGCATGGATCAAATCCAGCAGGAGGTGGAGAGTGTGTATCAAATTGTCACCAAGTTCTACGAAACTTTTGGCATGTCACTGCGCATTCGGCTCTCCACACACGATCCAGAGAAAATGGAAAACTATCTTGGGTCTGATGCGTTGTGGGAGAGTTCTGTAGGAATGCTGCGCGCCATGTTGGAGGAAAAGGGGAAGGCGTATGAGACTGGTGTTGGCGAAGCAGCGTTCTATGGTCCGAAGATCGATTTCATGGCAAAGGATGCCATTGGTCGTGAATGGCAGCTCGCAACCGTGCAGCTCGACTTCAACCAGCCTGAGCGGTTTGAACTAGAATACGCGGCAGCTGACGGGACAAAGCAGCGCCCTGTGATGGTGCATCGCGCAATTTCTGGATCGCTCGAGCGGTTCATGGCGGTGGTTATTGAGCATTACGCTGGAGCATTCCCTGTGTGGCTTGCGCCTGTGCAGGTGCTGTTGTTGCCTGTGGGAGAAGGACATCGTGACGCAGCAAGTGAGATTGCTACAGCGTTGAACATGATTGGTATTCGTACAGAAGTTGATCTCTCGGACGAGACCGTTGGTAAGAAGATTCGCGCAGCAGAAAAGAGCAAAGTTCCGTACATGGTAGTTGTAGGAGATAAGGAAGTTGCTGGCGAGCCATGGCAAGTGCGTCGTCATGGTCAGCCAGAGCAGGTCGCCCTGACACGTGAGGCATTCACAGAACAGGTGCTGCGGGAATCCAAGGAACGATCCGCGTAAAGCAGCCAGTTTACAGAAAAATACAAAAGGGGTACCGTTCATTCTGTACCCCTTTTGTATATGGAAGCACCTACACTCCCAAAGCTGATAGCCATTGTCGGCCCAACCGCATCGGGAAAAACCAACTTGTCACTTGCTGTTGCCAAAGCCATTGGGGGTGAAATTATTAATGCGGATTCGCGTCAGTTGTATCGTGGAATGGATATTGGGACAGCGAAGGAGTTGAATGATGGAAGTGTGCCTGGTGCATATGCCGTGCAAGGAGTTGTCCACCACCTTATTGACATCGCAGATCCGGATCAGGAGATTACGCTTGCGCATTATCAGACGCTTACATTTCGTGCGATTGAAGACATAACAGCACGTGGCAAAGTACCAATGCTAGTAGGTGGAACAGGACTCTACGTTCAGGCAATTATTGATAATCTTGATATTCCTCGTGTACCACCCAATGCCGCACTGCGTCATGAACTCGAGAGCCTGACAACCGAAGCGCTCATGGACATCCTCACTGCTGAAGATCCTGAGGCATCTGAGACTATGGATCCATTCAATCGTCGCTATATTATTCGTGCGATCGAAATCGTGCGCACAACCGGCGCATCAAATGCGTCACAAAAGAAATGCGGTGAGCCGAAGTGCTGCGTGTTGCTGCTCGGTGTACAGCGTGATCGGGAAGAACTTGCGGTGCGTATTCATGCACGCATTATGAGCATGCTCGAAGCAGGATTGGTGGACGAGACGAAGCGTCTCATGAGTAAGTACGGATTTCACCTCTCTGCCATGAGCTCGATTGGGTATTGTGAAATGGAATCATACCTTCGCGGAGAAATTTCGCTCGAAGCGGCGATTGAGCGCATGGAAGCACGCACTCGCCAGTTCGCACGAAGACAACTCACGTGGTGGCGTCGACCAGGGACGCGGGATGTGGTGTGGGTAGAGTCGGATGCTGAGGCTATTGGGTTGGCTGAGAAGTTCTTGCGTGCATAGATTCGCGTAACTCCAAAAATAAAGAGTGCTTGGTGCGTCGGGGTACAACGTTCCATTCCCTAACCGGGAATGGCCGTCTCGTTCTCGGCTGATCGGACAATGTATTACGCCTTGCGGCAAATGCAGCTGGCCGATCAGCCTGCGAAAGCCCCCTCGTGCACCAAGCACTCTTTGTTTTTGGCGTCGCGCACATCCACGCACCCCAGAGCTTCTGAGTAAGTCTGACAGTGTTTGTGGTATGACACGTCTGTATGAGTGTGCGCGTGGTTACGGGTAGTGTGGTTCCCTCTGTGAAAGGGGGCCAACGGAGGCCGACCGGCCAGCCAGATCCGCCGTTAGGCGATCCGCGTTGTCCGGTCGACCGAGTTAGAGACCCAATTTCTCGGTTAGAGAAATTGAGGTTGTACCCCGTCACAGAGGGAACCACAGTACCCGTAACAATGAATACACCTCATAAAGATGTGTTATACTAAAAACCTATGGGAAGACCTCTACCATCTCGCCCCGACCCCTCAGCCCTGCGCAACCAAATTCGTTTTGGTAGCTCGATTTCGGATATGGCAGCCAATCGCGTGCTCAAGAATGCGAATTTGCCCACGGATCGGCCACTGACACTGCACGAACAAGCAGAGGTTCGACGCAAGGCGGCGCGTATGCAGCGCAATATTACGTATGACCGTCGCAAGGAGAACTACGAATCGTACAAAGCAGAAATCGCCGCAGAACAATCTGGCCAAGCCTCACAACAAAAAACGCCCGGTGGTCCGGTACGTCAGGTGGCTCACGGTGTAGCTGCGCAGGCAGATGCAGCAATGAAAAGTCACGGTGTCAGTGCAAAAAGCGCGGGAACTACAGGACTAGCAGGCGCACCAGGCGCCATGAAGAAAGCATCGTCACCTGTTCAACCATCAACACCGCCACCGCTACTCAAGGACATCATGTTTTGATTGAGACGTTCGAGTGTGCCAACAGGATCAGCAGCACTAAATATTTCACTTGCCATCACGAGTTCATCGGCACCGAGCGCCACCAAGTGCTCGGTGTTGGTTTCGTGCACACCACCATCAACGATGAATCGTTGTGATTGAGGGAATGCAGTTCGCACTTGTGTCATGAGTGAGGCGAGCTCTGGCAAATGCATGCGCTGTCCGGAAAATCCAATGTTCTCGATACCCATAACGAGGTGCCCAGCGGGGGACATGGGCGCAATGACAGCTGCGTAAGGTGCAGGATTGGTGAGTAATCGCCATCCGATAAAAAGTTCTGCATTGAGTTGTTTGCATGCTGCGACAATGCGAGCACTATCAAAAGTTGTCGCCTCTGCGTGCACGATCACGCGCGCAACATCTCGCACCCCGGACCAGGATTCTAGAACCAGATCAGGTCGGTCAACCATGAGGTGTAATTCCAGACGTGGTCTGGGTTCTGTCCATGATGCGAGTATTGCAGGATCTGCCCATGATGTACGCGGAACGAACGATCCGTCACACACATCAATATGCACAACGTCGGTATGACCAGTGCACAGTGCGAGCCGCTCGTGAAAAACCGCTGGGCTGTCTACAAGAATGGAAGGAATGACCCGCGGCATAGCGATTTTGGTTGTAGGATTATTCGCCCGAAGCTTCGATAGCTTCGATTTTTGCAAGACGACGCTTGAAACGACCTTCTTCTGTGAAAGGAGTCTCGAGCCAAATGCGTGTGATGGCGCGCGCGTATTCGTGGGAGAGCACTTTGCCAGCAAGACAGAGAATATTGGTGTTGTCGTCTGAGCGCATGGTGCGTGCTGCGAGTGTGTTGTATCCGATTCCTGCGCGGATTCCCTTGAACTTGTTGGCTGCAATGCAGACGCCGATGCCGTTGGCACAGATGAGGATGCCGAAATTGGTTTTGCCACGTCGGACCTTCTTCACTACTTTTTCGGCAATATCTGGGAAGTCGTCGTCAGCAACCATGGTAGCGGAACCCACGTCTTCGATCTCAAAAGGAGCGATACCATTAACGGTTTGCTCGGAGAGATGTTTGATGAGGTCGGCTTTGAGATCGAATCCCGCGTGATCCGCGCCGATGTAGATCTTCATATAGGGGTGTGTTCAAGATGAAAATAGTATAGCACAGGTTGGGGTGGAGTTGACATTCCTGGCCAGAATTGCTATATTTCATCGTCATTTGCGACGTCGTGTCGCAGGTGTTCAATCGCAAAACCAGCAGAAATGCAAGAGGAGGTGTCTATGTTGGCACATTGCTGGACCGCGACGGATCTGGGTATTCGACACGGAGTTCATCTCGTGGACAGAGGTGATGGATGGCCGCACATTCCACTGGGCATTCCCGGTGCAGACGAGCGCAGCGAGCGGCGGTTCGATCTCATCGTCGATTCGCAGTATTCTCCACCGTTCTACGGGGAGATGGGCGATGATCTTCGGGAGGTCGCCGTGTTCGGGGACAAGAATTTCGTTAAGCTCGCACATCCCAGCCTGCTCAACAAGGATGAGAAGGAGGTCGACTACGTGCTGCTGTTCGTCGATACCCGATGTACGAACGTGCAGCCAATGATCGATGGCTGCTTCAAGTTCCATACAGGCTCGCTTCGCGGCAAGACGGCGCGAGTCGTTGGCCGGATCGGGCATGGTACGTACAACGATGGTGGCTATCGGTGGCAGCACCTGGCCATTGCATTGCCTCCAGGGAGCGCGGTGTGCATTCGGTTCGCCGGTGGTGAGACCGAGAACACGTTCTTCCATGAGCCGTACCCACTGCTCGAGCGGATGCGGCTCGTGGAGATGAGCAAGGCCGACTGGCGGCGACGTCTGGGACGCAATGCGCGCCACGCGGCAGTTCTGGAGCAAGAGCGTGCGCGATTGGGTGCGTGGCGGTACCCGCAGGCGGAGGCTGGTCAGTAGACTGGCTTCGCGACGTCGCGCACAACAACACAACGCCAACACACCCTCGGATCAACACGGTCCGGGGGTGCGTTCTTTTGCAGGTTGACTTTTTTGGTAGATTTGGTCTACTGGTGGCAGCACGAATGGTTCGAGGCTCGTGCACGATCTGTGCGCACAACCACCGAAAGGGAGAGTAAGCATGGCAAGACGACGTGGGAGTAATCCACCGCCGAATCCTCCTCCAGATGATGAACGCGGGTTCCTGGAGCGATTGGCCTGGGAAATCTTCTGCGACTGGGATTTCCTGTCCGTCATGGGTAAGCTGGTCGCCGCGGTATTTGTTGCGGTGTGGATGGGCTTCTTCGGGAAGGATGATCCACCCGAGCCTGAGACATCGGTCGAGCAGACCACGACTCCAGTCGAGGCAACAGTCACGACGCCAATCGAGAACCTCAAGGACTGGAAAATCCAGGATGTACGGACCCCGGACGAAGTCGACAAGCAACTCGCGGTCGAGTTCAGTGTGTGTTTGCTCGGGCAAGGACTCGCGCAACGCACCTCGGACATCGAGTTCTGGTTCGAAAGAACTCTCGCGACAACGCGTCCACTCTCGCTCCGACGAGAGGGTCAGGGAATCGTGAGTCGGTTTTGTTCCAGTGCGTTCACCCTTGCATCATCCATCGAGATGAGGGAGGTGTGGCGCTACGGAATTTCGCCGACTGACTCGTTGGCGATCACCGCTTTGCCATATAGTTGGGAGTGGTGGTCGCGTCCAGTTGGCACACCGGAGTGGAGACTCCTGGGGGAAGTACCTGGGACAGGGATGACGAAAGTCGTCGCGGTCTACGGCCCTTTTCCCGAAGTGCGACAAGGAGAATCCGTCATCACACCGCAGGCTTCGTCCGGGACAGCGACACCGGATCAGCCCAGCAGTGCACCTGTTCAGGTCTACCGTATCGGAGATATTCGAACGCCCAAACAGCGCGAGCGCGGCGCAAAGGTGGAATTCGCCTTCTGTCTCGAAGAGGTAGAGCGAAAGCGTCGCAAGAGTATTACGCTCTACTTCGGTAGGACTGGTGAGCAGGTTCGAGATCTGACGCTTGTTCGTGAGAAGACTGAGGGCGGCGACATGTTCTTTTGCTCGAAGTCGTTCGTTCTCTCTTCTGAGAAGGCGATGATGGAAGATTGGGTGTATGAAATTGCAGCAGCACAACGCGCTGATTTGCAAGAGCAACCGCCCAAAATGGTGTGGTGGACCAGGGTGCGGAACTCTGGGAGTGATTGGACGCCAATCGCGACCCACCATTTCGATGTACACAGGAGTCACGCCTTTCGCGTGAGCTACACCATGACGTCCCCGACGCACAGTAGTAGCGGGGCAAAGCCGAAAGCGAAGAAGATCAAGCCGTTGGCCACAAAGAAGGAGTCTTTCCAGATTAAAGGGCTCGGCGCGATTTGATCACCAACCAACACGGACTCCGGTTACCAACAAGGTAGCCGGAGTACTGTTTTTACTAGACAAAATCACGGATTTCGCGGTAAAGTTGGATATATCTGAACTGACTATGCCTACCGCGCCGTTTGCACAATGGGAGAAGGAAATCGCTCAATACTGGGATGATTCTGATGCGTTCAAGAAGTCGCTCGAGCTTCGACGCGCTGGGAAGCCGTATGTTTTTTATGATGGCCCTCCTTTTGCGACTGGGCTGCCTCATTATGGGCATTTGTTGGCGTCTACAATCAAGGATATTTTCCCACGGTTTGAGACCATGCGCGGACGGTATGTGGAACGCGTGTGGGGTTGGGATTGTCACGGATTGCCGATTGAGAACATTGTAGAGAAGGATCGTCAGCTTGCGACCAAGAAGGATATCGAAGCGTTCGGCGTGGCAGCGTTCAATGACGCATGCCGCGACACCGTGCTCACGTACGCAGGAGAGTGGAAAAAAACGATTCGCAGACTCGGACGTTGGGTCGACATGGATCGCGCGTACAAAACCATGGATACCACGTTCATGGAATCAACGTGGTGGGTCTTTGCGCAATTGTGGAAGAAGGGGCTCATCTACGAAGGACACAAGGCAATGCATATTTGTCCACGATGTGTGACGCCGCTGTCTAATTTTGAAGTTGCACAAGGATATAAGGATGTGAAGGATCTCAGTGCTACGGCGAAATTCCGCGTACGCAATGCGAGCGAAAAGCTCGGTGTCGAAGGTGATGTGCGCGTGCTTGCGTGGACCACAACACCATGGACATTTCCAGGAAATGTGTTGCTTGCGGTGGGTGCGGAGATTGTGTATGCCGTGGTGAAGATCGAAGGTGATGAGACAGTGTATATTGCTGCGAAGGAGCGTCTCAATGAGATGATCGACAACAAGAAGTACGAAGTGGTGCGTGAGTTGCCTGGCTCTGCGCTTGTTGGTCTGACGTATGAACCGCTCTTCTCATACTATGCGTCGACGCCTAACGCGTTTCGCGTCGTTGCAGCAGATTTCGTGACCACAGAGAGTGGTACTGGCGTGGTGCACATTGCACCGGCATTTGGTGAAGATGACTACAATGTAGGCAAACGTGAAGACGTGGGGATGGTGCAGCACGTGGGGATGGACGGCGTGTTCCGTCCCGAAGTCACAGACTTCGCCGGGCGTGAAGTGAAACCCAAAGATGATCCAACAGCAACTGATGTCGAGATCATCAAATGGCTTGCGCATCATGACGCGCTCTTTTCCAAGGCGAAGTATGAGCATAGCTATCCGCATTGCTGGCGTTGTGATACGCCACTGCTCAACTACACAACGAGTAGTTGGTTCGTGAAGGTGACGCACCTCACGGATGATTTGCTTGCGACCAATGAGAAGACGCACTGGGTGCCAGGACACATCAAGGACGGACGATTCGGAAAGTGGCTTGAGGGTGCTCGCGACTGGGCAGTGTCTCGTAATCGATTCTGGGGAACGCCATTGCCAATATGGAAGTCTGAAGATGGTGATGTGCTGTGCTTTGGGTCGGTCGCAGAGCTCGAGGAAGCATGTGGAAAACCTGTGGACGATTTGCACAAGCAACATGTGGACGCAATTGTGATCGAAAAAGATGGAAAGACATACCGTCGCATACCAGAAGTACTCGACTGCTGGTTCGAGTCTGGTTCGATGCCGTACGGACAGTTGCATTATCCATTCGAGAATAAGGCGAAGTTTGAGGCAGGATTTCCTGCAGAATTTATTGGCGAAGGTCAGGATCAGACGCGTGGTTGGTTCTACACGTTGCATGTACTTGCAACAGCGCTCACGCGTGGAGAGAATCCATCGATCACTGTGGAAGGTGGAATGGTTCCTGCGTTTCGTAACGTCATTGTTAACGGTATTATTCTTGCCGAGGATGGCAAGAAAATGTCCAAGCGCCTGAAGAACTATCCAGATCCTGTGGAGATTGTTGAGAAGTATTCTGCGGATGCACTTCGCTGGTATCTCGCTGCATCTCCTGTGGTACGTGCGGAGGAGCTGCGATTCTCCGAGCGCGAAGTGGACGAAGTCTACAAGAAGACCATGCTCATCTTCTGGAACGTTGTAGAATTCTTGCAGCTCTACACCAAGGATGGTGCGCTTGCAGGTGGAACCGTGGCTGGCACAGGAAATGTGCTCGACCGCTGGATTATGGCGCGCTTGCACCAACTCACCGGTACGGTAACGCGCTCACTCGAAGCGTACGATTTGGTTACGGCAACGCATAGCATCGCAGATTTCATCACCGAGTTGTCGCAGTGGTATGTGCGTCGTTCGCGTGATCGATTCAAGGAACCTACGGACGACGCGCGCGCAGCTGCAGCAACACTGCACGATGTTGTAATGACGGTTGCGAAGTTGATGGCACCGTTTGCGCCGTTCATTAGTGAGAAGGCGTACATGACACTCGGTGGCGAGAAGGCGTCGGTGCATCATGAGGATTGGCCGACAGCAGGAGCAGTAGATGCTGGTGTTATTGAACAGATGGAGAGCGCGCGCAAGATTGTAGAAATGGGACTTGCAGCGCGCGCAGAGGCGAAGATGAAGATTCGTCAGCCGCTTGCAGCACTCCATGTCACCGGTGTTGCGGTAGATGCCGCATTTGCAGAAATCATTGCTGATGAATTGAATGTGAAGGTAGTGGATGCTTCGACGGATGAATCTGGTATCACCAAGGAAGCCGCTGGAATTCGCATTGTGCTTGATATCACAATCACGGATAGCTTGCGCCAAGAAGGTGTTGCGCGTGAGTTGGTTCGCGCTATTAATGAGCAGCGCAAGCAACTCGGATTCACGATTGCCGATCACGCTGTGGTGTCCGTAGCGAGTGAGTCATCGTGGTTGCGCGATGCGATTGCAGCACATATGAATACCATGAGTACTCAGGCGCGGGCAACGATCACTGTGCAGGCCGAAGTTGCTGGTGAACCAACGCTCATCTTCGATGAAGGTGCTGTGCATATTACTGTAACGAAATAAATCTATGCAGTGGACCATTCGTACTGCGCCGCTACCATCAGAGATTTTGCCACTGCTTGTTGTTCCTGTTTTTACGGGGGACAAGGCGCTCAAGGATTATCCTGTCGTGAGTGAGGATTTTGATGCAAAATTTGGCAAAACACAGCTCCTGTATACCGATCCAGGTATGGGTGCAGCACGTGTGTTGTTGGTGGGGCTGGGTGAGCGAAAAGCGTTCAACATCATTCGCCTACAGCGTGCGTTAGGTATTGCAACAATCACTGCGCAGAGCAAGAAGCTCAGTACATTCGGTATTCTCATGCACGAGGCGTTCTTCAAGAAGTGCAAGCCGTTGGAGTTGGGTGAGCATATTGCGCGTGCAGTGAAGGGGGCGGCGTATAGTTATGACGCATACAAGAGTAACGAGGAGCGACATGTACCTGCGGTTGAGGCTGTGACGTTGTTGCAAGTTCCAGCAGTGCGTCGCACCGCGATTGAACGGGGACTGGTTGCCGGAACGAGCATTGCAAATGCGATTGCACTCGTGCGCGACCTGGGCAACACGCCACCAATGATCATGACACCAACCAAGTTGGCAGAAGCTGCGATGGATGTAGCGTCTGAGTATCCCAAGACTGTGAAGTGTGAAGTCATGGATCGCGAGCAGATGCTCGAGCTCGGTATGGGCGGAGTGCTCGGTGTGGCAGCAGGATCGGCAGAACCGCCGAAGTTCATCATCATGGAGTACAACAATACACCAAAGGCTGGCGCGCCGATTGTGCTCGTGGGCAAGGGGATTACCTTTGACTCTGGTGGAATTTCGATCAAACCTGCGGACAAAATGGATGAGATGAAGTTCGATATGCTCGGCGGTGCGACGGTGATCGGCACGATCGCAGCTATTGCCGCATTACAATTGCGCGTGCGTGTTATTGGTCTCATTCCTGCAACAGAAAACTTGCCAGGTGGGAGTGCGTATCGACCAGGAGATATTTTGCGCACAATGAGTGGTAAGACGATCGAAGTACTGAATACGGATGCTGAGGGGCGCATTATTCTTGCTGATGCATTGTCGTATGCAACAACACTCAAGCCACGCATGTGCGTGGATCTCGCAACACTCACGGGTGCGTGTGTTGTAGCGCTTGGTACTGAGCGCGCAGGACTCTTCAGTCAGGATACAAAAGTAGTGAACCTCATCGAGGCAGCGGCAGCATATACGGGAGATCAGGTGTGGCGTATGCCGCTGGGCGAGGAGTATAGCGAAGCGATTGTCTCGGAGATTGCTGATGTGAAGAATATTAGTGGCCGAGATGGTAGCTCGAGCGCAGCTGCTGCATTTCTTGCAGAGTTCGTGGACTATCCATGGGCGCATCTGGATATTGCGGGGACTGCATGGAATATGAAATCCAAGCCGTGGTTGCGTGCAGGAGCAACAGGTCACGGAGTGCACCTCATGGTGGAATTTCTTCGCAACGTATGATCGTGCGCATCACAGGCGAAGTGGTAGAAAAGAGCGAAGCTGCGCTTGTGATACTTGCTGGAGGGCTCGGATATGAGGTGCTTGTGAATCCATCGGTTATCGAAGTCGCTCGCGTGGGAGAGTCGATCACACTCTCGACGTATTTCTCGATTCGAGAAAGTTCGCAGGAGCTCTTCGGGTTCACTTCGCGTGATTCATTAGGTCTCTTCAAACAACTGATTACTATTAGTGGTGTTGGTCCCAAGACTGCGCTGCATATTTTGTCACTTGGATCTGTTGAGGAGCTCACCGGTGCGATTAGTCGAGGAGACTTGGGGTATCTCACGAAGGTTGCGGGCGTGGGCAAGAAGACTGCGGAGCGCATTGTTGTGGAGCTTAAGGGCAAAGTTGCAGCAGTGAGCGCGACAACAGCGATGGCAGGTGGTAATACAGATGGCACAGCAGATCTCGTGGAGTTGCTTGCACAAATGGGGTATTCGCCAGAGGAAGCGCGTGATGCTGCGCGACACGCGATGGTGCTCTTGCCCGAAGCGTCGCTCGAAGTTCGGTTGCGCGCGGCGTTGCAATCTCTGGCGCGATCATAGTCTATGTCTCGATCCTTCCTCCAATCTTCTCAGTGGCTGCATTTCCTAGCAACTGAAGGTCAGCAGATTCATGGTCAGCCACCTGAGTGGCAGTGGGTTGCGCGAAGTCTTGGGGTTTTTGGTACGTTTTGGTACGGCGGGCTGGTGCGCGGTGGTGGCGAAGATGTCACCCGTACGATACGTGAGGCACGTGCATCGGGGGCGATATTTCTGCGTGTGTCACCAGCTGATACAGAGACGTTCGATGCATTGGTGCTGTCTGCGCCGCGGATTGTTCGGGTGAGTGACGCACAGCCATCCACATCGTTGGTATTGGATTTGCGACCTGACGAAGCCACGCTCCTGAGCCAGTTCAAAACCAAAACGCGTTACAACATTGGCG
Source organism: Patescibacteria group bacterium (assembly GCA_038065555.1). Classification (GTDB taxonomy): domain Bacteria; phylum Patescibacteriota; class Patescibacteriia; order Magasanikbacterales; family JBBTQS01; genus JBBTQS01. Next base: position 45,529 of record JBBTQS010000002.1, read on the forward strand.
TTGCGCAGCGACATGGTGTGCGTGTGGAAGTAGTACGCGCGCCGCTTGACGCTGAGACATTTGCGAAGGTGTGGGAGTTGTACGCAGACACAGCAAAGCGACATGGTATTCGTAATCATCCGCGTGCACACTACGAACAAGCGCCAGGTGAGTGGGTGTTGGCATGGCTCGGGGATGAGTTACTCAACGCGCATTTCTGTGTTGGGTATGATGGTGTGTATACCTATTTGTATGGCGCGTCGTCTGCAGCGCATAAGGATGTGATGGCGTCGTATCTCACGCAGTGGGTTACTATTCAACATGCGAAAAGTGCGGGGTACACTCACTATGATTTTTGGGGCATTGCGCCTGCAACTGCTGATGCGTCGCATCCCTATCATGGGATCACGCGGTTCAAGGTGGGATTTGGTGGCGATGTTGTATCGTATCCAGGCACGTTTGAGATTCCTGTTGCACGCGGGCGTTACGCCTTGTATCGCGTTGCAAAATTAGTGCGATCATTGCTGCGAGGTAAATAGCAAATCGCCTTCGTCGTTCAATGGATAGGACACAGGTTTCCGGTACCTGTGATAGAGGTTCGATTCCTCTCGAGGGCACAGCCATTCATTCTTTCTGGGGTACAACGTTCCATTCCCTAACCGGGAATGGCCGTCTCGTTCTCGGTCGGCCGGACAACGGTCCGTCTTTTTGCGTTTTCTGCTGACCGGCCGTCCTGCGAAAGCCCCCAGAAAGAATGAATGGCTGTGCTCCGTTGCATCGTTGACAAGTGGCGAGAATTTGAGTAGTGTGCGTGAGATACGCGGTGGATTCAAATAGGAGGGCACCATGTACCAAGGCGATGTCCTGATCGTTGTCGAGGAAGTCACGCACGCGCTCGAGTACTCCTGCAATGTATTTTTGGGAGAGTCTGGGTTCGCGTGCATTGTCCGATTTCGTATTTCACTGCTCGAGCTGGAGGGGAAACGGCCTGCAGGTCCGCAGGAGGTTAGAGATGTGTGCAAGTTCTCAGTGGGTGAGCGTGAGTCTGATACCTTAGATGAAGAGGTCTACTGGTTCTGTTACTCTGTGTTCATTCCTGTTCTGAATAGGCTCTATGTCATGCGTGAAAGTGCCAGAAAGAAAGGCAAGTTATCCGCTATTCCACACGTGTTAGCGGTAGTGGTTCCTGGGACTGTCCCGGATACAACCATCGCCAAACTTCGTGAATGCGGCTTCACCCAAAAGCATGAGGCCTGAGGCAGAACTCACTTCGATTCATAACCAACGCAGGTCGATCGTAACAACGGTCGACCTCGTGCATTTTTTGGGCACATGTTACTGTGAATGAAAAGTAAATAACAGTGACTATGCAAATTATTCTCCCAGACTCAGTAGATGTGCAGCGATATACAGGCCCTGGTGGATACCAGGTAGCACTAACAAAAGTGGGAATTGACCGACAGGTTGATGTCTTTGGATTCCATGACATTGTGATTCCGGCTGGACAGTTTAGTAAGGAGCACCATCACACAAAATTTATTGAGTTGTTCTATTGTCTTACGGCAATGCGGTTAAAGATCAATGATGAAATGCATTCTGTGCCCGCAGGGGCTATGGTTGTGTTGCAGCCGGGGGATCGGCACGAAGTGTACGCGGACGATGAGGTTCGGTTCTTCGCCATGAAGTTCCCACACGTGGATGGAGACAAGGTTGTTACTTCGTAGCAGTGTAGAAGGATCACTTCGTCGTTGCAGGTAATGGACGCAGGAGTGGCACGATTGCTGCCATGTTCATGAACGAATAATCATCGTTGAGCGTCTTGTCTTTGTCGTCTCGCCAGACAAGTCGATTGGGGTGCGTGCGGTCAATGAAGCCACGATTGGCTGATTCTTGGAGCCAGTAGCGCTCCCAAGTTGTCGTGCGCAAATAGCGTTCGGTTGTTGCGCGCAAGAGAACGGTCTGGAGTCCGATTCCAGTGGGCCGACCTGAGCCGCGCCACGTGAGTTGACCCAGCGGATACCGATTGTGTACATACTGTGCCATGCGGCGTGCTGTTGCGGTGTACTTGGGCTCGTTGAGCTCTTGCCCGACAATCGCGAGCATCACGGTTGCCACAAGATGATAGTGAAGTGAATAGGTTGCAGGCGTCCCTTCGCGGTAGATGCCTGATTTGTCGACGCTGCGAAGTGCGGTGGTGACCTTGGAACGGATAAGCTGTTCGTATTGTGAACGTTCGTCTTCGGTGAAGGAGAGGAGTGAGTGTCGCAAGATGAGTGTTCCGTACGCAGCACCCAGAAGTGCTCGGTTCTCGGTGTCTGGTGCACGTAATATCCACGGGAACATCTCCTTCATATTCCGAAGTGCAAGTGCGTGTTCTTCGGGTGTTAGCACATCAGGATGTGCTTCGAGAATGCGCAATCCTAGGTAGAGTCCGATGGCGTCGTGGAAGGATCGCGTGGAGATTTGTGTGTCGTTGCGTCGGATCCAGTTCGCTTCCTTTGCTCGGCGTGTGATGAGGACATCGCGCAGTGCGGTAGCAACCTTTTCTCGGCTCGCGTCGTCGGTACGGTTCTGGTAGGCGAACGCAAATGTCATCTGCATGCGCAGATTATGTGTACTGTGCTTCCCACCTTCATTGTACGAGCGTGAAGGCACTGAGGATTTCCACCCACTACCTGTCCACACAATGTCGAGATACTTGGTGTACTGTGTTGGAATGCTGTGGAGTTGTAGTTGCATGCTCGACGCAGCATGAGCAGGTACAAAAAAGAGGCTGCACTGCAGGGTGAGTAGCAGCATGGCAACTACATACTTTTGGAGCGTGTTGATGCGGCGAATAACGGCGGATTAATCACCCAGCTCAATCGCTGCAGAGCTGCGCTGGATCGAGCGGTTGATAACCGTGTCTGTTGCCTCGAGTGCAGTTGCAGTCATGAGGAGTTGCTGGCCAGCTGTTTGTGATTTGAGACGTACTACGAATGCGGCGCGTTCGATCTTGTTGCCGCTGGAAAGTGCTGGGATAGTCCAGCGTGCAGACTTGGACTTGGCGTCGAAGGTGAGTGAACCATTCTGGAGTTCCTGTCCGAGCCATTCTACCTCACCAACGAGGGATGACTTCACGACAATATCCTTGATCGCATGAGTGTCGTTCTTGACGGTCCAGGTGATGCGGTAGGTGTCACTCGCGTTCACAGGTTCGAGCGTCTCAGCGTTCACTGGAACTGCGTCTGCATCAATCGTTGTGTCAGACCCTACAGTGATCGTGATAGGTTGTGTCTGCAACGACACTTGTGTCCCGTTGTCATACGATCCTTCCGCGATTGCGGTGATGGTGAACTGTGTGAGCTTCGTATAATCCAGGCTCGATTTCGGGAGGAGGCTCAGCGAGAAGGGAATCGTGTCTTCCTTTTGTGGTTCGAGGTTGCCAAGTGGTGCGCGTTCTTTGCTGGTCCAGGTGAGTGTGACGCGGCGGGTGTCTGGATTCACTTGCTCGCCAGCGATCTTGGGTTCGCTGCCAGCGTTGAGTGAGTTGATGGCGAGGATAGATTTGTTCTGGAATGACGGCGTGTCGAGCACAGCGCGAATGGTGAGATTCTTGATCGCTTTCTCGCTCGTGTTCTTCGAGAACAAGGAGAATGTGAGATTGCCCTCAGGCGCGACAAGCACATCGGAGCTGGAGCCGTTTGCGATGAGTGAGAGCACAAGGGAGCTGTGTGCAATGGGGAGCTCGTGTTGGTTGCTCGCAACCACGTATTCCTGGCCACCATCTACGAGGGACACTGTGGTGGTGATCTTCTCTGTGTCTGTTGAGTCGCCAGTGAATGAGCCAACACCGGTGAGCGTGATAGGTTTGCCTGGAGTGAGAGTTGTTACGAGCCAGATGTTCTTGTCGATACGCTGTACTCCGTCAACACGAGCTTCGGTCTTCTTCGCCTCATTGAATGTGAAGTGGTCTCCAGCAGCAATCACTACACGGAGTGTTCCTGTCGTTGCTGTAGATGCGCTGAGCGTGATAGGAAGGGACACGATCGAACCAGGTGAAGCGGTCTTGGGGAATGCATTGGTCAGAGTAATAGGAGATTGGCTGATGGTCTGGGTGCTCGACGCAATAGATTGGAAGTCAGAATTGAAATTGCTTGGGCGATAGGTGAAGAATGCGCGCAATGATTGTTGCGATCCTGTGGAGCCGACGAGAATTCCAGTGATCTCGAGTTCGGCGGTCTTGCTGCCTTCGATAACACCGAATTTCCATTTGGATTTTTCGCTATCAATGGGGAGGAGCGAAGTGTTGGTGACAGTGAACCCCTCTGGATAGGCGAGTGTGAGCTCGGTTTGTGCTAATTCGAGTCGCTGCCCATTGCGGATTCGAATGCGGTAGGTGATGGTGTCGCCTGCGGTGACGTTCTCCGGCGCTTGGATTTCGATGGCTACTGATTGTTCGGCGAAATCACTCTGGAATGACGTGAAGACGAAGAATCCCGCCCACGCAGCACCACACGCCAAAAGCAAGAAAATGATTGATCCAACAAGGAATCGGCGCCACGTGTGCGACGTTCCATGTGTGAAGTGCTTCATGTCGGGCACTTTGCCATTTTCGTCTTTATAAATCGAATGCAGTTGTTCAGACCGCTCGTCGTGCGCCGTAGCCTGTTGTGCTCGCGTGGCACGTGCGATAACAGGTTCTTTTTTTTGTGCAGCTGTTGCTTTGGTCTTCGGTAGGGGCTTGGCGGTGAATCGGTGGTCTTCGGTAGGCATACACGTGGAGGTTAGTTTTGGACAGCCGTCATTCCAAAGAAGGTATCTTGCTCGAATTGGAATTCGGTCATGACGCCGTTCTCGAGCTGTCGAGTGGATGCGGGATTGCCAGAATGCCAAATACTGCGCCATGCTGGTGGCACAATGACATGAGATCGCACGACGAAGTTGCGCAATCCTGGTTGGCGCTCGAGGAACACGCTGTAGCGAAATGCAGGATCGTACAATGTCGCAGCGTGTGCAGCGCGCACAAGAACGTTTTGTGTCTTCTGGACTGAGAATGCGGAGAAAGGTAGGCGATAGGTGATGCGCGCAACACTTGTCTCACGCGGTTTGGTTACCACCCAGTTGCCAAATACGGTTTTGCCGAACTCTTCTGTAACGCGTGTTCCTGATGCTGCATCAAATGCTTCAGCTTGCTCTGTTGCGGTGAGTTGCTCGTTCTTGTTGGCGTAAGAAAGTGGTTTGTGGAACTGGCTCTCTGCAGGGAATGTGAACCCGGATGCTTCGATCAATGTGCTGCCTTTTGGTACATACATACGCACGTAGCTGATACTGCTTGCGTCACTAGTCGTACCATCATGTGTGCGGATGAAATTGACGGTGTTGATGATCGAACCGTCTGGCTGAATCCATGCTTGGTGCTCGATGCGGCCAGTCAAATCTGCATCTGACTTTTGTCCGCCGATGTTGCTGATGTTCACGTGGAGATAGTCGCCAGTGGTAGTGCGTAGCGCGCCATCCCATCCGAGTGTCTGGATCGTGTCCTGTGTATTGGTGTCGGCGCTGTAGATCAGGATGTCACCACGGGTGAGTCCAGCGCTCACAGCACCTGCTGCAGTTGCCTTGGCTGCGATTGGTGAGTGTGCGAGGCGATCGAGGAGAATCGGTCCGAGCTCTGCGAGCACTGACTTCGGTGTTTTGCTGCCTGCTACACGTGCCTGAGCAATATGCGTCTGGAGTGCATCACGAAATGATGTTGCGGTGATTTGCAATCCACCACTCATCGTCACAGGTCCTGTTGCAGTGAGAATATCGCTGATGACCTGGTCGTTGATTGCGATGACGCCGTCAACCGTCGGTCCACCTGAGCGTTCGTAGAACCACATCAGGTTGCGTGCCGAAGAAGGGAAGTCTGGATACCAGTTCGCATCTTGGAATTCCCAGCGGCTATTCACGAGCGAAAGTGGTTGTGGCGGCTCTTGGTGTACTGAGAGTTGTCCTTGCAAATCGTATGATCCGCCTTTGGCGATTTCCATACGTTTGATCTCGCCCTGGTCAATGTCAACGAGTGCGTAGGAACCAATAAATCCACCCGTTGCGCGAAGTTCTGCGGAATTCTGGAGTACAATGAGGTATCGGCGCAGTGACTGTGCTCCCAGTGCGTCGAGTACTGTGGGCATGTTTTTGCGCAGAAGCGCCACGTCGTTGCGTGTTGCAGTCACTGCTGCGGTGAGTGTTGTTACTGTGTCACGCATGTCAGCTGGGACTGCCTCGAGATCTACAGATTTGAGCGCTTCGTCTGCGCTCACGATACGTGGGTACACTCGCGTGAGTGCGTCATTCCAGTAGCTGAGTCGTGTGGTGAGAGGTGAAGAGGTTGGTGCCTGATTCTGTGCGTACAAGAGTTGGGAAGCAACAAGGGTGAGATCTTCGCCTGCAGTGAGGAGCGCCTCGCCACTACTCACCTTCGTTCCAACATACGGAACCATGCTGAGTAATGTCTTGCTCATGGTGTCTACTGACGCAAGTGACGCTTGTGCTTGCTCAAATGAAGTGAGCGCTGATACAAGAAGTGATCCGCCCAGTGCGGTGTTGCCTGTTGCGAGTGCGTCCTTGCTAGCACGAAGCGCTGAGACTGCCTCACCTCCGCGCATTGTAATCGTGTCGCGAACCTGAGTGAGCTCTGGATACGTCGTGAGCGCGTAAATCGGCATGGTGAAAAGCAGCGCAAGACTGGTGAATCCAACCGTAAGCGGCTTGCGGATTTTGCCGAATCCTCGTAGGTCCTTGGTAAATCGTCGGTACCAAGATTGGGTCGAATCGACGCGTTTTTCCTCAGTGAGGAAGTTCTGGCGGGTGAATGTCGACGCTGGGATGACGCGGTCACGTGTAGGAAGGAGCTCAGGGAGTGGCTTCTTCGTAATTTGATAAGGAGTATCAATGGATTGTTCGGTCAGTGCTTGTGCACGTTCACGAAACGCTTGGAGATTGGGTCGAAATCCGCCTGGTTGCGCAATGGGAAGGATGGATGGCGGTGCAGGATTGATCTGCGAACGGATTGGTTCAACGGCGTGGAGTACGCTTGCGGTGCGTGGCTTGAGATCTACGATGTGTGATGAAAGTGGCGCAGCGTCGTGGTCAACAATGACGACAGGAATTCGGCGTACTCGATGAGACGCCGAGCTGTTCGGATTGGATTGGGGAGCGACAAGCTTCTCCCTGGGCATTTTTGAAAACAATTATCCAGCCCAGTATACCATATTGGCAGTATCGTGTGCCATGCGTTGCCACGAATACTTCGCGAGTGTTGTTGGTGCGGCAGCGAGTGTGCGTTTGCGCGTCTCTTCGTCGGTGAGCAGTGTGGTAATTCCGGAAGCAATAGCATCGATTGATGTTGGGTCTGTGTACACTGCAGCGTCTCCAAGAATTTCTGGGAGACAGGAGGTGTTGCTTGCGAGAACTGGCACGCCGTATGCGAGCGCTTCTAGAGGTGGCAATCCGAATCCTTCGGAGAGCGACACATAGGCTACGCCGCGTGCTCCACAGTAGAGATCGCGCAGTTGGCGATCTGAGACTGCGCCGCGGATTTCGATGGTGTGGCCTAGTGCACGCGGGAATTGAGAAGCAATTTTCTCCTCTAATTGTAGATAAAAACGGTTTCTTTCGCCTACGAGGATGAGACGGGTTTTGTCCTCAGGTCTGCTGTCTTTGTACCGCATGAATGCGCGAACGAGACGCAACAAGTTCTTGTGTGGATAGGCAACGCCAACGTAGAGCAAGTAGGGGGATGTGGACTTTTGTGTTGTTGCTGGTTCAACGTGTGGTGCGCCTTCGGTGATCACCGTGATTGGTGTTTTTGCTGATGGATACCAATGGCGGATTTCCTCAGCGACGAATTTCGAGGGTGTAATAATGTGTTGACTGCGATAGATTGCGTGGCGAAGCGCGAGTCGATAGCCGATTTTTTTGAAGCAATAGAGCAGGTATCCGCGCGTGGATGTGTCGCGACCTGGGAAGCGGCGCAATGTGAGATCGTGGATCGTGGTGACAAAGGGGCCACGATAGCGTAGTGGGATATTCCAGTGTGGGAAATGCATGAGATCTACACCGGCAGCTTCGATGATTTTGGGGAATTCGGTTTGTTCGCGCAGGGTGTACCAGGGAATGTCAGCGGTAACAAGGGTGAATTTCTTACTGGGAAGATGTGTGAATAGCGCACGGTCGGTTTCAAGAACAAAAAGCGTATACACCGTCTCAGGTGCGTCAGGTGGTGGGGTGAGTGTCGCAAGATTGGTGATGAGGTGACGCAGATACCGGCCATGTCCTCCATGAATTCCGGCCATGCGTGCGTCGATGCCGATGCGCATAGGTCTACCGTTTGATTTTGGCACGCAGAGAAGCGATGTTTTGTGCATCACTTGCAGCGCGCACTGTTGTTTTGAGTTTTTTAATCTTTTGTTCGACTGCGGCAATGTGTTGCTGGATTTTCGCAAGCGTGGAGCTGTTGCTAGTGGGCATATGGGCGTTTGTGCTATAGTTTGAACAAATATATCATGTCACATCTATGAAACATACTCCAGAAGGGAGCCAAGGCGAACAGGTTGAGGGCGCAGTGGTTGATCAGGCAGCAACAGCACCAGAGGCTGTTGAACAGAAGAGTCACGAATCACAGTTGCATGAGCAAATTGCAGCACTCCGAGCAAAGACTGCTGAGGTGCGTGAAATGGTGCAGCGTGCAGATCTGTCTGGTGCGCTTCGTGATGTTGCGCAAGAGGATCTTGCTGACTTAGAGTCAGAACTTCGAGCGCTTGAAGTTGAACAAAAGGCGGAGATTGCTGCAGAGCATGTTGCTGCGGATGAAGCAGCAAGAATGGAACATGCACAGGAAGTCCTCCAGATAGGAGAACGCATGCTTGCAAATCTCAAAGAGCGCTTTCCTGATGCGGATCCGACGGTATTTGGTAATTTGGGTCAAGTGATGTCGGGTGAACCGAAGTTGCGATCTGTTGAAGCAGTGGGGAAGGGTCACGTCAAGAATTGGAGCATGAAAACACTACCAGATTATGCGAGAATAGGAGGAGACGCGATTCAAGCTACGTTGGACGGACAGGTGGCACAAGCTGGAGCGAGACTTCAAGAGGCATATGCAGCGAATAGTGCTCGCGAACAAGAGCGACTTACTGCGTTGGAGACTCCGTCTGCTGAAGGACAGAAGTAAGGAGAAGTCTCGCAGAGTCTGACCAATCAAATGCGCGTGCGCGGGCAAACCCACGTGCGCGCATTTCGTTTTGTAGGGCGGAATCAGTGAGGAGTGTGTGTATGGTGTCTGCGAGCATGTCTGGGCGCCAAGGAAGCGCGAAGAGTGCAGCGTCACCAGCTGTTTCTGCGAGTGCTGAACCGTAGCTCGTTATCACTGGCACGCCTGCAGCAAACGCTTCTAATAGTGGAATGCCGAATCCTTCGTACCAGGAAGGGTATAGACAGATTGTAGCGTGTGCGATGGCTGCAGACTTGGTTGCTTCATCAGCAAAACCAAGGATTTGTACGCGCGAGCTGACTTCTGGATGGTTATCAAGGAATTGCTGTGCTTCATCCCATCCGTATCCAGCGGTGCCTAGGAGTATCAGGCGCGCCGTAGGAAGTTGGCGCAGTACCAATTCGAATGCAGTGAGCGCGCCGAGAATATTCTTGCGCTTCTCACGCGTGCCAATCATGAGAATGCTCGGTTCGTTGGTGTGCGCAAAGACACAGGTTGGCTCGCAGTTGTGTGTGGGAAGTGGCGGCGCGGCAGGTGAGATGGTAGTACTGTGCTGCGACGCAACGCCGAAATAGGTTTGCAAATCTGTGCGCGTGCTCTCGGATACACTGAACACGTGCGTAGCTTGTTGCAAGAGTCGTGGCAGATTGACTGCGCGATGCCAGAGCCTCGCCCTGAGAGAGAAGAGGTCTGGGGCGATCTGCATCGATACATCGTGTATGGTCAGGAAGAATGGAATACCTGGAGTGACACTCAAGAAATGAGGGTTGAGTGCGATCACTGCGTCTACTGTGCCGCCTCCGGCACGGCGCACGAGTGTATCAATCGTTGGGCGACCTGTTAACACAATTCCTGCATGCAACAGTTTGTTGGGGTATCGAGTGTGCAGGCTGCGTACGTGCGCATATGACCACTGTGGCGCGCGCGCCGTCATCGCAGCAGAGGCGCTGTTGGTGTATACAATGAATTCGTGTTCGCGTGCCTCAGGTAATGCAAAAAGCGCGTCCAGTAAGTGACGAGCATATCGCGACACGCCTGTAGGCTGCGCCTCAAGCAGTGGTCGTCCGTCGATGAGGATCCGCATACGTTGCCTCGTTAGCTGTGACTACCTGGTTCACGAAGGTGCGGATGCGCTCTTTGAATCGTTCCTTGGAATAGGGCGCTGCAGAGCGTGCAATATCAGCAGGAGATGCAAGGTTTGTTGGATCAAAGTGGAGTACAGCATCGAGCAAACTCTCCCATGTTTGTTCTTGGAATAGCACGCCGTTCACGCCGTGCTGCACGATCTCCGTTGCACCATCTTTGCCATAGGCAATGACAGGGCACCCTTGCATGAGCGCCTCGGTCATCGTGATGCCGAAATCTTCTGCTTGTGGGTTGATGAATGCTTTTGCATTTGCGTAGAGGCGAGATTTCTCCTCCTCACTTACTTGCCCGATAAATTCAATGAGTGGGGAAGTAGTAGCTTTGCGTAATTGCTCGAGTGCTCGGCCTGTGCCAAAGATCTTGAGCGGGAGGCCGAGGCGATTGAATACTTCAATCACAAGATCGACACGTTTGTATTCAACCAGTCTGCCACCAGCGAGGAAATACGGGCGAGAATCATGTGATGCAGGGGTTGCAACTGGGACCATATCAATCGGTGGCTCAATCACAGTGCTCGTGCGTCCGTACCATCGGCTAATGCGCTGCGCAACCGTGTGCGAGTTCGCAATGAAATAGTCCACACGTTCTCGCGCTGCTCGTAAATCCCAGACACGTTGGAACGTGATTACGGGAGAAAGAAGCCATTTGATCGGCTGTGGTTGGGACAACTCTTTGAGATATGATTCCGTGTCAGACCAGAGATAGCGCGTTGGAGTGTGGCAATAACAAATATGTACGGTGTTGGGACCAACCTTGATTCCTTTTGCGTAGGCGCTGGTGGACGAAATCACCACGTCAAACTCGGACAGATCGTATGACTGCGTTGCCCACGGCATGAATGGCATGTACCACTGATACTTCTTGCGGGCGAGCGGCCATGATGCGATGACGCTCTCACGAACATCTGCCCGCGCAAATTCATTGCCGAATTTGTCGCGGTCGAAGAAGAGTGTGTAGATCGGTGCATCAGGCCAGAGTTCGTGAAATACTCGCAGTACTCGCTCTGCGCCGCCGTCTTGCGAAAGATAGTCGTGTACTAGGGCAATGCGCATACTTATTCAACCTTACGTCGGCGCAATACCGCCCACGGTGTTTTGATAAGAATCGCGATGTCCATAAGGAGTGACCAGTTCTCAATGTAGAATGTGTCGAGTCGGATTTCATCTTCGAACGACAAGTCGCTGCGCCCAGAGATTTGGGCGAGTCCGGTGATGCCTGGACGTACATTGTGTACTTCGCGATGCTCGGGTGCGTAGCCTGCAACTTCGCGGATTTGGTGCGGGCGCGGGCCAACAAGGCTCATCGATCCGCTCAGGACATTGAAGAACTGTGGAAGTTCGTCAATGCTCCAGCGACGTAGGAATCGACCTACGCGAGTAATGCGTGGATCATCCTGGATTTTGTATAGCGGTCCTGTCTTGCTGTTCTTTGTTGCAATGAGTTCTTGTTCGTAGGCGAGTGCCTTTCGCTGGTTCTTGAATTGCGTTCCGATCGAGTAGTGTTGGTACATGGAGCGGAATTTGAGCGTGGCAAATGTTCGGCCGTTTTCGCCCACGCGTTCGTTGCGGAAGATGATGGGGAAACCAGTTTCGATCAGCGTTGCGATGGCTGCAAGGAGCATGATTGGCGAGAAGGTCACTAAGAAAAACACCGCGCCAATAATATCCATGAGGCGCTTGAGAATTCCACCCCATCCCTCGAGTCGTGTGCGCTTGAGTTCGATGATTGGGATGCCGGCGATGGTATCAACTCCTGTTGCGCGTTGATGCATGCCGAACACATCAGGAAGGAACTTGAGTGTGAGATGGTGAAGTTGGCAGAATTGCAACACGCGCGTGGCATGTGCGCGGTCTGTGGTGTTGACGAAGAGTACTTCCGTGATGAATTGTTTTGCAACGGTGTTAGCAAGAGCAAGCGCGTTGGAGTTGGTGAGTGTGTCTACGCGCTTTACCACTGTGTAGCCGTAGCTGGGGGAGTCCTTGAGTGCTCGAGTGATGACATCAGACACTTCGGAGGCGCCAATGAGCAGAAGTCGACGGCTGCCAATCCCTGCACTCAGAAGCACGACTCGCAACAGACGCAACAGTAATCGTCCGACCAGGACAAAGATCGTAGCAAAGAATGCGCTTGCAAGCACGAGGAATCGTGAATCAAATCGCTCTCCACTGAAGAAGATAATGAGTGCAAGCACCGCAAGTCCTGCAAAGCACGCAGTGATCGTTCGCTTGAGCTCTTCGGAGAATTTCTTGTTTGCTTCAAATGAGTAGAGACCGTTGAGTGCAAAAAGCAGGATCCACAACGCAGCAGTAGGGATCACGATTTCGAGAAACTTCCCGAGCGTGAGAGAGAACTGCACGGGTCGCAATCCAGTAATGGGGGATGCGAATCGCAAGTACCATGCACAGACGCCGGCCAGAAGCAGGAGTAGGTAATCGAGCGGGACGCGCAGTGCAATAAGGAGGGTATCGAGTCGCATACAAGATAGGCCCAGTGTACCGCGGTTAGGTATTGCTGGTCAAAACGCAAACCGCTCCACCCAAGAAGGGGGAGCGGTTGCAGCCATCATACGCCGAATTCTGTCGCATCTGCACGGATGCAGACGGGGCGATCATATATCTTGGTCTGACATTGCTGGCAGACTCTTTGCGAACGAACTTTTCGGATGTCGCAACCTTGCGGTCGGACAAACGCTGCTCTTGCACCAGGAAGGGTTTACCACGTTGTGACCCGAAGGACACAGCGAGTCGCGTAGCTGCTGAGATTTGGATATCCGGAACCTCAGAACCTCACGACACTTTTCACCTTTCACGCACGCGAACGTGCGCTAGTATTGTCTCTGTGGCACTGTCCCGCGCGACGCATCGCTGCGCCGCGGATGGGTGTTACCCACTTCCACGACATGGCCCGAAGGCCAAGGGTGTTCGGACGTTCCTCTATGCACGCGAGGTGCACAGCGATCGCCGATGGCGGACCAAGAGTACCATTTGGTGGCACAAATGTCAATGGTTAGGCAGCTTTGCGAGAAGAGAGATCAGGGGCTTGTTCTGCGGCTGGCCGACGCATCGCAACGACGTTGTCTTTTGTCGTATCAATCGCACCGTATTCAGCACGGAGTTTTGCAATTTCGGAAGTCATCATTTCTTTCATTACAGTGTTTGATGCTTTGAACACTTCGCTGGCGTTGAGCTTGGCTTCGCCTTCGGGGGTGATGAGTTCGTTGGGATCTGCAAATCCCATTTCAGCAGCAGTGAAGGTGCGTCCGAAAACTCGCTTGATTGTAGGCGACGCGCCTAACGCGCCAAGGCGAATGGTGAGGAATTGTACGTCGCGCTTGAGCTTGTCTGCACGCAATTGCGCCTCGGACTTTTCGTCGTCTGTTTGTGCCGCTTCTTGTTGTGCTTTTGCTTCGGATTCACGTGTGATTTCTGCGCGACGTTCGCGTACTTCTGCGGCGGCTTTCTTGAATTCGCCGAGGTCTACGGTGCCGTTTTCTTTGCGCGCTTCGGTTGCGAGTTGATTGGCTTTTGCTTCGAGTTCTGCGAGCTTTGCGTCGCTGGGGCCAGGTTCGCTGCTGCGTACTGGTCGATTGCGCGTGTCTGTCGCAGGTGCTTCAGTGAGTTTTTCTCCGCGCTTGAGTGCTGCGATTTCTGCTTCGAGTTCGTCGATGCGTTGCTTCTTTTCCACAGCAGCAACTCCGGCTGAAACTTCAGGTGATTTGGACTCCTTTTTTTGATCAGCAAGAAGCGCTTCTCGGGAACGCAATTGCACTTGTTCTTGCGAGCTTGCCACTGCCTCTTTTGCAGCTGCGTCAGCAGCCTTTGACTGTTCGACGTCGAAAATTTCTTTTGCGCGCTCTTGGAATTTTGCGTCTTTTTGGCTCTCGATAATCTTTGCACCTTCTTGCACGAGGGCAGCGTCTGCAGCGAGTGTCTCCTTTGTGACAGGTTGTGTACTGGTTTCGAGTGCCCGCAATTCAGCGCGCAAATCTGACCGGCGTTTGCTTTCCTGGATGCCAGCGGGGGAGTTCATTTGCAGTTCCATGGTTTTGTCCATGGATTTGCGAATTTCAGCTTTTAATTCCGCGATGCGTTGGCTGCGCTGCTGCTCTGGGGATGGTCCTGCAGATTCTGGAGCGGGAGTATCTTCAGCGGGTTCGTGCTCTGCGCGCGCTTCTGCGTCATGTTCATCCATTTTTTCACTCATTTCTTGCGCAGAGATGACCTGAGTGGCTTCGAATGATTCTCTTCCCATAGATCAAGGTTATCGCACGCCAATACGGGTGCGGAGTTGTTGCATCGTTGCGCGGGCGACAGTCTGTGCACGGGTAGTTGATGGTTCGAGGAGTTCCAGAATCTGCGCTGGCTTCTTGAGAAGTGCTTTGCGCTTCGCGCGGTAGTCTGCGAAGAATTCGCCGATGTGATGCGCGAGAGTTTTCTTGAGATCGCCGTAACGAATTGGTCCGTGTGCAAATTGCGTATTCACCTCCGGTGGCGCGAAGTGGTGGAGCATGGACAACAAGCTCTCCACACCACGAACGCCTCGCTGTTGCGCTGCATCCATCTTCGCGATCGCTGCCTCGTCCGCTGTCCAGCCTTTCTTCGCAGAGTAGGAGAGTGGGACGGTGCCTGTGGTCTCGGTTACTGCACGCTTGAGCTTGTCGAGAATGATATCTGGTTCGTCAGTGAGCGCGATGTAATGCTGAATACCCAATGATTTGCTCATTTTTTTCGTTGGCTCTGCGAGACTCAAGACCTTCGGGATGTCGGTGAGCAGCGCCTTGGGTTCGCGCAATTTCGTCGAGTAACGACGGTTGAACCAGCGCACGATGTCGCGTGTGAGTTCGATGTGTTGCACCTGATCCTGACCAACAGGCACGAACGACGCGCCATAGAGAGCGATATCCGCTGCCTGTAGCACAGGGTAGTCGAACAATCCGACATTGATGTTCTGTACTTGGCGCGCGGACTTGTCTTTGTACTGCGTCATGCGCTCAAGCTCACTCATCGGTGTCACACAATTGAAATACCACGCCAGCTCCACGTGCTCCGGAACCATCGACTGAATAAAGAGTGTAGATTTTTGTGGATCCAGTCCGAGGGCGAGTAGCGACGCCACAGCCTCGAGCGTACCCGCAAACTTCTTCTTCGGATCATAGTCCTGCGTCAGCGAGTGCAAATCTGCCACAAAGAAAAAGCAGTCGTATTTGCTAGATTCTTGCAGCGCCACGCAGTTCTTGAGCGCGCCCAAGTAATTGCCAATGTGAATGTCGCCGGAAGGTTGGATGCCAGTGATTGCAACGGGTTTCTGTGCCATAGGGGTTTTGGGCAGTATACCATGGGTATTTTGCTCAACAAAAGTGCGGGCATCAGACAGGCGCTAACCCTAGGGTGAAGTTAGGTCAGGAGAGTGCTCCCCCAAGTCGCACTAGCAACCGAAAGCGACTTGGGGGAGCACTCTCCTGACCTCTCTCCATCACAGGGCCAGTGACCGCCCGATGGTCGCGCCTCTGGTGAACGAAGTCTCCTGGCACACGCCTCGCCTCGACACCGCGTATGCGATGTGTTGTGCATCTGCGCCGTGTGGTGCGCTGTTGCGAGAGCTTCAGACACATTGTTCCCAACCCGCTTTCGGTTGCTAGTGCGGGTTGGGAACAATGTGTCTGAAGCTACCACACCGGTGGACCAACGACGCAAAAACACAACACCCCCGCAAAAGCGGAGGTGTTGTTGTGGGGTGTTTTAGACTTCGATCAACACCGGCAAAATCATTGGTCGGCGCTTGGTCTTGGTGTAGAGATACTCTCCCAAGTCATCGCGCAACTTGTTCTTGATGATGTTGGCGTCAGAACGCGCTGCTTCATCGCTCTTTTCGATGAGTGTGCGTGCGCGCTTGCGGACGTCTTCGATGAGATCTTTTTGTTCTTTGAGATGCACGAATCCGCGAGAGATAATGTCAGGATTCTGCGTGAGCTTGCCTGTTGAGTGAGACATGGTGGCGATGATCACGACCATGCCGTCTTCAGAAAGCGCTTGGCGATCGCGCAGAACCACTGCGCCAACGTCACCAACTCCCAGTCCGTCTACGAACACGTATTCTGTGTCTACTTTGTCCTTGAGCAACACGCCCTTGCCTGTGGAATCGAATTCCATGACCTGGCCGTTGTCTGCGACAAAGATATTTTCTTCAGGCCATTTCATTGCGCGTGCTGCCTTGGCATTGTAGCGCAACATGAAGTGGTTGCCGTGGATAGGCACGAAGTACTTCGGACGAATGAGCTGAAGCATCAATTTGATGTCCTCAGTCTTTGCGTGACCACCGGAGTGGACATCCATCATGGTGTAGTTGATCACATTGGCGCCACGGCGGAAGAGTACATCCATGAGACGCTGTACACTGCGCTCGTTACCCGGAATGACCGAGGATGAGAACACGACCGTGTCGCCTGGAATGATCTTCGCGAATCGGTGTTCATTGCTTGCAATGCGCATGAGCACTGCAGACTTCTCACCCTGCGCGCCGGTGCACATGATAATGACTTTTTCCTTTGGATAATCGTCGATTTCATCAATGCCGATCATGACGCTCTTCGGTACCTCCATGTACTTGAGCATCTTCATGATTTCGACGTTGGTCTTCATGCTGTAGCCGTCGATGGCGAGCTTCTTGCCGAGCTTGGTCGCGATCTCGATGACTTGCTGTACGCGCGAGAGCAAAGAAGCAAATGTGCCGATAATGATGCGACCTTGTGCTTTCACGAAGATTGCTTCGAGTGCTTGGCCGATCGTGTGCTCTGAGATCTGGTGTCCTTCGCAGTTTGCGTTGGTGCTGTCTGAGAGAAGCGCGAGAACACCTTTGCTGCCGATTTCTGCGAGTCGTCCGAGGTTGGCAGGTTTGTTATCCACCGGCTGGAAATCGAACTTCCAGTCGCCGGTGTGAATAATGGTTCCTGCCGCCGTGTGAATCACCACACCCATTGAGTCAGGAATATTGTGGTTGACGTGGAAGAATTCAATGCGGAAGTGTCCGAGCTGCAACGTCTCTTCAAGTGTCACTGAGCGCAAGTTGAGCTCGTAACCACCGAAATCTTCTTGGCGCTTCTTGATAATCGCGAGTGTGAGGGGGAGTCCGTATACAGGGGGATTGCCCATCTCTGGAACAATATGTGGGATACCTCCGATGTGGTCGTAGTGACCGTGCGTGATGATTACACCACGAACATTCTTTTCTTTGCCCTTCACGTACGAAACGTTCGGGATGATGTAGTCGATACCTGGCATGTCTTCGTCAGGGAATTGGAGTCCCATGTCAACGAAGATAATGTCGTTCTTGTATTCAATCAGTGTGCAGTTGCGGCCGACTTCCTCGAGTCCGCCAAGTACAATTACTCGAACCTTGTCTGCGCCAGAACCAAACGACTGTTCGCGCATGACCTGTGGACGTGCACCGCCAGCGCCACGAGGGTGGCGACCACCATCGTGCATTGGTTGGCGAGGGCCGCGATCGTTGCCGCGCTGTGGGAGCAATGTGCGGCGAGCTTCAATAATTTGAGGTGGAACCTCAGACGCTTCGGTTTGCATTGGACGCGCTGAAGGCGCGGGGCCACTTGCAAGACGCTTTTGCACCGAATTACGCATCGGGCGAGCGCGCAGTCCATGCATCGGGGCGTTGCCTCGATGTCCCATTCTGCGTGGGGAAGTTCCTTCTGATGTTTGCATAGGAAAAAAGAGAATCGTTAAAAATAAAATGTGAACCTCTTTGTGCCGTGGGCGGGACTTGAACCCGCACACCACAGGTGGTACAGCGCTCTGAACGCTGCGTGTCTACCAATTTCACCACCACGGCGATGCTCCTTGTGATTGTTGTGTTACTTCCACGCGCCTGATGTCTCGATATACCACGAAGTCACAGAGGTAAATCGATCAGCAGGTGTGATGAGACGTGTAGGAATCATCGTGTGCACCGATTTGCGCTGTACGTAGACGTATGACGGATTGTACAGGAAGATCGCGGGAATATCTTTGTCGAGTTGCTCCTGGAACGACTGGTATCGTTGCGCTTTCACAGTGAGGTCATCTGTTGCGCGGGCCTGATCGAGAGCGACATCAGCGCGGCCACTGCTCACGTATTGCGCAAAGTTGAGTCCGGGGTACTTCGCTTGCGACGAGTGCCAGAATGGATATGGATCCAAATCCTCTCCAAGCACCTGTCCGAAAAGAAGTACATCGTACGAACGATCTTTGAGTATCTGATCACGAAGTGCATCTGGTGCGACACGCTTGATCGTCACCATAACACCGATACGCTGCCAATAGGTCTGCACTGCTTGGGCAGATTCGATTGCTTCTGGTGTATCTACGGTCGTGATTGCCACGGTCAGAATATCACCCTTTTTGTTTTTTCGGAAGACTTGTTGTGACGCAGGTGCGCCAAGGGTGTCGTCCTCTGTGAGCACGGTGCGACTGATCTCACTCCATCCAGCGGTGGTGAGTTCTTTGGACGCTTGTTCAACGTTGTAGCTGAGTGGATCTGTGCCAGATCGGTATCCTGGGGTTCCAGGAGGCATCGGGCCAGAGAGCGCGGTGCCCTTGTTGAGCAATACGCGGTTGACGATCTCTTGCTTGTTCACAGCGAGTGCAAGCGCACGACGTACACCAACCGATTGCGCCGCAGTGAACTGTGTTGTGTTGAAGAACAACGCAGTGTATTGCGGCAAGGGGAGCGTGTGCACGTCTACACTACGCTTTTGCACATCATCTACGCGCGATCGAGGGACGAAATGAATGCCATCAATCTGCTGATTGGTGAATGCGACGAGCGTAGACTCGATATCTGGGAAGTATGCAAATGAAAGGGTTTCGATGAACGGTGCGCTGCGATGATACTGCGTGTTGCGCGTGAGACTATATCGAAGGATCGAACCAGTGCGGCTCTTGGTCAGCGCATTGAACATAAATGGACCTGCACCAATAGGATGCAAATTAGCATCTGCAAGGCGCATGGACTGAGGCGCAACGTCTTTCCACACATGTCGTGGCAAAATACCCGTGGTCAGCAAATACGGAAACGCTGGATAGTTGCGATTGACGGTGAATACAACGGTGCGGTCGTCGGATTTGCGCGCACTGACTCCTTGCCACCCTGAGCGCTGTGGAGAACCTGCAGTGCCGTCCTGTATGCGCTCAACAGTGAAGATAACATCGTCAGCTGTGATGGGTTCTCCATCATGCCAACGCAAGTGCTCACGCAATGTCACGGTATAAGTTGCGCTGCTCGTAGTCACATGGAACTGCTCTGCAAGATCAGGTTCGAGTGTTCCATCTGCATTGGTAGCGAGCAGTCCTGCAAAGATGAGACGAGACAGATCTCGATCCGCGTCAGTTGTGGCAAACAGCGGATTCACAAAGCGTGGCGATCCTACAACACCCTCGGTGTATTCACCGCCGACTGCCGGGACAATGATCCGATGCGTACGCGCATATCCAAGAAATGCGAGGACGCATCCAATCACCAGAATCGAACAGCCAGCAGCCCACATCCAGAATTCACGTCGCGTCATGAAGCGAAAGAAGTAGCGAAATTGAGCCCGCGTGGGTATGCGGGTACGGGCTGCACTTGCAACCAATTGTCGATCATGACGTCTCAGGCGTGCAAGGCGCACAGCCATGGCGCCAGTACGAGCGCGCGAGCGCAAAAAGCGCATACGGTGCAACCATTAAGCAACGAGCAAGTGGAGCGTTGTCGTTCCGAAGAAGAGAACCGCAAACACAATCGTTGCGTAGAAAATGCTTTTTTCAATACCACGCTTGGTGCTGTATACCGCACCGGAGCCACCAAAAGCGCTTCCAAGGCCGGAGCCCTTTTGCTGTACAAGAATGCACGCAATGAGTCCAATAGCGAATAACCACTCTAAAATCTGGAAAGTCATACAGGAATTCAGTGGGCTCACTATACCAATGAGAGGCAAAATCGTCAAGAACTGCCGCCAGATTCGCATCTATGGTATAATCTGCTCGTTCTCTTTTCTTTGTATACTATGGAGGAATCTGGAGGGGTAGCGAAGCACGGGATTCATCGTCATCCGTGGCATTGGGTGGCGTTGGCTCTTGTTATTTTGATCGCCATTCTCTTTTTTGTGGTTAGCTTCTTGCGCTCGTATGCGCAAATTGTCCGTGCGCAGCGTGATGGAGTGTCTACTGGTCTTGTAACGAAGGCTCCACAGAGTACACAAAAAGCTGCAGAGACATTTGGTCCACAACGTCAGGTGTCAGAAGGGGATTTCGCCGCACTTGGACCCGCTGATGCAAAAGTAACGATTGTTGAATTCGGCGATTTTGAATGTCCATACTGTGGTCGCAGCTATCCGATCGTGCGATGGATCAAGGAGCGCTACGGCGATCGTGTGCGTCTCGTCTATCGCCATTTTCCGATTGCCACGATCCATCCCAACGCCGCCTATGCTGCCGAAGCATCAGAATGTGCGCGCGAACAAGGGAAATTCTGGGAATATCATGATGCGCTCTATGAGCATCAGGACGCGCTGAGCAAGAATGATCTGGTGAGTTACGCAGCACTTGTCCGACTCGATGTACCCAAGTTCCAGGAGTGTATTGCCAGTGGCCGCATGCAGCCGCGTGTGCGAGCTGACGTGCAAGCTGCGCTGCAAGCAGGCGTGACTGGTACTCCGACATTTTTCATTAATGGACATCGTTGGGAAGGATTTGTTTCGCAGCAGCAATGGGAGCAAATTCTTGAGAACTTGTTGAACGTATGATGACTGTCGTGCGCAGGTTCGCCATTCTCGCTGTAGTTGTCACCGCGATGCTTTTGCCTCGCGGTGCTTCGGCGTCTACTGCAGCCTGCTGCATTGTGAAGAACAACTACACCAAGAACACCATGGGGTGTCTTGCGCGTCAGATTCCAGATTCAGAAATCAGCAAGGTGAAGGCGAATCCTGCGCAGTTCGCAGCTAGTTATTGCAACATCTCACTTCCGACAGTATCGCTCACTGCAACACTCGCCATCGGTGCGTGTGACACGCAGCCCGCAGCAACCAAGTGCAGCGCGCCGCCAGACCAGAACAAACCATTTTTGGATTTCAAGAAGCAGTGGGAAGTGGGAGGATTTTGCGCGTACAAGGGGACTGGATCGACGTCATATGATGCGTGCAGTGAAGTGACCAACAATGTTTGTCCAGGTGGATTCAACTACGGAAATGGTGAGTTCTTTTCTGGTCCGAGAAATGGCGCATTTTGCCCAGCATCCAATCCTGCAGATTTCTCCGCAGCAATCGCAGCGGGTAATAACATCGTTCCGGGTAAGGAAGTTGTAGCGGATTCCATGGATGCCTGCGTGTATTACGTGGGAGACAAATATTCGGACGAAGCAGTTGTTACGTGTTCGGAACCAGAAGCAGTACAGGGAAAGAAAGTTTGCCCTATTGCGCCTACAGGCCAAGGGCTGCAGCCTTCGCCGCAGCATCCAACAGAGATCAAGGCGTGTCAGTTGTCGCAGCATTGCTGTGTGGTGTATGAGGATACGGATAACAGCGATTCCGTAGCAGCGGGTGAAGTGCGTCAGTGTAGTCCAGCAAATGTGAGCTGTAGTACGTTTGTGTATACCAAGGATGCTGCGGTGACAACCGCGAACACCAAGGATGCGGGCACGGCGTATGACAAGGTGCTCTATCGGACAGATTCTGTACAAAAGACATGCGGAGAGGTTCCCGTGTGCTCAGGCAAAACGATTTCCACAGCGCAGGCTCTAGCGAATTTGATCAAGAATGCTGGCCAAACACCTGCAAGTGGTCTCACTCCAGAACAAAAGGCAGAACTCGAGGCAGCGTCGAAAAATGGTCCAGTGTGGACACAAGCGTTGTGTGAAGTCGAGGCAAATAATGTGTGGTCTCCACCGAATCCATCGATCACTGTTGGGCCATATTGCTACACGAATCCAGACAAAGCAAAGACATCTTTGGCTATTCCTATTGCAGGACTCTCTGTTGCGTCGCTTGCGACCTACATTCCAAATTTGTTCAACTACGGACTTGGATTGCTTGCAACCATGACTGTTCTCGCAATTATTTTCGCAGGATTCCAGTGGGCAACTGCGGCAGGGAATGCTTCTGCGGTTGGAAACGCGAAGGAAATCATGATCAGCGCTTTTGCAGCGCTCTTTGTGGCGCTGGGAAGTTTCACATTGCTCCAGACGATTTCGCCAAGTCTCTTGGAATTCAAGTTACCGCCGATAGCCGCGATCCTGCCAATAGAATTTTACGGCAAGGGTGATGAATTCATGTGCTGCAACGAACGTGGTGTGTGTCTGCAAGTAGAAGCAACTGGCCCGAATACCTTTGTAGTGCTACGCGATGGAACAAAAATGGAAGTAGGAAAAAATGTAGATCAGGCCAAGTGCCTGCCATTCAGGGCAAATGGTGAATTCTGCCGACAGGACGGTCCAACAGGGGATGCATGTCGTAAGGTGGGTGGAACGTGCACGGTGGGGAGCGCTGAGGATCTGACGTCGATCACTTCTATTGCAGGGGATAAGGCAACACAAGGAATGTGCTCTATTTTCTTGGAGAGCTACGTTGGTGGTGCAGCAACGTCTGTATTCACTCTCGCAAATAGCTACAGCTTTGGAATAACGGGGTGGCTGGGTGGCAAGGTTGGAAATGCTTTCAAGAGTGAAGAAGATTTGATCGCAGGGTCGACCGATGTTGGACGCTGCTACAAAAATGTGGATCGGCGCGTTGCTGGGCAGTATTGTCGTGCCAACTCGGAATGTGCCTCTGGCACATGTGTACGATTGCCGGATTCCGATGGGTGTTATGTTGATCGCGAGATTGGTATTTGCAGTGATGGTAACAAGGGAGATGTCTGCGATCCACTTGGACACACGTTGGTTGGCGGTGTGAATACCTACGTGAACAAGAATATTTGTAGGAGTGGACTTTCATGCAATTTCGTTCGAAATACGACAGGCGGTCAGGTGTTTGCTGATCGCAATTTGAAAGTGGTTGGCAATTATTTTGAGTGCGGTGACGGTAGTATGAATTCTGCCTGTGGCAATGCGATTGCAGAGTGCAAAGACCCTGCGCAGCAGGGCAAGGGTGGTACATACCTCACAGATGATGTTTGTGAAACTTGGCCAGAAATGTTGAATGTCGCAAAGTGCAAATATGAAGGCAAACGCATTGTAGTAGAAGAAATGGTACAGAATGCAGGAATTCTCAACAGTACAGTCAATGTCGCGTGGGGTGCAGATTTGACTCTCGCAGTTGGGTCACTTGCAGGCGGTGGACTTGCAAAACTAAACAAGGCAGTAGGTGGCTATGCGACAGCAGTCGCAGCTGGATTGACGCTGGCAAATGGTGTCTCCCAGGCAGAGCTCTCGCGCAATATCGCGGAGATGCAGCGGTATGCATATGCTGTAGCGTTCACTGGACCTGATGTGAAGAACTGTTCATTGAGCAAAGGCACGCCCAATGACGCCAACTGTAAGAATGGAATGGTGTGTACACCAACAGGAGCACTCAAGGAATTGCGCTGTCAGATCAAGGATGGTGGTAAGAAGGAAGGTGATATCTGTTCATACATTGGTGCCATGTCGCATGAGTTCAATGGTTTGACCAACTCAGTGTCCAACGGCGACAACTGTGACGAAAGTCTCGGGTTGCGCTGTTCAGTTGCTCGCATTGGCGAAGGCGAAGAGCGTGCGGGATTCTGTACGCGCGCAAGTTGGGGTAGTAAGTGCATACTCGCAGAAGGAAAGACATGGGATTACGAAGAAAAAGATTGTAGCGAAGTGTCCAAAACAGCGCCAAGTGATTTGGGCAAAGATAATGTTGCAGATCCATCGTCTCTAGGCGAGCTTCATCGTGCTTGTTACCGAGATCCATCGAGCACTAATCCAACTGTGGGCAAGTGTGGAGCGGTTCGCAATCTCTACGAAGAAGATATCGCAGGATTCAAAGTTTCACTCGACAAGATGATTCTGTTCAAGATTCCAGGCGGCACAGGTTCGCAAGCTCCGCAAATCGTCGAAGCGCCAAAGAAGACCATCGGCAGTCTCTGCTCACGTCGTCCGATGTACGAGGACAACAAGACTACAGACGCGCTCGAGCTCGACTGCGCACCGGGTCTTGCGAGCACTGGGTTCGCCGAATGGGCAAAGGCAAAATCATACGCGGCCCAGACGCCATTTGGTATGGGGAGTGGAACAACATATTTTGCTGATAAATACGTGTTCAACCCTGTTTGCCATTTCGATACACCACAAACTACCATTGGTAAGTGCGCGATTCTCGTAGGCGGGCTCCAGAAGGATGCGGCAAAGGGCGGCTACCTCCGTACGCTGTACGCACCGTTCGATTCGTCGGCTCATAGCATCGTTGAATACATCAAATAACTTTCGTTGACAGGGTCTGGACTTCGTGGTACGCTGTACACCGTTTCATAATTGAACTTGGCGTATGGCTCAACCGAAGAAAGATGTGCTGTCGATTCGTGGTGCTCGTGTCCATAATCTCAAGAACATCTCGGTAGAGATTCCCAAGAATAGCCTGGTGGTAATCACGGGTCTCTCAGGCTCGGGCAAGTCATCGCTCGCGTTTGATACCATCTATGCAGAGGGTCAGCGCCGCTACGCAGAGTCACTCTCGGCCTATGCGCGCCAGTTCATGGATCTCCAGGACAAGCCAGACGTAGACGAGATCCGTGGCCTCTCTCCAACCATTGCCATTGACCAAAAATCCACAGCGCGAAATCCGCGTTCCACTGTAGGAACGGTAACCGAAGTGTATGACCACTTGCGGTTGCTTTTTGCACGCATCGGTCGCCAGTTTTGCCCAGATTGTAATATTGAAGTCACGCGCTACAGCACTGGTTCCATGGTAGAAGCGATCCGCAAAATGGGACGCTCAGGTCACGAGTTGCTCGTGCTCGCGCCAGTGCTTGTTGATGTCACAATTGATAAGAAAACATTACTCTCGCATGTCGAGGGTTCTGGCTACGAGTATCTGCGATTCGATGGCGTACTCATGCAGAAGAGCGAATTGGATGCCATTGAGATCATGTCCAAGGTTCCACATACACTCGATGTAGTTGTAGGACGTGTTTCGGATGTGAAGAAGGCAAATATTGCTTCGTTTGTTGATGCGGCGTTGCGATTGGGCAATGGCCACGTGCTCGTGTACGACACAGACGAGGACGAAGACACGTCATTCTCCGAACAGTTCGTGTGCAAGAAGTGTAATCGCGAAATGGCAGAGATTGAGGCGCGCACCTTCTCGTTCAACAGTCCTCATGGCGCGTGCCCACGGTGTACTGGACTTGGTGTTGTGCTCGACGTAGACAAGGACCTCGTGATCCCGAACCAAAAGCTCACACTTGCCGAAGGTGCGATCCAGCCATGGACACGCATCACCGGCAACCAAGCGCAGTACCAAAAGGTGCTCGCAGCAGTAGCGGCAGCGCATGGATTCTCCATGGACAAACCTGTGAAGGATTTGTCGAAAAAAGTGTTGGATATTTTGTTCTTCGGAACGGACGGCCAGGAATACGATGTAGATGGCAAGAAAGTGCAGTACGAAGGTATTGTGCCCAATCTCACGTTGCGCCACGCAGACACAACGAGCGAGTACATCCGCAAAGAGATCGAAGCGTACATGCGCGAAAGCACGTGTCCGATTTGCGCTGGCAAGCGTTTGCGCAAAGAAGCGCTCGCGGTGCGCATCGGTGGCAAGAATATTGCTGATGTAGTAGAGATGAGCATCGATGAATCCGCTGTGTTCTTCGACACCATGAAGAAAGGCAAGGTCGGGGACACAGAACTTGATGATCGCGAACTCAAGATCTCTGGCCCAGTAACGCGCGAGATTCTCTTGCGTATCGCTGACCTCAATCGCGTTGGTCTCGAGTACCTTACGCTCGATCGCTCTATGGCCACGCTCTCAGGCGGTGAGGCGCAGCGCGTACGTCTCTCCACACAGCTCTCCACAGGCCTCACAGGCGTTATTTATATCCTGGACGAGCCATCTATCGGCTTGCACCCTCGCGACAACGAGAAACTCATTGAGACGCTCAAGGCGCTTCGCGACCTGGGCAACTCCGTGATTGTCGTAGAACACGACGAAGCCATGATGGAACAAGCAGATTATCTCATGGACATCGGACCAGGCGCTGGCGTGTATGGCGGCGAACTCATGGCAGCTGGAACTGTCGCTATGGTGAAGAAGTCGGCGAAGTCGCTCACGGCCAAGTATCTCACTGGCAAGCTCTCCATCACCGCACCCAAGAAACCAAGCGAAGGCAATGGCAAGTACATCACGGTTCTTGGTGCGCGCGCATTCAACCTCAAGAACATTGATGTGAAGATCCCGCTTGGCCGCCTCGTGTGTGTCACGGGTGTTTCTGGCTCTGGTAAATCATCGCTTGTCATCGATATTCTTTCGAAGGCACTCTCCGCTGAGTACCATGGCAGCAAGGCAATGCCAGGCGAGTACAAGGACATTAAGGGCATTGAGAACGTAGACAAGGTTATTGCCATCGACCAGACACCAATTGGCCGAACACCTCGCAGCAACCCCGCGACGTATACTGGCGTGTTCACGCTCATTCGCGATCTCTTCACTGAAGTACCAGAGGCGCAGTTGCGTGGCTATGATGCTGGCAAGTTCTCATTCAATGTGAAAGGCGGCGGTCGCTGCGAAGCATGTTCTGGTGACGGCTCGGTTCGCATTCCAATGCAATTCCTCTCTGACGTATTCGTAGAATGCGCAGAATGTGGCGGCAAGCGCTACAACCAGGAAGCACTCGAGATCCACTACAAAGGTAAGACCATTGCCGACGTGCTCGGTATGACTGTGGAAGAGTCTGCACGCTTCTTCAGCGACATTCCAGCCATCGCTGACAAGATGCAGATCCTGCGCGATGTGGGCCTCGGCTACGTGTCTCTTGGCCAATCTGCAACCACGCTCTCAGGCGGTGAAGCGCAGCGCATCAAGCTCGCAACCGAACTCTCTCGCCGCGCGACAGGCAAGACACTCTACATTCTTGACGAGCCTACAACCGGTCTCCACTTCGCAGACATTGAGCAATTGCTCGGCGTGTTGCGCCAGCTCGTAGACAAGGGCAACTCTGTCCTCGTGATCGAGCACAACTCCGATGTGATCCGCTGCGCAGACTGGATCATCGACATGGGACCAGAAGGCGGCAAACGTGGTGGTGAAGTTGTTGCCGAAGGTACGCCAGCTGACATCATGAAGAACAAGAAGAGTATGACTGGCTTGTATCTCAAGAGTTACAAGGAGTCACGCGCCAAAGCAGCGTAAGCGAGGTGCTTGCGCAAAACAAAACACCGGCGGCCGCCGGTGTTTTGTTTTTGTGATCACGTTTTTATTTCGTCGCAGCCGCTTTCTTTTCGCTTGGCGCCTTGATCTCTTTCATTTTCTTTTTAAATTTCGGATCGCGGACGTAAGCAATCTTTGCGCGGCGGACTTTGTACTGAGCGACCAACTCGATTTCTGCGATAACTGGCGAGTGGATCGGGAGGATCTTCTCAACGCCTACACCTTCGGATACCTTGCGGACCGTAATGGTCGCACCTGGCTCAGAACCGTGCTTGCGGGCGATCACGAGGCCTTCGAAGACCTGGATACGCTCCTTCTCTTCACCTTTCTTATTCACGTCCTTAATGCGCAACGAAACACGGACCTTGGAACCGGTCACGATGTGGTCGTATTTGCTAGGAGTTGCAGCGAGTACTGGGCTTGGCATACGAGTTTTCTGATACGAGGCCTAGTGTACGGCCGTTAGGATTTTTTGTCAAGAAAGGCCAAAATTGCCTGGAACGTCTCCTCTGGAGTGATGGTCGATGTGTCGAGCCAGAGGTCATAGTTGGCGGGTTCGAGGTGGTTGAGACCGTTGTAATATTTGGCGTAGCGGGCTACATCTGAGGCGTCTCGGGCCTCGATATTGGTGCGCAGTTCCTCCGGTGTCTTGAATTTGCCTTCATTTCGAGTCTCGGGATTGGCTTGGAGATCCTTCCAGATGCGCGCAACTGATGCGTCGCGGCTGCAATCAAGGAAAATCTTCACAGAATGCGGGATGAAATGGAATCCCAGTCGGCCCTGAATAATGAAATTATCCTTGGTTTCGCCCAGTTCGCACTGGAAATTGTCAACATCTGTATCTGTGGATGGGTCAGTCTCGCCGAGCTTGTTGTATTCGGCCAGCGTGAGGCCACGGCGGCGGGCGATTTCGCGGCGCATGATGCCGATGTCGTAGGTCTCGTATCCGAAATGCTCTGCGAGCATCGTTCCAACAGTGGTTTTGCCAGATCCTGGGCGGCCGGAGAGGGTGATAATCATACAAGTTTTGCCAAAGCTGCTTCGAGGACCTCTGGCAACGGGCTCGTGTACTTCACTGTTGCGCCTGTGGCATCTGTGAAGGAGAGTTCTGTTGCGTGGAGGAAAATGCGGGGGAGGGTGCGGTCCATGGTGTCCTGCTCGTACGAAGGGAGCTGGTAGATTGGATCTGCAACAATAGGCATGCCCAGGGCGTAGAGGTGGACGCGGATTTGGTGCGTACGACCGGTCTTCGGTTCAACGTGGAGCAAGGTTTTCTTCTGGAAACGGCGGGTCACGCAGTAATAGGTGTGCGCAGGGCGTCCAGCTTGGTTGAGTGGGCGTGCAGCCATGGCAGCGCGGGTCTGTGAGCGTGCGATCGGGAAGTTGATGTCGCCATCTTCTGCAGCAGGTGCGCTGTGCACGAGGGCTGTATACACTTTGTGTACTTCGCGGTTTTTGAACTGGGCCTTGAGTGCGTCAAACATCTTTTGTGTGCGCGCCACAACCATCACACCGGAGACGTCGCGGTCGAGGCGGTGCACAATACCAGGGCGGTCTGCGACGCCCACTTTCGCAATCTCGGGATAGCGCGCAACAGCCCAATCCGAAAGCGTGATGCTCTTGGAGTGCTCGGTGCGATGCACAAGCATGCCAGAAGGCTTTTGTACGATGATGTACTCGTCTGTCTCGGCGAGGATCACAGGCTCTTCTGTCTGAGGCTTGGCTGCAGTGCGGTGTGTGCGACGTGCGCGGGTTGGGCGCTTCGCAGGCTCTGTTGGTGCCGGTGGTGTTGCGTCAGCGTCAATGGAGACTTCGTCCTGTGGGCGAAGCGCGTAATGCTTGGTCTTTGCTGTGTTGTTGACGGTTACAGCTCCTGCCTCGATGAGTTGCTGCACTTTCGAGCGCGACAACTCAGCCATGCGGGTTGCGAGGTAGAGATCGAGGCGCGTGCCAGCGTCGCCTTCTTCAACTGTGAATATCTTTTTTGACATGGTGTGTAGTGCTAGTACAATGCGTAATTGTAGTGCGTAACGCACAGGAGGGGGCCCCTTGCGGCCTGCTCAACTGTGTTCCTCAGACGTCGACCCTCCCGACGTCCTCTTTTTTTAGAGTGATTGTAGTATGAGGGAGCGGGGGGAAAGTTGCAACCTTGGGGGTATCAAACGTACGAAATTCTCCTGGGAATTGATTGTTTAATTGTCCACAGATAGTGTTGTTGACAGCGCAGATCGATCCATTGTCTACTGTTGTGTGGCAGCGTTCGGAATGTTGAGTAGGTGCTCAGCAGGATGTCCGCTTCAACACGAGGAGAGTGCGATGATCTGCAACGGCAAGGGCGGCGGCTCTGGTGGTCACGGCGGCGGCAACGGCGGCTCTGGCGGCCAGAGTGGCGGCAAGGGTGGCTCGACCGGCGGGACGACCGGAACGCGCGGCAAGTAACCAGAACCCGAGGTTCGGGTGATGGTGCTACGGGGGTGTGCTGTAACGGTGCGCCCCCGTTTCATTTTTGTAATTATGACATCAGCAAAAATCATTTTTGATGCAAAAAGGAATTTGTTAGTGTGTGTTGATCCACGCGTTTCACTCGCATCGGTTTCGATTTGGTTTCGAGCTGGATCTCGATTTGACGCGGTAGGGAAGGAAGGTGTGGCACATCTTTTTGAGCATGTGTTGTTGCGTGGAGATGATGTGAATGGTGCAGATGCCTCATTGCGGGAACAAGAATCGCGTGGCGTTGTCGGTGGGGCGTATACGAATTACGAAACGTCATATGTCTTCGGTATTGGCGCGCCAAATGACGCAGGCATCATGCTGCGTGAGTTATTGCGTGCTGTACAAACTGTTGCAGTCACCCCAGCAGCACTGCGCAAAGAGAAACAGGTGGTTGTTGCAGAAATGAATGAGGCACAACAGGATGCAATGCAGATGGTCCGTGTTCTCTCTAATCAGGCAGTGTGGCCCAACAGCGTACTTGGAAGAAATCTGTATGGCACGCCAACTTCACTTCAAAAGGTGCGAGTAGGTGATTTGTCATCGTTTTGGCGCGATCAATATCAATCACCAATGATTGTGTGTGTTGTTCCTGATGAGGGGTTGGCTCAGCAGGTGCAGAAGCTTGTCAAAGGAGCCAAGCCCGCGCCAGCAAACCCAACAACAGAACTCAACACCGTACTTCCTGAAATTGTACGAGAACGCGATGGGGACAGTACCGCAGTCTGTGTTGCGTATCGAATTGCGCCGCAAGGAGATTGGAAATCACATGCAGTGGCTGCTGTTGTGCGTGATTATCTAGCGAACTTTTGGTCATCGCGGTTGAATCAGGAACTACGGAGCAACAAGTCGCATGCGTATTGGGTGCGTGGTGAGACAACACATCTTTCTGATACGGGTGTATTGCGGATTTTGTTTGAAGTCGACACTTCATTAGTGGAACAATGTCGAAAGACTATTTCTCGAGAAATTGCATTACTGCGTTTGGGTACATGTGACGCAGTGTTATTGCGCACGTGCAAAAAAATGATACGTCTCACCCAGCAGCGCGCGTGGAGTGATCCAGAGGAATTGATGTGGTGGTATGGATGGCCGACGTCCCTTGGTATAGAGCCGATGACAACAGATGCTTGGTTGGAGATTCTTCAGTCGGTGACCGCTCGTGATGTTACACGTTTTGCACAGACGTGGTTACAGGAAGAGCACTGCTCAGTGGCGCTATATGGTGCAGTTGGAAAAATGAAAAAATAAAGAAGTCTTCTTGCTAGTAAAAGAACAACACCCCCGGCGTGGTCGCGCAGGGGGTGTTGGTTGTCAGCGTTGCTGGATTCTGCCGAGCACTTGCGTCGTGCATTCTTCGATGCCAGACGCGACGTGCGTTGGTGTCTTCCCAGAAGCGCCGGGGTATCTGATGCTCTTTGGCACGAGAACACAGGAGGGTAATTCCATTTCCGTATTTCGCGTGAGCATGGTGTAGGCGCGCTGGAATTCTTCGGTGAACGTCCAGTGTTCTTCTGTTTCGTCGTGCCATAGGACGACGTGTACAGGTAGACCTGTGTTGCCGCGTTCCTTCCAGAATTCCTTGACGAAGATGCATGGGCCGCACCAGCGCGAGCTCAGGATGACCAGGACATTGTCGCTGTTGTTCCGGAGTTGCTCGCGAAGCTCGACGAGTGAGCTGACGCGGGTCATTGCTGGTGGTTCGTCGATATCAGCGATGTTGTTTTTGTTGGCATCCTCGCACCCTCGGGTCTGCCGTGGGCCGCGAGTTTCCATGCATCGGTCGTCAGCATTGAGGACGCCATCGCCATCAATGTCGTTGGCTGGATACATGCTGATTACCGTCGCACACGCGCCGAGGCACAACATCATGAAAAAAAGTGGAATGATCGATTGTCGCAAGAGGCTCTCCTTGGATTGTATTCGACTACCACAGCGAACCCGTCGGGTACGTGCGAGGTAGACGGGGGATACTACGATGTTTGATCGTATTTGTCAATATGTGGGCGCGCATGGACTCGAACCATGGACCAGTCGTGTATAAGACGACCGCTCTAACCACCTGAGCTACGCGCCCGTGTGTGGGGAATTTACCACTTCCCATCAGCAACAACAAGGTTGCGTATGAGCTCAGTATGGATACGGTCGTGCACTTCGGAGAGTGGCGCAGCGATGCGGCAAGATGCTGCGGTGGCGTTGCCGACAGCGCCAAAGATGGCGAGGATTTCTCGTGCATGGATACGACGGTTGGTGGTCGCGAGCACGTGAGTTTCGTCGCCGTGGTCCGGATGTGTATACACCACCACACACGCATTGATCTCCGGAGAGCTTGCGAGAATTTCGTCCGTGATTTCGCCGAGCCATTCTGGTGTACACCCTGTTGCTGCAAAAATATCTTTGGTGAGCACAACAGTCGCAAACGCACGCGCTGCATCATGCTGCATACGCGTAAGCACTTCGCCCCAGAGACGCAACATCGCAATGCTGCGCTGGCGGAAAAGATGATCAACAATGACTTCGCGAGACGCGCCATCGTGGATGAGATTGGCAACGAGTTTGAACGTGCGCTCGTTCATGGTGTGCGAGCGGAATGAATGCGTGCGGCCGAGAATCCCGGCGAGCATGAGTGTCGCATTCTCCGGTGTGTACCATGCTGGCGCGAGTTCGCGAGCCGTGATGCCGATGATTTCGGAAAGTGATGCTGCGGTCGGATCAATAAGGTTGATTGCGCCAGAGCGGTCATTGGCAAACGCGGTATCGATCACAACAGTTGGTGTGTGGTCGAGCAAATATTGGTGTGTGGTCGCAACGCGTCCGAGTGACTTGCGATCGTGCGCGCCGAGAATCCAAATCGTGTCGTACTGGAGCTGCGTCGCGTCAGTTGCGATCGTCGAAGGATCGATTGGTGCTGTCGAAGGTGCAACGGTGAATTGCAATGTATGTGTCGTGCGCTCGGGGATCGTAGTGAGAATCGAAGTCGACTCAGGAATGAACGCAAGCGCTGATTGTGCGACGTACGCATCAGCAACAATATCACATGCTCGAGGACGATGGAGCGCGATGAGTCGCGACAGTGCCGCCGCAGACGCAACAAGATCAGCGCGACTGCGCAAGCGAATGTGCTCCGAGAATTCCGGCAACAAAATCAAATGCCGCGTTGCAGGTGCGAGGAGACGTGTAAGTTGTTCAATCAGGCTCAGTGCCATGGTGGTCTTGGTGGCTCCTTTGTGCGATTCCGTCTCCCCACGGAAGAGGGGTAGCTTACCTGGCCTTCGCGGATGTGTCAACGGGGCAATCCTCTGTAAAGTAAAAAGGGGCGATGGTATACTTGCACCACATTTTTCTTTCTATGCCTCGGCATCCTGAATCAGACCCCCATGCACGTCGTGAGCGTGCGCATAATGTGATGCCATTGTATATCGGTCGCGCGACACAGGCGTGTGAAACGCATCCAAACCGCAACGAGGATAGTTCAGTCGTGTGGGGTACAGAACGAGGGGCGAATATCATCGGTGTTTTTGATGGCATGGGAGGGCATCCAAATGGCGATATTGCATCGCGTGTTGCTGGGGAAGTAGTCCTTGAATCGATAGCTGCACAGGAGGCGCAGATGACACATGATGACCAGTATTTTGAGATGGTCGCCAACGCTTTGCGTCGTGCACATGAATCAGTTCAAAGAGAACAGCAGCGTCTTGAAGCTACCGGTCAAGTAGCACGCGGGTCTTTGCACATGGGTACAACCGCATGTGTCGTTACATTTGCGCCAGAGCGTGATGGCAATCGTCGAGCATATCTCGGGCATATTGGCGATTCGCGCGTGTATCGGTATCGACGCGGACAGCTGGAGCATCTCACACTTGATCACAGTGGATTGCGCAAACAAAAGAAGGGGAAAGCTCCTGTTGATTATCGGCGGTTACATGATCCGAATCTTCGTCCTGGAACGGTTGACCAAGAGTTACTCAGGGGGCAGCAAGAATTGGGAAAAACAGTTATTCCTGAAGAACGAGAGGGTGAATTTAGATTTCGTAATGTCGTTGCTCAATCACTGGGCATCGGTGAAATCAATCCTGATGTTTTTGAAGTCGATTGTGAGCCGGATGATGTATTTCTTGTACTCACGGATGGAATCACAGATCCACTTACTAAAAATAAAATAGCGAAGATTGTTGAACTCTACCGTGGCCGACCAATGGAAATGATGCATGCGTTGGTTGCTGCGGCAGATGCGGTGAAAGGTGCGCGCGCAAAGCCTGATGATCGGACTGGAATTGTCGTGGAGACATACAATGCAGAGAAAGCAAAAGAGGAGTTGTCACGCCGGGCTCCCGCTCCAAGAGATACACGAAATGATGCCACAGATCTTGCTGCTATCGATCAGACAGCAACGCAGGCACGTTCTGCTCGAAGACGTGTTGCTTCCGAGGAGCAAGAGCATGGAGCAAGTAGAATAAAGAAACGATCACTTACTGTTGGTGAGAGAGTTCGTATTCCCGGTCGCCGTGGAGAATTCGAGATTGTTAAATTTAATTCAAGTACTGGTGACGCGCAACTTATTGCTGTGACCGTGGGTAATCGGTGGGATCGTTGGCTTTTAGATGCGCCGCCGGTTGGTGTTGTTGTGGAACATCCGCGGATGGAACTGATAGAAGCAAACCCACAACCTGATCTTCGTGCGATTAAGCGCATAACTTCTATACGGCCACTGGCGCAGTTTTTGGAGCAGTTTCCTTCGATTCCCGTGTATGGGACAGAGACACCTGGTGCTGATTTGGCAAAGTTGGTCTTACGGGTGCTGGAATATCCAGGATATGTCGTGAATCTTCCAGACACATATGGTCTTCGCGCTCACGTGGAAAAATTGTTGAAAAAGGAGAAAGAAGCCAAGTAGCATTTACCGAGCGTTTAGGCGGCGTTGTTGTCAATGCATAAAGGGTTCTATACAATGCCCCTATATGCAAAACGCCATCCCAAAAGCCTACGAACCGAAAGACTACGAGGACCAGATGTATGGACGCTGGGAGGCGTCGGGGTTTTTCAATCCAGATGTGTGCGTGGAGCGGGGAGTGACAGCGGAGGACGCGGAGCCGTTCACGATTGTGTTGCCGCCGCCGAATGTCACAGGAACGTTGCACATGGGCCACGCGGCGATGCTCGCGATCGAAGACGTGATGATTCGTTACGCGCGCATGCGCGGCAAGCGCACGCTCTGGCTCCCGGGCACAGACCATGCGGCAGTTGCGACCGAGGTGAAGGTCGAAGGGCTCCTCATCAAGGAGGAAGGATTCAAGAAGCCGAAGGAAGAACTTGGCCGCGATGCATTCCTCGCGCGCGTGCACAAATTCGCGAAGGACTCGCACGACACGATTGTGAATCAATCGAAGAAAATGGGCTCGTCGCTCGACTGGTCGCGCGAAGCGTACACACTCGACGACCAGCGCAACCTCGCCGTGCGCACAGTCTTCAAGCAGATGTACGACGACGGGCTCATCTATCGCGGCTATCGCGTGGTGAACTGGTCAGTGAAAGGACAATCCACGTGCAGCGACGACGAGCTCGTCTACGTCGAGCGCCCAGGTAAGCTCTACTTCTTCAAATACTCTCACGATTTCCCAATCCCGATCGCGACCACGCGTCCGGAGACCAAGCTTGGTGACACTGCGGTTGCAGTGCATCCGGAAGGGAAGTGGAAGCAATACATTGGACAGACATTCACTGTTGCAGACTTCGGTCAGCCTGGCCACACGCTCACGATTCATGTGATCGGTGACGACGGCATCGACGAAACATTTGGTACTGGCGCACTCGGCGTGACCACTGCACACAGCCCAATCGACTTCGAAATGTACATGCGCGAAAAAGCGCGTGGTAATGACATTGGTATTGTCCAAGTGATTGGCGAAGACGGTCGCATGACTGCAAATGCTGGTGCTGCGTATGTTGGACTCACCGTCGCAGAAGCTCGCGAAAAAGTTGTTGCGTGGTTGCGTGAGCAGAATCTCCTCACCGAAGAGAAGGACGTCATGCAGAACGTCGGTACGTCCGACCGTTTCACTGACGTTGTCGAACCACTCCCGAAGACACAATGGTTCGTGGACGTGAACAAAAAGATCCCTGGCAAAGGCCGCTTCGCTGGCCGCGAAGTCTCGCTCAAAGAAATGATGAGCGAAGTAGTCCGTGACGGCTCCATCGAAATCCTCCCCGATAAGTTCAATCGGACCTACTTCAGCTGGATCGATAATCTGCGCGACTGGTGCATCAGCCGCCAGGTTTGGTTTGGACATCAGATTCCCGTGTGGTATCGCGGCACCGAAGTCTATTGCGGTGTGAACGCACCAGAAGGCGAGGGGTGGACACAGGATCCGGATTCTCTTGATACTTGGTTCAGCGCTGGATTGTGGACGTTCTCAGCGCTCGGCTGGCCTGAGAAAACAAAAGATTTCGAGACGTTTCACCCAACCACAGTCCTCGAAACCGGCTATGACATTATTTTCTTCTGGGTCGCGCGCATGATTCTCATGACGACGTACACGCTCGGCGAAGTGCCGTTCAAGACCGTGTACTTGCATGGCCTCGTGCGCGATGAGCAGGGTCGCAAGATGAGCAAGTCGCTCGACAACATCATCAACCCGCTCGACATGATCGAGAAGTATGGTACCGACGCCACGCGTCTCTCGTTGTTGCTCGGGAGTACGCCAGGAAATGATGTGAAACTTTCCGAAGAAAAAATCGCTAGTTTCCGCAACTTCACCAACAAGCTCTGGAACATTGGCCGCTATATCCTCTCGACTGAAGGTGTTGCAGAAGCGACAGCGTCGTGGGAATGCAAGACGCTTGCAGACCGCTGGATTGTTGCGCGTATGCACGCGGTGACTGAAGAAGTTACCAAGGCACTCGACACCCACGCATTCTCCTACGCTGGTGAACGTTTGCGTGACTTCACGTGGAGTGAACTTGCAGATTGGTATCTCGAGGCAAGCAAGGTTGCGCCCAATCCCGCGCTCTTGCGTCAGTTGCTCAGCACGTTGGTCCGCTTGTGGCACCCCTTCATGCCCTTCGTCACCGAAGTCATCGCCGACATGATGCGCGACACTACATCATCGGAATTCGTGATGGTCAGTCGCTGGCCAGATGCGAGTGAGATTCCGTCGGACGACACCGCAATGCGGGAGTTCGCGCTCGTGCAAGAGTGTGTCACCGCTGTACGTGCAATGCGCCAGACTTATCAGATGAGTCCGAGCGCGGCGGTTGTCGCGCACGTCATGGCCGAAGAATCGACCTGGTCCCACATTACCGCGCAAACAGAACTCATCTGCAAACTCGCCCGCGTCAGCTCGATCGAACGCGTCACTGCTGTTGCTGACAACACAGCGACCACTGCATTTGGTTGGGGAAGTGTTTCCATTCCACTTGAAGGCCAAATCGACGTCGCTGCACAGCGCACTCGCATCGAGAAAGATCTCGCTGATGTTACGCGCTACATCGATACCCTCCACAAGAAATTAGACAACGCAGACTTTGTTGCTCGTGCGGCAGCAGACGTTGTAGACAAAGAGCGAGAGAAGCTCGCCGAAGCCACGACGCGGCGCGATGCGCTCACAGCGCAACTCGTACAGCTTGGATAATTGCATTGACGCGCAGCGCTAGCCTTGGTAGGCTGGCGCTGGTTTTTCATGCTCTTCCTGTGGAGGGGAAATGCGCAATCAGCAGAGGCCAACGACTGTCGAGAGATTCGAGAGTCAGTTGGCGCAACCGATGGGTATTCTCAAATACGAGATGTGGTATGGCGAACATGCCATGCGGCATCTCGTGGAGGAGATGGCCGCGCTGGAAGTGTACTCTGTCGATCTTGCAGTACTGCTTGATCTTAGAGAGCTTCTGCTTCGGAAATTCAGTAACACAGGAATCATCTGGGCACTGGGACCTATGCGAACCTCGGGGTTCATGCCTGTGCTCAGTACAGTTGTTGCTGGTCTTTCGACCGACGAGGGTCTGGAAGGAATCGTGCATGCAACTGTTTCGCCGTACGGATTCGATTGCCCGCAGGTCGCGCGGTACTCGTTTCTCGTACGTTGTTCCAACCGCGTTGCATAACGCGAGTCACAAAAGGAAAGACAAAAATGATCAAGTACGAACTTCTCCGTGTCGAAGGTGCGCCACAGCGCAACGGTCGTGTGCTCGCGTTCCTGCGAGCGATCATCACGCCGGACGAAACGCATCACACGGTGGTCGAGCTCGCGCAAGCAGCTCGTGCTCGTGATCTAGTTCTACCTGAGTGGGATCTGCTGGTTGGGCTCGTCCAAACTGGTACGCTGCCAGGCCACCAGGCGTTCGTGGATGCATTCGACAAACTGACAGAGGGTATCACGTCTCAGCTCCTCGTATTGCCGCAGGAGGTTGCAGACGACAACGAAGTGGCCGTGTGCGTCTGGGGCTTCCAGTTGCGCATGGTCCAGTTCTGGCTCAATGGACCGTCGAATGTCGAGATCGACTGGATCAACCCGCCGCCGCTCTACCTTTTCGTCTGGGCGCTCCCTGTAGCTGCCCCCAACTGAACACCGCCCGCACCGCTTCTCAACTGAGGCGCGTGCGGGCGGTTCGTTTTTTCTGGACGTTTGGGCCTTATTCTATTAAGGTAGGTGTATATCGAAACCCGTATGTCTGTATCCACCGACCCCTCAGCTATTGCGAATCTTCTCACGCGCGGCGTAGAGAACGTCTATCCGTCTCGCGAATATCTCGAGGCGCGTCTGCGCGAGGGCAAGCAGCTCACGCTCTATTGTGGCTACGATCCAACGGCGCCGACGCTGCACATTGGTCACGGCATCACGCTACTCAAATTGCGTCAGTTCCAAGATCTCGGACACAAGATCATCATGCTCATCGGCGATTTCACCGGCATGATCGGCGATCCGACGGACAAATCTGCAACTCGCAAGCGTCTCACGCACGACGAAGCAATTGCGAATTGCAAACGCTACCAGGACCAAGTTGTGTCGATTTTGCGTTTTGATGGCGACAACGCGGCGGAGATGCGATTCAACAATGACTGGCTCGGCAAGATGTCCTTCGCAGATGTTGTCGAACTCGCAGCGCACTTCACCGTACAGCAGATGATGGAGCGCGATATGTTCGAGCGCCGCATCGAAGAAGGGAAGCCGATCTATCTCCACGAATTCTTGTACCCGCTCATGCAGGGGTATGACACTGTCGCGATGGATGTGGACGGCGAAGTTGGCGGCAATGACCAGACATTCAACATGCTCGCTGGCCGCACACTCATGAAGGAAATGAAAGGCAAGGAGAAGTTCGTGCTCACGTCGAAATTGCTTGTCGCAGCTGACGGCAAGAAGATGGGCAAGTCTGAAGGCAACATGATCTCGCTCGAGGATTCGGCAGAGGACATGTTCGGCAAGGTAATGCGTTGGGAGGATGGCATGATCGACCTCGGATACGAATTGTGTACACGTGTGTCGCTCGAGGAGATCGCAGCAATGCGCGACGCGCGCGCTGCAGGCACAAATCCTCGTGATCACAAATTGCGCCTCGCCTTCGAAGTCACGCGCACGTTCCTTGGTGACAAGGCGGCCGAGGATGGTCGCGCGTACTTCTCACAGGTTATCCAGCAGCGGCAGACACCTGATGACATGCCAGTCATCGAAATTCGTGAACCGGAAATGAACATCGTTGACTTGCTGGTTCGCGCAGGACTCACCGAGAGCAAGAGTGAAGCACGTCGCGTTGTCGAAGAAGGTGGGGTAACAGTGGAACAACAGACAGTTCGCGACATTTCTACGATTGTGAAAATCGGTACCGGCGTGACCATCCAGAAGGGCAAACGCCATTTCACCCGCGTCATGCCGCGCAACGACTAACGCTATGGCACTCTTCTTGCATTTGCGCGAAACACTTGCGGACGCAATAGCTGCAGCAACCGAGCACATGGCAATTGCGCCTACAGAAATCATGCGCCCACCCAAGCCAGAGATGGGTGATTTTGCGTGGGGAGCTTTTGCAGTTGCAAAGGAGCGCAAGCAAAGTCCTGCACAAGTTGCACAAGACGTTGCGGCACAGCTCTCGACTGCGCAGTTGCGTCTGGTGGAGCGTGTCGAAGCCGCAGGTCCATATGTGAATTTCACACTCAACACCGATGCGCTCATGCGCGAGCTCTTCGCAGAGATCGATCGCAGTAATGGACGGTTCGGATGTCTGGGCGCTGACACTGGCGAGAAGATTATCTTTGAATATTCTGGTCTCAACACGCACAAGGAGGTGCACATTGGCCATTTGCGCAATCACGCGCTTGGCGCGGCGCTCGTCTCGATTTGGCGCAGCCAGGGACACGAAGTACATCCAGTGAACTTCACCAATGACATGGGCGCGCATGTGGCGAAATGCCTCTGGTGGCTCATGAAGAAATACGACGGCAAACTTCCAGAAACAGATCCCGTGAAGCGCATGGAAGCACTTGCTGATGTATATGTAGAAGCGTCAAAGGCGTTTGCAGATGCAGAAGAATCAGGAGACACGGCACCACGACAGGAAGTATCTCGTATTTTGCTCGCCATCGAAGAAGACGCAGCATCACCCGAAGCAGCGCTCTGGAAGGAGACGCGTCAGTGGAGCTTGGATGGATTTGTCGCTGTGTACAAAGAATCTGATATTGAGTTCGAACATTGGTTCCTCGAGTCTGATGTGAAGATGAACGGCAAGAAGCGTGTGATGGAAATGCTCGACAAAGGAATTGCGCAGCATTCACAAGGTGCGATTATTGCCGATCTCACCACACCAGAGAATCTCGATATCATGCTGTTGCTCAAGTCTGATGGAACAGGACTGTACGCAACCACGGATATTGCGCTCATGGATGCGAAGTTCGCGGTTTTCCCAGAGGCGACGAAGTGTGTTGTGCTCACAGACATGCGTCAGGCACATCACTTTGCGCAACTTTTTGCCTTGCTGCGCCGCGATGGTGCGACGCAGGGATTTGGGCACATTGGGTATGAGTTGGTGACAACACCTGAGGGAATGATGAGTTCGCGCAAGGGGACGATCGTGCGCTATCGCGATATGCGCGATGCGCTCATTGAGCGCTCGAGTACTGAATTGCGTGAGCGTCATCCAGAGTGGCCAGCAGAGCAGGTGGCACAGACTGCGCGCGCAGTTGCATTTGGCGCGATGAAATTCACGATGCTGACGGTGAGCAGTCACCAGAAGATTGTGTTCGATATGGCTGCAGCGTTGTCGCTCACTGGAATGAGTGCACTCTATCTCCAGTATTCATACGCACGCATCCGCACATTACTTACGCGCGTGAATAATGCGAAAGGTGAGATTGCAACAACACCTCTCACACATCCTACGGAGCGCGCACTCTTGCTGCATCTCTTGTGGTTTGCAGACGCACTCGCGATGGCGTCTGCAGAGAATGATCCATCAGTGCTCGCACGGTATCTCTATGAACTCTGTCAGAAGATGAGCACGTGTTACGAGGTGTGTCGTGTGATTGAAGAGGATGGAACCGTGCAGCAGTGGCGCGCGAGTTTGCATGCGCACACAGGTGAGGTGTTGGCACAAGGTTTGCAGATGTTGGGAATTCCAGTAGTAAACGCCTTATAACTAGACGCGCGGACGTTCCAGCGCTATCATGAGGATACGATCACACACTTTTTATGTTCAAATCACGATATACAGAATACGAAGACCAAGATGAGACGTCAGCAGCCAGCGCAGCACCAACCGGAGTATCTGCAGCTGATGATACAGTAGAGACTATTGTTGGACCGTCAGTAGAAGTAGAAGGTGATTTCAACAGCAAGGGGAACATGGTGGTGCAAGGAACTGTTGCGGGTAATGTTCGTACCGAGAAGAATTTGCGCGTAGAGCGTGGTGCGCGCATCCTCGCCAACGTCTTTGCACAGAATGCAAAAATCTCCGGCGAAATTCGTGGCAATATCAAAGCATCTGACACGCTCGAGCTCACCCCAACTGCTGTGGTAGTGGGGGACGTCGAAGCATCAACACTTATCATCGCAGCAGGCGCAATCTTGCACGGCAAGTGTATGATGCCAGGGTCACACGTGACCGATGCAAAAGCGTCCACCAAATCTTCGCGCGCTCGTACGCGTCAGACAGGGGACGTGGACGCAGAAGCTGCGGCATAGGCCACAGCACGTGATTTCTTAATTCTCAGGCGCGTATGCACGTGTATCTGTACGACGCCTTTGTGCGCACAGGGCCCTACGCACGTGTCATGAAGACGATCGAGAATCGTCTCACTGACTTGGAGCTCTCGGGCAAGATGATCAAGCTCGCGGCGTTTAGTAATCCGCGCAGCATGCTCCTCGATGAACTTCGCAGTGGTGCCAAGACTGCGATTGTTATTGGTGACGAAAATACATTCGGACGTGTACTTACTAAGTGCGCGGACGTAGAGATGGTGTTCGGGTGGATTCCGATTGGTCGAGATGTGTCGACTCGCGAACAACTCGATGTGCCCTATGGCGAAGAATCCTGCCGCACGATCGCAGCGCGTCGTGTGATTGAGTTGCCTGTGCTCAAGGTGAATGATCGATATGCGATCGCTCTTGCGCACGTCCCTATGACACGCGTGTGGATCTCGGTAGACGGCAAATATGCACTTGGTCCGATGGGTGAGTCCATGGAAGTGGCTATCTGTAATTTGCGCTCACTTCCTTGGTGCGAAGAGGCGCATGCACAATTCATGAACCAGGAGGATCTGTACGTACACATTCGTCCACTTGCGGCAGGCAAGCAATCCCGCTGGCGTCCACAGTATGCACCCTTGACGTCGTTGCCGTTTTCCCGTATGACTATGTATGGAAAGGCGCCCTTCGAGCTGTTCCTGGATGGCCAGCGCAGCAAGGAGACCCGCGTCACCATTGAGCGTGCCGCGCATTCAATCCGAATCATCGCTGGCAAAAATCGCGTACGTGTGGCATCATAGTGTCCACATGCCGCACGCGGCCCTAGGCCGCATCCCTCATGCTGAGGTGGCGAAATTGGTAGACGCACTACCTTGAGGTGGTAGCTCCCGCAAGGGAATGGAGGTTCGAGTCCTCTCCTCAGCACAGACAAAAATAAAAGATTCCTGGAGTACAACGTTGGTCCCCAGGAATCTTTTATTTTTGTCTGAATCTGTGCACAGTGCTTTAGCTTGACGTGCGCCTTGTTTTCAGATATTGTACAGTGTTCGTGGAAACGAACTGAGGCGCATTCGCTCCTTAGTCGTAGCCCGAATCACCAGTGCCACAGGGGGGAAGTGCCATGGGGAACACCTATTCGTTGAACCAGGTTGTTCCTGGTCACTGCATCGACGATCGATACGAGATCATCGATACGTTGGGTAGTGGTGGGATGAGTGTCGTACATCGCGCTCGCCATCTGGTTCTGGATCGCATAGTCGCGATCAAGTTCATTCGCAAGGATTTGCTTGGTCCAGAGAACGCTGAACACGGGTTCGCTGAGCGATTCAAGCAAGAAGGTCGCGCGATGGCGAAAGTCAGGCATCCCAACAGCATCGCGATCTACGATCTGGGTGAGTTGGGGAACGGAACACAGTACATGGTCATGGAGTACTTCCAAGGCGTGACACTGGGTGATGTTCTCGACAAGTCGGAAAATGGTGCGATCGATCAACTCTATGCGCTTGATATTACGCACCAGCTCTTGCAAGCGCTCGCTGCAGTGCATAGCGCAGGGATCACGCAC
Organism: Patescibacteria group bacterium; assembly: GCA_038065555.1. GTDB lineage: Bacteria > Patescibacteriota > Patescibacteriia > Magasanikbacterales > JBBTQS01 > JBBTQS01. The sequence goes on from JBBTQS010000002.1 coordinate 89,460, forward strand.
TACGACATCAAGCCGCCCAACATCATGATCGGCAAAGATGCTGACGGTGGACTTCATGTCAAGTTGCTCGATTTCGGCATCGCAAAGATCCGATCGCCTGACACAAGTGGGAACACTCGAGAGAGTGCAGATGATGGAAGACGTCTTCGCATCGTACCACCTGGGCGAAAGGAGGTCTTCCAGACTGCAGCGTTTGCCATTTTGGGAACGCCGGACTACATGGCGCCCGAAGCAACGGCTGGACTCCGGGTTTCTACGTCCTCTGACATCTACTCGCTCGGAGCCGTGCTCTTCGAGATGCTCACGGGGCGTACGCCGTACCTTCCTTCGGAGGAGGCACGAGAGGCAGGTCCACAGGCAGTGGCATTGGACCACTTCGTGCAGCATCGTACTTCGCCAGTCCCTAACGCCGCTACCATCGATCCGTCGTTGGATTCTGCGCTGGTTGATCTGGTGCAGATCATGATGGCAAAGGCGCCAGATGAGAGACTGACTGCAGCCGAACTTCTTCCGATGGTCGATGGCATCAGAGATCGACTCCGACGTCAGCGTGAGCAACCGTCGGTGGGAGGGCGCATTCGCAGTGCGACGGTGGCCTTTGTCGGGAAGGTGCAGGATCTGGATCGAGCGCTCGCGGAACAAGTCGTCGCAAATCGGATTGCTGCATCGGACACAGGTTCGCTGGGGCAAGAGGCGGATGACGATGTCAAACCTCCAACGTTCATGGAACGCTGGGGGCCGTGGGTTCGAGAAAAGATCACACAGTGGGCGCAACGCTGGCGACTGTTGCTGGCGATGGTGGGAGCGGTCTTGCTGGCTGGAACTTGTGGATACTTGTACAAGTACTTCACACAGCACGAGACCATCTCTCCAGAGGACGAAGTGATTTCGGACGGGGAGCGTACAGTGCCCCAAGCCGAACCAATTCGCATCGCGACTCCTGATCCTGTTACTCAACCTGCGGTCATCGCGCCTGTGATTCCTTACCGGGAATTCGAGGAGGTGATGGCTCAACGCAGCGAGAGATACGAGATCGAGACTGTAGCCCCAACGCAAGTTCTGCCACCAGTAGCAGTGGTGGCGGTCGACGTGGCTCCGATTCCACAGCCTCCTCCCGAGGTCGTGACAATCAAGCCATCCAAGCCCAAAGCAACACCTGCTCAACTGTTCCAACAGGCGAGCGCGGCGTTTGCCTCGAGCAAGAAGGACAAGGCGTGCAGCCTCGCAAAGCAAGCTATCGCGGCCGCTGAGAAAGCCAAGCCCGGTAGCAGCAACGCGATGCGCAAGGCGACGAGTCAGTTTGGGTGTCCGCCGTAACACACGGTGCATCTGATCTGGCTCAACAACAAAGAAGGCCGAGACGACTACCCATACGGGAAATCGCTCGGCCTTTTTTTGTTGCGCGTGCGTGCGCAACAGTTGGTTGTCAGAACGTCAGTCCTGTCTCGACGAAGATGCCATCGCGTCCGACGGTGGTCCGTAGACCGTTCCATGTCGGAGTGATGATCGCTTCGCCGCTTGTCTCGAGTGGATCGTCGAGCACGTGTCCGGTGATTGCCAGCGCGAGGCCGACAGTCACGAACCCGATACCGACGCCCAGCAGGGTGTTGCTGATCTCCTCGTCAGATGTACCGCTGTCGTACAGCGCGCGCACATCTGATTCGGAAATCGAGCAGAGCCCAGCAGGACATGCGGCGTCGATCTCGTCGCTGGCGTCTGTCGCACTGACGCCATACATGATCCCTGCGATCGTGAGTCCTACGCCAACCGCGGTGGTTGCCCAGCCGCTGCTGATGAGTCCTGTGCGCACGTGCTTCATCGAGACTGGTACGCGTGCGTTGACCTCGAGATCTGCGTGTGTCACGCGACTCGGTTGGTCAGGTGGGCGCCGTTCCAGTGATACCTTGGGCGCCACTGCGACTTCCTTGGGCTTGAGTGCGACCACGACGGTGCAAGGCGCGTCTGCCTTGCATTCGATCGTGTCAGACCAAGGATCAAATCCTTCGCGCGTTGCTTTGATCACGTGTTTGCCAGCAGTGACGCGCAGTTGTTCTTGCGTTGTCACCTTGTCATCCACGAGGATCGACGCGTGCCCTGGATTGCGGATCGTGAGATCAACGTTGCGAAACATCTGCTTGGTGCAGAGGTCGGTAACGCTGGCCGCAGCGACTACGAGTCCGATCCCGTCCGTGTCACCTTCGGGGATGGTTTGTTCGCACACGTCATCGAGGAGCTTCGTGTGTCGCAGCCGTCGCATGACGAGGAGATACGCTCGCGCGTCCTTGTCATAGCTCACGGTTCCGATCACGACGTCTCGATACTTGGGAACCAGCGCGCGCAAGCAGCTGTACTCACTGTCGAGCGATCCGTCGTACAAACACCTTCCGGTGTTTGTCGGCGAACCGTATTCGATGGTGATGTTGGCCAATGCGTCGATGGTCCGCAACTCCTTGTCCTTGATAGGCGCGGCACCGGTGACCTGTTGGTGCGCAAATGCTGCGCCGCGTGTGATGTCCCAGCCAGTGCGCGTCCACGCATCAGCCAGTTTCTCACGCTTGTTGGCCTGGGTGATGCCGGCGCCGAACGTCTCGCCGACGGTATAGATCCGGATGAGCGAGGACGTCGGCTCGGATGCGCTGGCCGAGAGTGAGAACAGCATCGCGACAAGCGATGCAACGACGATGCGTAGTGTGCACATGGGGAACCTCCTGGTGGTTGCTTCTGTGGGGTGGTAGTTGGATTCCCAAGAAGGAGAGATCGTACCTCGATTGCACAGTTTTGTCAATGAGGGGTATACTTTTGCTATATTTGTAATACATACACATATGGGTATGGAGACCAGAGAATCACACGGGGCACAGGAGGCTGCAGATCATGAAATTCTTGCACAACTCACTCCTGAACAGTTGAAGGCAATGGCCGAATGGGAAGAAGAACAGCTTACTGAAGTGTTCGACCGGCTGAGCCCCGAAGGACAAGAGAAATTGATGCATCTGCTGCAAGATAATGAGCCAGGAGAAGTCGATGAAATGATGGCGACTTTTCGAAGTAGCCCTCCAGAAATGTAGGACTTGCGTGATTTGGAGGTGCATGGTATTTTGGGCGTGCTCAGGGCATTGCCCACTACGGACGTTTAGCTCAGTTGGTTAGAGCATCTCGTTTACACCGAGAGGGTCGGGGGTTCGAATCCCTCAACGTCCACAGATCAAAACAAACACCGCGACTTAGTCGCGGTGTTTGTTTGTGATATACTCTCAGCTATATGGGTGGATTTTTTATTGGACTTCTCATTACAGTGATCGGCGTGATTATTACTGCGAAGGCGAATTGGTTCCTTGCGAACTTCGGTCGTATTGATTGGGCCGAGAGCAAGATGCAGTTCTATGGTGGTACACGATTGGCGTATCAACTCATCGGATTATTGATTACGATTATTGGCATGTTGAAAATGACTGGGCTCGGTGGCGGCGTCGCGACCAATTTCCTAGCTTCGTTGTTTGGGTATCGATAATATGCACAAGACAGCGACCAAATCACTGCTCAATCCTGCACAGATTTTGTCGTGGCTCGGGGTTGCGGCTGGATTGCGTATCGCAGATATGGGATGTGGTTCTACTGGTCACTTCACATTTCCGAGCGCGCAGAGTGTTGGGCACTTCGGCGTGGTCTACGCTGTTGATGTGCAGCGCGCGATGGTGAAGTCTATCGAAGCAGCAGCGCATCAGCGCAATCTCAAGAATGTGATCGGCGTGTGGGCAGACATCGAGCGCTACGGCTCTACACCGATTCCTGAGAAGACGATTGATCTTGCGCTGCTTGTGAATACACTCTCGCATGCACGTCGTCAGTCTGCGATGCTCGCAGAATCCGCACGACTTCTCAAGCGCGGTGGACATCTCCTTGTGATTGAGTGGCACCAAGATCGTCATCCACTGCGCAGCGCCGGCATCAAGTCTGTTGACCCAGTTCGATTAGTAGAAGCAGCAGAAGAAGCTGGACTTATTCCTGTTTTGTCGTTTACACCAGGGGAATGGCACGCTGGGTGGATTTTTACCAAGCAAAAGTAACTTGCATTTGGGATTGGGATGTGATAAAACGGGTGCACTATGTCGATTCTGCATCTGTTTACCTGGTCGTATTGGTTTGCGGTTCCACCGGTGATTTCGTACGCAGCAACACTCACGCTTGTGATTGTTTTTGGACTGATGTTCCTCACAGGCATTACGTTCAAGAAGTTGGCGCACGATGCGCGCATTGAGAAGTTCACAGCGAAGATCCTTGCTCGTTGGGGGTCATTGCTCACGGTGATGGCACTTCTAGGCTATCTCTATTACTTCCTCCGATTTGAGCGCACGCCGCTCTTCTCGTTGCGAATGTTCTTGGGAGTATGGGCGATTGGATTGTTGTTCTGGGCGTATCGCGTGTACATCTACCAAACCAAAAAGATTCCAGAGCTGCGTGCACGACACAATCGTGATGCGCAGAAGTATGCCTACCTCCGCTAAAGGGCGATGGGGTGAGGCTGCAGCGCGCAGCTTCCTCGAAGCGCGTGGCTACACCATTCTCGAGAATAATTTCCGTACGCGTTACGGTGAGATAGATTTGATCGTACGAGAATCTCGTACGATCATTTTCGTTGAGGTGAAGACGCGTGAGCGTGACACCGGTGCAGCTGAAGCATCTGTGGATGTGCGCAAGCAGCGTCGAATTCTGAGTGCCGCACGCACGTATGTTCAGCGCGAGCCTGGGGCGCACTATCGGTTCGATGTGATTGTGGTCATTCGTGCTGTGGGGAGTGCCAGCGCGCGCATTCGCCACTACAAGGGAGCATTTGACACTGACCTCGATTTCTGATATCATTGTGGTATACTAGTTCAATAAAGAACTGGTTTTTTTGTACCCACAACCTATGGCCCAGAACGAAATCATGAGCGCGATCAAGCTCGTAGCGCAGGAGAAAGGTCTCTCATACGAGGCAGTACTCGAGACACTCGAGATCGCACTCGCCGCAGCATTCCGCAAGGACTTCGGCAACAAACAGCAAAATATTATTGTGCAGTTCGATCCGGAGACGGGCGCGATGCGCGTATTCGACGTGAAGTTGGTTACCCCTGACTTCGATCTCGAAGTCCTCGCACGTATCGCAGCTGAGGAAGCCGAAGCGCGCGAAGCAGCATATGAGCGCGGTGAAATGCCACCAGAACCAGATCCAAACCGCCCTCGCTACAACCCAAAGACTGACCTCATGTTCACAGAGGCGCAGGCGGTGAAGCCAGGCGCACAGATCGGCGAAGAAATTCGCACCGAGCTCGAGGTTCCAGCAGCCTTCGGTCGCATGGCAGCGCAGACGGCAAAGCAGGTGATCATGCAGAAGTTGCGCGAAGCAGAGCGCTCCATGATTCTCTCCGAGTTCGCAGAACATCAGGGAACGGTCATTATCGGAACTGTGCAGCGTCGTGAAGGACGCAATGTGCTCGTCGACCTTGGTCGCGGTACAGGTATCATGTTCCCAACAGGACAGATTTACGGTGAGCGCTACGAGACAGGCGCGCGCTACAAGTTCTTCGTAGAGTCAGTAGGCATGGGTCCCAAGGGTCCCGAGATTGTAGTGTCCCGAACACACGAAGCACTCGTTACCACCATCTTCGGTCTCGAAATTCCAGAAATCGCAGCAGGATCAGTTGTCATCAAGGGCGTAGCTCGCGAAGCAGGTGCACGCAGCAAGGTTGCAGTGATGAGCACTGAAGACGGCGTGGATCCAGTAGGCGCATGTATTGGTCAGCGCGGTACGCGTATCCAGACCATCATCCACGAGTTGGGTGGCGAGAAAATCGATATCATTCAGTGGAGCGAAGACACCGAGGGCTACATTCGCAACGCACTTTCTCCAGCCAAGGTACACGGTGTACAGATGGACGAGACTCCTGAAGGCAAGATCGCAACCGTTACTGTTGCAGAGGACCAGTTCTCTCTCGCAATCGGTAAGGGTGGTCAGAATGTTCGTCTCGCTGCACGTCTCACTGGATGGAAGATCAACATCAACCAAGAAGGCGGTACTCCAGCGGCAGCAGAGGCTGAAGCTGAAGAACCTGTGTCAGAAGCAGCAGAGGAGATTGCACCTGTAGACGAAGCACCTGTTAGCGAAGAAGCGTCGGCAGAGGCAGCAGCGTAATCTATGAAAGCCCTTTTCCAAACCGTCATTTTCCAGCCGCTTTTCAACCTCTTCGTGTGGTTGAGTAATGTGACGCCGGGACATGACATGGGTGTGGTGATTATTTTGGTTACCATTCTCGTGCGACTTGCTCTCTGGCCGCTTTCGGGCAAATCACTTGATGCACAAAAGAAGTTGGCAGATTTGCAGCCGCAGATCTCTGAGCTCAAGGTGGTGCACAAGGACGACAAGCAGGCACTCGCTGCAGCAACGATGAAGTTGTACAAAGATAACAACATCAATCCGTTCTCTTCGTGCTTGCCGCTCTTGATCCAGTTGCCAATTCTCTTGGGTCTCTACTGGGCACTCTCTGACGCACTCAGTGGTACGCACTTCAATTTCTTGTACTCTGGAGTGAATAACCCTGGGTCGCTCAATCCAATGGCGTTTGGGTTCTTGAACCTCATGACGCCGAGCATTATTCTCGCAGCACTTGCGGGTCTTGCCCAGTTCTTCCAGGCGCGCATGCTTACAACCAAGCGTCCACCAGTGCACACCACAGGATCGAAGGATGAAGAGTTGGCTGCAGCGATGAATAAGCAGATGATGTACATCATGCCGCTTCTCACTATCTTCATCGGCTCGCAGCTCATGGCTGGGATTACGCTCTACTGGTTGGTGACAACATTACTCACGATTTTGCAGCAGCATCTCGTGTTCAAGAAGCACGACGCAGCAAATGCTGCAGCAAAGACCGTGGCGTAGTATGCAGCTCGACGCCCGAGGCATCGAAGCATTTTTCTCGGTCGTAGGTCGCACAGTGAGTGAGGCAGAATTGCGCTACTATCTTCATATACTCGGACAAGATCTGCCACTTGGCAGGTCTTTGTCTTTTGTTGCTGGCCCTTCACAGTCGCAGTATGCACAGGCGAGTCGCAAGTGGCGTCGCGCGATTTGGATTGCGCGGGTGTTGCGCATATTCCCGTGGATTCGTGGTGTTGCAATCGCGAATTCGCTTGCGATGGGGAGTGTGAAGGAGGAGAGTGATATTGATTTGTTTATTCTGTGTACGCCGCGTCGCGTATGGCTCGCTCGATTTGTTGTCGTTGCACTTTTGCGCGTGTTGCGATTGCGTCCTGGCGAAGCAACTCGTGATCCAGTGTGTCCGTCTTTTTTTGTGACGCCTGAGGCGTATGATTTGCAGACGATTGCGATAGAGGATGATGTGTACTTGCGGTTCTGGCTCGCGACGCTCTCGCCAGTATGGGAAGTAGATGGTGAATTCACGCGATTTTTTGCGGCCAACACATGGGCGGTGCGTCGAGATGTTGCGGTACTTGTGGGGCCGCCGTCGGTTGGAGTGCGTTGTGCGCGCAGTGTGCTGAACGTGGTGTCGAGTGGTCACTTGGATCAATGGATGCGACGGTTGCAGATGCGCATTTTGCCGCAACTCATTCGCGAGAAGGCGCTGCGCGATGATCGAGGTGTGATTCTCACTGACTCCATGCTCAAATTCCACGAGGAAGATGGTCGCGTCACGTATCGTGACGCGTGGAAGAAAGCATTATGTTGATGCGCATGATGCAGTGGATGATCGCGGGTGTTCTCGTGCTGTTGCCTGTGCAAACGCACTGGCTGATTTCGCAACCTCGCGTACTCGGGTCTGTGTGGGAATTCGGTAGTGCGCGGTTGTTGGTCATGGAATGTATTGTGGCAGGACTTGCGCTTGTGTTGTGGTTGCCTTGGTGGCGCGCTCGGTCCTTTCGGGCTCGTGTGGCAACGATCGTGGGTATTGCAGGGATTTTTGTCTGGAGCGTCATGGTTTCTGGTGGCGCGATTGTTGCGCTAGTGCATGGAGTGCATGCGGTATGTGCGTTGCTTTTGGGAGTGCTGTTGTTCCAGTCAGTCACGTTGTTCGGATCGCGTTGGGTACTGTCGTGGTTTGTTGCAGGTGGTGTGTTGTGGGCAGGACTGGGGTTGGTGCAGTGGTTTACACAATCAGTCATTGCGAGTACGTATCTGGGTATTGCTGCACATGCGCCTGAGGTGGCAGGGGACGCAGTGGTGATGGTGCGTGACACACGGATGCTGCGCGTGTACGGACCCATGCCACATCCGAATATTTTTGGTGGACTCATGGTGGCGTATTGCTACGCTGCGCTGTTGTTGTTGCGTGTGCTGTCGCCAGGCGCGCGTGTACATCGAGCGCTCGTCGTTGCAGCGCTCACACTCACATCTGTTGCGCTCGTGTTGTCATTCTCTCGCAGCGCATGGCTCGCTGGTATTGTGTTGTTGCTGGTTGCCGTTTCGTGGCGCGCATGGAAGGTGTGGATCCGTACACTTGCGGTTCCGGCAATTGCTGTGGTCATCGTGGTATTGCTGCTGGGCTCGGGGATCACGTCGCGACTCCAGACGCACACTCCGCTTGAATCGCAATCGCGCAACGAACGCGTGGAGAGTGTCCAAGACGGCCTTAGTCTCGTGGCACAGGCTCCTGCATTAGGAACTGGGTTGGGACTTGCAACAGCATCACTCCACGCCAACGACGATGCGCGTGTGGGATGGAGTTTGCAGCCACCACACTTCACGCCGCTTCTTGCTCTTGTTGAACTTGGATTTGTTGGCGTGATTATTTTTGGATTTTGTGTTCGTTTTTTGCCCTGGCACTTGGGCTTGCTTGTGCTGATTCCTGGGCTTTTTTTTGATCATTATTTGTGGTCACTTCCGGCAGGAATGACCGTCTTGACAGCAATCTGGATCTTGTCTACGATACAAGCAAGATTAGCACTCGAGTCGACAGAGTGCTAAAGAGAAAATTAACGAAAAATCTATGAAATTGGTACCGCTTAACGATCATGTGATCGTCCGCGCCGTGGATGCAAAAGAACAAGCAAGCGCATCGGGCATCATTATTCCAGACACATCGAGCAAGGAGCGTCCGCAGCAGGGTGAAGTAGTCGCTGTTGGTCCTGGCAAGATGTTGGAGAATGGGACGCGCGCAGCAATGGGAGTGTCAGTTGGGCAGCGCGTCGTGTTCAAGAAATACGCACCAGATGAAGTGAAGATTGAGCGCGACGAACTCCTCGTCATTTCTGAGTCAGATATTATTGCTGTAATCGAATAAGTGTATGGCAAAGCAAATTATTTTCAATGAAGAAGCGCGTCAGGCAATCAAGCGTGGCGTGGACAAGCTCGCAAATGCAGTGAAGGTGACGCTCGGACCCCGCGGCCGCAATGTCGTGATTCAGAAGAGCTATGGTCCTCCACAGATCACCAAGGACGGTGTAACGGTTGCAAAGGAAGTTGAGCTCGAGGATAACTTCGAGAACATCGGTGCAGAACTGGTGAAGGAAGTTGCGAGCAAGACAAATGATGTTGTAGGTGATGGTACGACCACTGCAACCGTGTTGGCTCAGGCAATTGTGAGCGAAGGTACGGCAGTGGTAACCGCAGGTCTCAACCCACTTCCACTCAAGCGCGGTATTGATCGTGCTGTGGAGATTGTGGTGAACGAAATCAAGACCAACATCAGCAAGCCAGTGCACGATTCTGAGATTGCGAATGTTGCATCGATCTCTGCTAACGATCCAGAAATCGGTCAGCTCATTGCTGAGGTGATGAAGGAAGTTGGTAATGACGGCGTTATCACTGTTGAAGAAGGTCAGGCATTTGGCATCTCGAAGGATGTGGTGAAGGGTATGCGCTTCGACAAGGGCTACATCTCACACTACATGGTGACAGATACTGGTCGCATGGAAGCTGAGTACACTGATCCAGCTATTCTCGTGACTGACAAGAAGATTTCGTCGATTCAGGATGTGCTTCCACTTCTCGAGAAGCTCGCACAGTCTGGTCGTAAGGAAATCGTAATTGTTGCAGACGATGTTGATGGCGAAGCACTCACAACATTTGTGCTCAACAAGTTGCGCGGCACATTCCACGTGCTTGCAGTGAAGGCGCCTGGATTTGGAGATCGTCGCAAGGATATGCTCCAGGACATCGCAACGCTCACTGGCGCGCGCGTGATCTCCGAGGAAGTAGGCCTCAAGCTCGACACTGCAACACTCGAAGATCTCGGTTCTGCACGCAAAGTGATTGCTACCAAGGAACACACGACGATCGTAGAAGGTAAGGGCAAGCAGGAAGCAGTCAAGGAACGTGTAGCACAGTTGCGCACATTGCTCGAGAAGACCGAGAGTGATTTCGACCGCGACAAGCTCCAGGAGCGCATTGCAAAACTCGCAGGAGGCGTCGGTGTACTCAAGATCGGTGCTGCCACAGAGACTGAAATGAAAGAAAAGAAGCAGCGCATCGAAGACGCGATCAACGCAACCAAGGCGGCAATTGAAGAAGGTATTGTACCAGGTGGTGGTGTTGCGCTCTTGCGTGCATCAGTAGCACTCGAAAAAGCAATTGATGGCATGGGTCAGGAAGGCCCAGAAAAGGTGGGTATGCAAATTGTCCGCCGCGCACTCGCAGCGCCAATGCGTCAGATTGTGGAGAACGCAGGCGACATGGGAGACGTCATGATCCATGTTGTACGTGCAGCACATGCTGCTGGGAATGTGAACCACGGGTACAACGTACTCCACACATCGGAGAACGATGCTGTAGTGGATATGTTGGCAGCTGGTGTGATTGACCCTGCAAAGGTGACGCGCACCGCGCTCCAGAACGCCGCATCTATCGCCGGACTTTTCCTTACCACAGAAGCAGTTATTGCAGAGCTCCCAAAGAAGGAATCTGCAGCAGCTCCTGATATGCACGGAGGCATGGGCATGGGTGGCTACTAAGTCATTCAGCGAATACGTTCAATAACAAAACACTGGCCCTTAGAGGCCAGTGTTTTGTGGTAATTGTATAGCATTTATTGGCTTTTGGGCTCAAAAAAGCCGTTTGAACAACGTACAATGGGATCTGATACGAAGTCAATGGGGATAAGTCGGGGCCGTTGCGTAAGGCTCCTAACCCCGCTATACTGCCCTAGAATATGAAGGAAATTCTCGCAAATCTAGATGTGTTGATCGCCCGCATGGAAAATGCCCGGGCTATGGTTCGGTTGCCAGAGAAGGCGGCGCAGATTGCGATCCTGGATACACAGATGCAGGCGCCTGAATTCTGGAACACTCCAGCAACAGCGCAGCAAGTGAGTCAGCAGTATGCCGAGCTCAAAAAAGAAGTAGATTTGTGGGATGCGTTGCTCCATGAAGCGACGCAGTTGCGCGAGTTTGCGGCCGGGCTCATGGGAGATGACGTAGAGTCAATGAGCGAAGAAGTGGCGGCGCAACTCACTGATCTCACCGCGCGGTTCGATGCACAGGAATTCCTTGTGTTGCTGTCAGACAAACATGACACCAACAATGCCATTGTGGCGCTGCACGCAGGTGCTGGTGGCACAGAAGCGCAAGACTGGGTGGGAATGTTGTTGCGCATGTACACACGATTTTGCGAACAGATGGGCTGGAAGGCCGTTATTGTTGACGAGTCGCGCGGACAAGAAGCTGGTTGGAAGAGTGTGACGTTCCAAGTAACTGGCCGCTATGCATATGGCTATCTCAAGGGCGAGCACGGTGTGCATCGTCTCGTGCGTATTTCGCCCTTTGATGCGGAGAAGATGCGTCACACGTCATTTGCACTTGCGGAAGTGATGCCAGAGCTCGACGCGCTCGGAGAAGTAGAAATCAAAGACGAAGATTTGCGCATTGATACCTTCATGTCTGGTGGCAAAGGCGGACAGTCGGTGAACACAACATACTCTGCAGTGCGCATTGTCCATTTGCCAACGGGGATTACAGTGAGTTGTCAGAACGAGCGTTCACAACAGCAAAATCGTGAGACAGCAATGAAGATTTTGCGTGGCAAGCTCCACCGACTCATGGAAGAGAACCTCCTCGCCGAAAAAGCAGAATTGCGTGGCTCGCACCAGAGCGCAGCCTGGGGAAATCAGGCACGTTCCTATGTATTGCAGCCGTATCAACTCGTGAAGGACCATCGTACTGACTACGAGACAGCAGACACCGAAGGTGTCCTCAACGGCGACATCAAGCCATTTGTCGAGCAGTATCTCGCATGGCGAAAGCGCGCACAATCAACACAGGTATGAACGAAGTAATTTTGCATCCAACAGAAACAGTGTACGGCCTTGGTTGCGATGCGCGCGACGCGGTAGCGCTGGAGAAAATTTTTGCCATCAAGGGGCGTGACGCGTCGAAGTCGGTCGGAGTTATTGCAGCTGACGTAGAAATGGTGGAGCGCACTGTGGTGCTCTCTTCAGCCGCACGCGAAATTGCGATGCGTTATTGGCCAGGTGCACTTGCGATTGTTGCGCCGGTGCGCGCTGAGGCGGGATTGGCTCCACTTGCGATCGCCGCAGATGGAACCGTCGCAATTCGAGTGAGCGCATCAATCATTGCACATGAATTGTCTGTACGCCTTGGTGCGCCACTGGTCTCCACGAGCGCCAATCGAGCAGGGGAGCCAGCGTGTGCGTCAGTTGCAGCAGTTCGCGCACAATTAGGCGAGGCGTTTGCACAGATTGATGAAGTAATTGATATTGGTGAGCTCCCACCAACTGCACCATCCACCATCATTCGCGTTCACGAAGACGGTCGTATTGAAGTCGTTCGCCAGGGAGCTATCACGCTCGACGTATGAAAACAGGCGAAATCCAGCAGCTCGCAGAACAATTTCACGTCCGACCAACAAAGGCACTTGGACAAAATTTCCTCACAGACGACTCAGTCTGTGAGCGTATTGTTGCTGCAGCCAACCTCAGCGCATCAGACACAGTATTGGAAGTTGGCCCCGGATTTGGCGCACTCACACGGTATCTCATTGCGACAGGCGCGCGAGTGATTGCTGTGGAGAAGGATCGACATCTCGCGACGTATCTCCAGGAGACGTATGGGCATCTGCCAACCGTGCGGATTGTTAACGCCGATGCGTTGCAGTTCGACCTGTCGGAGATTGCTGGGCCATATGTGTTCGTGAGCAATATGCCGTACAGCATCACTTCGCCGCTACTGGCGCACATTGTGGAATCTCCCACGCATGCACCAACGCGAGCAATCCTCATGATGCAAAAAGAAGTCGCTGATCGTATGCGTGCACGCGTTCCTGATATGAATTTGCTCGCGCTTTCGCTTCAAATGCGTACGAGCGCGATCGAACCTGTGCTCACCGCGCCGCCGCACGCCTTCTGGCCGCAGCCTGAAGTAGAATCAACCGTGCTTCGATTGACGATTGCGCCTGAGCCCACGGTGCAACTCGATGCTATTTTGCGTCTGGCTCGTATCGGGTTCTCACAGAAGCGCAAACAACTCCTTCCGACACTCGCAAAATCTGGTGTCGCAACAAAAGATATCCTCATTCCAGCATTTGACTCTGCAACCATCGCACATGACGCGCGTTCTGAGGTTGTGGATATCGCGCAGTGGAACCAACTTGTGCTATACTTGGCGAAGCATTAATCCTTTGCCATGCGACGAATTCGAGAGCTCGTGTCGCAGTTGACCACATACCAAAAAGTCAGCGCGGTGTTACTCGCGTTTTTTGGCGTTACCGCTATTTTTCTTGCGGGACTGCAGATGAAAACACGCATTGTTGATGGGGGAGAATCGCGGCGCACAAGTGCTGCATCATCTGTGTTCGCAGATCTCGCAACACAGACCGGCGCGATCATGGCGCAAGACACAGACAAGGATGGACTCACAGATACTGACGAGATCAAGACGTACCGCACCAGCCCGTATCTACAAGATTCAGATTCAGACGGCATTCTCGACGGAGAAGAAATCGCAAAGGAGACAAATCCCAATTGTCCAGAAGGTGAGACATGCTTTGGGTTAGGAAATAATACATCCGTGGATCGCCCGAGCACTGATGGCACTGAATCAGCGAGCAAGGCGCCAGTAGGCACTGCACCAGGAGCTGCAACGAGCGCAACGATTCCGCCGTTTAATGCAGAAGAAGTCAGACAGGCATTGCGTGATTCTGGGATTCCAGAGGCCCAAGTTGATGCTGTAACTGACGCAGAATTGCGCAAAATGTACGATGACACTGTCGCAGAGTCCCAAAAGAAATCCGGAGCCAGCACAGGAACGGGAGTACAAGCTGGTGCCTCTGGTACTTCACCCAACGAATCCGCTGCCATCATAGCCCAAGCGCGCGCTATTCTCGTTCAATCGGGGATGTCGCAGACTCAGGTGGATGAGCTCACTGACGAGGAGATACTCCAACTCCTCACTGCAGCGGCAGCAAAAAACGAACGATAAATTCTCGCGCGTATGCACAAACGTTCATTCTTCCAAAAAACAATCCTCGGTCTCGTCGGTTTTCTCACCGTCCTCACCGTCGCCTTTACACCGACACAATACGCAAACGCACAGTTTGTCGTTTCTGCACCGGTGCTTGAAGGTGTGACACTTGAGGATAATATCTGGGATCGTGTCTGGACTAACCTCCAAGATTTTTTGCTCCAGGCAGGAACAGTCGGATTGGTGAACTTGGTTCAGGGATTTGGTCAACAGTTGGCTGCAAAGTCTGCTGAATTTATTGTGACAGGTGACTGGGGACAACAACCGCTTGTTTTCACGCAGGATTGGGGAGCATATCTCGAGGACACAGCGTCGGGAGCACTGGGCGAGATTCTCATGTCATTTGGCGAAGGAATTAACATCAGTGCGAAGGGTGCGATGATGACAGTGGCGTTCGGTGGACAGCGTCCAACAGAACAACAGGTCAAGGACTCGCTCAAATCGATTAATCTGGATGGCGTTGGTGTTGTCGCAGACGGCACCAAGCAACACAAACTCTATTTCCAACCTTTTCAAGCAGACACACCAGAAGTTCAGCAAGACGTCATCGTGAAATTGGGCAAGATTCCAGGTGCTGCACCAGTCAAGCTCGTTTCGATACAAAGTGGTCAAGGCGCCAAAGGCACGTTCGGTCTCAACTTGTGTTCGCCAAATACGCCTGAATTGTTGTATGCAATTCCAGCAACACTGTTCGGACAACTCGGAGGACAAGAAGCAGGTGGGGACGGCAGTGATGGAGGTCCAGGGGGTGCTGGCGCACTCGAACCTCGTTGTGATTTCAAAGCAGTATACAATTCGTGGGAGCAGTGGGCGCAAGAGCAAGGACCTACTGAATTTTTTGGTAATTTCCGCGCAGTGTTCGACATCAATCAGAACGACTTGTCGATTGCTAACGCAGCGTTTTTTGAAGCAGGATTCGGTCAGATCGCTGCACAGCGCAAAGCTGAGCTCGAGCGTGCAGCGTCCAACACCTACCGTGATCTCAAATCGCAAATTGCAGGGGATGTACTTACACCGAAGGATAATGTAGAAGAAGCAGCAGAGCTCTCTGGCCCAAAGGCACAAAAGGACGCGCAGGACGCAACATTCAACGCATTTGTGGCAAGTGGTGAGAGTATCGTGGCGGCGATTGCTGGCACATTCTTGAGCACGTTGTCGCAGAAGCTCATGGAGAAGTACTTCACATCAGGCGCTATTCCTGATGCAGGAGTTGGCGAAACATTTGCCGCAGATTCCTTGTATTCAGTGGGTTCGTCGCGAACCTCTGCGTTCAAGGCAATTTACGCAGATGTGTATACGCCGAAGGTCCGAGAAGTGAACAATTACAACATTCTTTCTGAATTCCAGGCATGCCCTGATCGTTATCCACAGCAGAACAACTGTGTGATTGATTCTGATTTTGCAAATGCAGTTCGTCAGGCTGATTCTGGAGACTCGATCACGGTTCGTGAGGCAATCGAGAAGGGGCTGCTCCACGAAGATTGGTATTTGCTCTCTTCTGACGACTCTCGCAACTCACAAAAATCGTGCTGGAGCGAAGCGTACTGCTACAGCAATATCGTGAAGTTGCGCCGCGCGCGCATTATCCCAATTGGTTGGGAAATCGCTGCGCAGGAATCCAAAGGTAACCCAATTACATTAGGCGAAGCAGTTCGCAAGTTCGATGACTGTAACTACGCAACAGATCCAAACGGTGTTGCAGACAGTGCACATCCATTGTGCCATCTCGTAGATCCGAACTGGATTCTCAAGGCGCCACCAATGCAGTGCCGCGCAAAGGTATACAGCGCAGTGCTCCAGTCCTCCGAAGCTCCACTTCGTCAAGAGACCTGTGTTGATGATCCAACGTGTGTTGCAACTGACGAGAATGGCAAGTGTCTGGGCGCATGGGGATATTGTACTCGCGAGCAAAATGCATGGAGATTCGAAGGAACGCGCTGTGAAGCACAGTACGACTCCTGTCTCACCTTGCGCCCGCGCGAAGGTGGGTCTGTGAGCTATTTGACCTCAACGCTCAACAACAACTATTGCAACGACAAGAATATTGGTTGCCGTGCGTACGCAACGACAAAAGACGTGAATGGTAACTGGAATACTGCAACAAAGCAGATCTATTTCAACAAAGATGTCGGCTCTTGTTCTCAGAAGGCAGTAGGATGTACGCGGTTACAAAACAGTAACTTGTCTGATGTGTACTTGCGCGTTGCGCCAACTGGTCTCACCTGTACTGGCAACAGTGCAACAGATCCAGCAGCATGTGCGCAGTATGCGAAGTCATGTCGCCAGGACGAAGTTGGGTGTAGCCTCTACGCGCCAACCAACGGCGATCCATCAGTTCCAGCAATTGCAGGCGCAGGCAATGTCTGTGACAAGTCCTGCTCTGGCTACGCGCAATACGTACAGCAGCCAACGCAACTCGAACCAGCAGCAATTGCCTCACTCGTGTCATACTTCATTCCTTCCACCGGTCAACAGTGTGCTGCTTCACAAGCCGGGTGTACAGGATTCACCAACCTTGATGGACAAGCCTCAGGTGGCGAAGGTGTATCGTACTTCACATCACTTCGCAGCTGTATCAAGCCTAACGAAGCACCAAACGACACATTCTTCACCTGGGAAGGATCTGACACCACTGGGTATCAGGTTCAGTCGTACCAGTTGAAGCTCGAGAACAACAGCGCATACAAGATCAAGAACGCAGAATCTGGTGCGTTGGTTCCTGCATACCGTGGTGAGCTCGCAGGTACTGCGTACATGGATGAACTTCTCTCGAAGTGTACCGAAGCGTTGTACAAGAATCGCGCTACTGATCCAACATTTGACCCTAATTGCCGAGAATTCCTTGATGCAAAAGGCAAGCGCAGCTACCGCCTCATCACCGAAGTTGTTTTTGCGAGCAACGACTGTGCAACACTTCGTCGCAATGACGTGGTGAGTCAGGCGGTTTGTACGAGCACAGGTGGTGCGATTGTTGAAGGTGGTGCCTGTGTGTACCGCGCGTTGCCGAAGGAAAGCGGCAAGTGTTCTGCAGCAGCAGTTGGCTGCCGTGGATATGCTGGCAGCACAGCAGGAGCTGGACGCATTGTTTTCCAAGACAGTTTTGAATCAACGATTACATCGTGGAAGTCTGCGGATTTGAGTACTGAGTCCATGGCGCAAGATGGCCGCTCGCTCAAGATTAATTCCAATACCGTTTCTCCATCGTTCCCAACGAAGGCTGGGAAGTCGTACACGATTTCCTTCTGGGCAAAGTCTACAACCCCACTCACGTTCAGCTACAGCACGGATGGTGGTGCTCAGGTGAAGCAGTTCAGTGGCGCAGAGAATACTGATCTTGCAACGACCCAAATTCCAGCAGACGCAGTATGGCGCCCATACACCTTTGGGCCGATCTTCGTGACTGAAGGCAGTGATACATATTCGATTATCGTCCAGAAGGCTCAGAGCTCTGGCACGACATTCATTGATAACATCTACGTGAAGGAAGCTGATGGTGTCACGTACGTTATTCGAGGTAGCTGGAAGACGCCACAGGTGTGTGATGCCAACCAGACAGACGCATTGCCAGGCGCTGCACTTGGATGTCGTGAGTACAAGGACCAGTCTGGTGCACTGTCCTACCTCACAGGATTCAACAAGGTGTGCCGTGTAGAATCGGTTGGGTGTGGAGCATTTATCAACACGTTCAATTCGCAGTCACCAAGTGCACAGGTATTCAACACAGGTATTGATAAGGATGGCGTATCCCACCCTGAGGACGATGTTGCGGTGAAGGCTGATGAGATTCAGTACATCGTCAATAATACGCAATTTGCGTGTGTGGCAGCTGACGTTGGGTGTACCGAAGTTGGATTGCCTAACAAGAATGGTGGTGTGGACACGAAATATGTGAAGAACAATCCTGACGTGTACCAGTCACAGATGTGCAAATCTATCGAGAACCGATGTGATGCGTACAGCAGTGGTAGTACTACGATGTACTTCAAGGACCCAGGCAGCAAGACGTGTACCTACCAGATTGGCGTACTCGATGAGAGTGGTTCCAAGGTAGACGGATGGTTCAAGACAGTTTCGGCAAGCGGCAATCCAGAACCATGTGATCCTACGCACATGGCAGATGGCGCATACGCAATTTGGAAGAATGGTGATGCGAAGTACAGCGGCTACGCAGGCGTGTGTCCTGCAAGCGCAAATTCGTGTACTGCATTTGTAGATCACACAGATACGAGCGATCGCTACCCATCAGGCAAGCCGTACTACTTCCTTGATAACAAAGGAATCGACACCACCTCGTGTAATGGTCAGGTGAATCTGCGTGACGGATGTATTCTCTTCGACAAGACCTCAGATCCTAACAAGCAGTGGAGCAGCAGCCTCACCCTCAGCGCAACTGCTAACAAGCAAGGAACCTCTGCAGTGCCAGTGAAGCAGACTGCGCAGCTTCCGGAAGCGATTACGGTTGTCGTCGATGGGAAGACTGTTACGTGTGATGCAACAGTCTTGGGTAATGCATGTAAGCAAGTTCCAGACAAGCAGTGCTTGCTCGATACCATCAATGATTCGGCGTACAAGGACAACAACAAGAGCAGCTTCGGACAGAACAAATTTGGTTCAGCAGGATTAGGAAATAGCAGCAATGGAGTTCCTGCTTCGTGCACACCATTCAAGGAAGATCCGAATTGCGGCAAGGAACGTCTCTACTGTATTGCGAAGATGCGCGAGATGCAGGTGAGTGTCACACTCTCTGTTCCTGAAGGTGGTTGGGATGGTGTGAGCAACAAGGCACATGAGGCAACATTCGGCGCGCTGTGCACCAACAAGCTCACGGCAGATGTTGATGCATTTTGCGAACAGCAGATCGGATACTACACAGGATCGACATGGATTTATGACTATCTGACACCTGACTTCACTCGTACGCAGTTGTTGTGCGGTGTGTATAAGAGTGGGAACAAGGCACCTGAGCTCATTCAAATGCTCACGACGTTGCAGCTCAAGGCACAGCAGGCATGTGGGCTCAATGATAGTAACGTGGTCGTGCGCGTCAATCGAGATCGCGTGTGTGGCGAGTGGCTTGCCTGCAAGACGTCGTTCACGATTTGGAATGAACAAAAAGGAAAGTGGGACGATGTCTGTATTGATGTAGGAACCTGCGCACAGTGGAAGACGAGCCCTGATGGTAAATCCGCAGGGGAGTGTGCGAAGTGGGTAGATACTACAGATACCACAGACAAGATTCTCGACAAGACGTTGTACAGCAGCCGCGATGTCACGTGGAAGGGTAGGGATTATTCCGGCTATTCGATTTATAACCAATTCCAAGCAGCAGATCTCAAACCAATTGTGAATGCTGGTGGAGATGGTGGCGTGAAGGATATTCCACTTGGGTACATTCACCCAACACTTTCTTCTGGTGTCTGTGCTGGTAAGGCTGCTGGCACCTCATGCTCATTTGCACTTCCGATGCACACAGGTACACAGCAGGTGCAAGGTGTGTGTCTCAAGAATTACGGATGTGTTATCGGCAAATCTGGTGGTACGGTCGGATCAGGCGATACGGCACAACCTAACATGGTTGCGCGCACCTGTCGCGCATATCCAGAATCAGACAGCCCATTCCCAAGTAGTATCGTGCAACGTTTCACCAATAGTGGTGATCCATCGAGCAAACTTGCGAATTTCCAGAACGCCAATACGTGTCAGCGATTCGACGTCAACGACGGTTCACCAATTGTGAACGCTGATGGCGAGCAGATTGGTACGCGTAATGTGTCACTCAACCAGTGTGGTGGCTGCTCATACCAGAAGGCGTACTACGGTCAGACTGCGGTGCGTGGTCAGGCGAAGTACTATGATTTGCGCGCAGAGTTGCCATCAGGTGTTTGCCAAGGTGGATTTGCAACAGATGGTGAGAGCAAGGATGGCAAATCATGTGTGCGCAAGGTGGATTGCTCAGACGATCGACCAAATGTGCAGACGACCAATACCATGGATGCAGAACAGACAGGCAAGCTCGACGGGCTGTGTCTCCCACTCAACAAGGTTCAGAATGTCCTTGGTGTAGAAGGCTATTGTCTCGAGTCCGACTTCTCCATGGCAATCAACGGCCAGCAGAGCCAGTACGCATGTCAGACTTGGCATCCTGCAACGCTTATGGCTGGTGGAACAGACATCTACAACCAATACCAAGAGGCGGGATATGTGGCACCGAAGAATGCGGGGCAATTGTACTGCGTACAGGCTCGTGGTAACGCCGAAAGCAAGGGCGCACATACCATGTTCACCAATCCTACTCCTGCAAATCAAACGAAGATTGACACGTTGAGTAAGGATCAAAATGTTCTTGCGGAGTATCGTCTACCTGAGCATTTGTCGAAGTTGAATTCTCAAGGGTATCAGATGTCTACATATTTGCGATTGGGATATATCGAACACTCGATTCACGGGTTTATCAACGCAACAGAGACGTACAAGGCAACTCAAGAGAATGAGCATGTTCCTGGTGATTACCTCCCCGTAGTTCCTAAAAGTGGTTTGAGTGATATTTGGAATGATAAAGAGCTCTTCCTTCAGGATATTCAACGTGCAGAAATTACCATTTTGCATACGAATGAAAGCGCTTGGTATATTCCTCAAAATCGTCAGGCCTTGATCAAGAGTATTCCTATTTTTACGGATGGTACGCTCTACTATGATGCAAAGTCTGGAGTAACGTATCCATACGCGACGGGATTAGTGAATGATAAGAATTTTGCGAATCCAAAACGACTTCGTTTGTATTGGAACAATAACAACGATGTGGATTGGGCCGGAACTATTCCAATGACTGGTGGAACGGTTGATGAATCAGTTTTGCGTGAAAAGCTACAAAACCAAGTTACGAACGTGAGTCAGATTACGAAGAGTGGACCTAACTGGTGTCCAAATGGAGAACGTCTCGCTCTCTTGTTTGATCTTGTGTTCGACGAGAATGGTAAATTCCTGGGTGTTCGATATTCAATCTGTGATGCACATAGTGGTGGTGTAGATCTTGAGTTGATTGTGACACTCCATCTCCGTGAATATTGTACAGTTGTAGAACGTGTCGTTGAGGATCAACAGCATAAGGGTTGGACAGATCGTTTGTGGGCAAATCGTAAGGTAGCATTTACAATAAGTCCAAGTAGTGTCGGGTTGTCTGGATCATCACCCGCGTATCTTGCAGATAGCCCAACAGCACCGTTTGGTTCCACTGAAGCAATCACTAATCCTACAGCGACGCCATTGTATGTGGTTGCATCAGGCGCTAGTGGTCTCATCGGTGGATCACCTGCTGGTGGTAGCCCATTGTCTTGCGGGAATGGGTCAAAGTTCGATGGGTGGCCATGGGATGCTGCGAGAAGTCGTTGTGGTGTTTCGGTGTGTGTTGGTGGTGAAGCGCACGGACAATACTGCAACTCCCAATCCGACTGCAGTAAATCAAAAACCCTTACGTTGGTAGGTGGTAAGCAGCTTGTTGATAAAGGGGTGTGTGTTGGTACGCCACGTCGTCCCGATGATTTCATCAAAGGAAATCTGTCTGCAGAGTCTGTGGGGAATATTCAGTATTCACGCGCACCTAAAGGTGCCTTCGATCAACCATATCCGCTATTGGATGGATTGTTTGCGAAGCAATATGGTCAGCATGAGTGGATACCGACAAAAAGTGCGTATCAACTTACTGCCGGAGATATTAGCGACTCGTCGTATGCATTCGTAAAAAATAAGAAGGATGCCTCACTTCGCGCACCAGCAGTCCAGGCTGCAATCTGTAATCAAGATGGTTGCAGCGAGCGTCCAGATGGAAGTATTGCAGTGAATAATTTCCGTGCTGGATTTGTGGCCAGTGCGAGTGAGGCGACAGCGGTGCAGGTTCGATTCTACACGAATGTTTCGCCTAACCAGATGCCGATCAAGCGAGTTGCTGTGGCATGGGGATCGCAGTGGTCTGGTGTGCCGAGCGTCGAATCATTCGATGGATTGTACAAGAACCGTCGTCCAGTGTGCGACAGCAAGGATTTCGCATCCTCACCAGAGGCATGCTCCGTCGGGTACTACCAGTTCATCCACTACTACACATTCGACAGCTGTGTCTCCGACGGTGGCGAAGTTTACACCGTAAATGCTGATGGAAAAACAGATCTTCCAACTGTTACCAGCGGCAACTCCACACTCGTCTTCGAGCCACTCAAGAAGGGCTACCGCGTCGGCGACCGCTTCTGCGCATTCCAACCACGCGTCCAAATCATGGACAACTGGGGCTGGTGCAATGGAAGTTGTGAGGGGGAGGGGAAGGGGTGCTATGAAGATGGGTCTAAAAAATGCACAAACATGCCTTCGGATAATGATTTGAGGCGCGCTACAACTCCGTTCAATGGCTATGTGATTGTTAGAGAAGTGAAGTAGTGTTGAAGAGATAAAGAATGAAGAAGACCCAACACGTCGTGTTGGGTCTTCTGCGGTATTAGGTTGTAGCTACCGCAGCGTTCCTGTTCTTACTCGCGCTTGATCCGGTAGATGAAGTACTTGTGGTACTCATCCGCCTCACCCGGATCAATGGTGAAGTCTACCTTGATGGTCGCTTCCGCGTCATCGTTGGTGAATTCACCAGTACTGTTGCCGAGTGTGCCGTCCTGCTCGGTCCACGTGGGGCAGTCGACTTTGCGACCTTCCGTCACGTAGCACGTCATCGAGGGCATGTCACCATGGAACTGGTACTGCGCCGGCTTGGCTTCGAAGGCGGGGGTGTAGGTCACGTAGACCGAACCTCCGTCATCGAACATTCCGATGCTGCTTTCGTCCGGCGGTGTCCAGTTGGCCCACTGCACAGAGTATTCGCCCAGTTCGACGGGCTCGGGCTTCGTCGGACCGTTGGTGACCAGCACGATGCGCTGGCTCACGGTGGTGCCGATGTCGGACGGGGTCACCTGGAGGGTGATCGTCTCAGGAAGGAAGCCGTCGAACGTAACCTCGCAGGTGTACGTTCCGATCGGAACCTTCGCAGTGACGAGTCCGTCGACCCAATCCCAGTCGATGTTGCTCCCGTCGTTGTCCTTGATCAGGACGACGTTGGGAGTGTCGATCGGCGGGCTCAGGCGTCGGGACACCGGCGCGTCGGCGGGTTGGCCCATGATCTCGATCGCGAGATTCGCGAACTCGGTCACGGGGTTGTCGGTGCCGTCGACCTTGTCGGTCGGCGTCGGCTCGGTGCCACCCTCGGCGCTGCACGCCAGGGTGAAAATCGCGGCCAGGAGCGCCGCGAGGAGG
>JBBTQS010000003.1:0-152372 GCA_038065555.1 Patescibacteria group bacterium
CCTGGGTACACTGAGTGATATGGCTGGATTTGATACTCAATACAAAGCTGCATTGATTGCGACAATTTCTACATTCTTCGAGCTGAGCGCAATTCGACACGCATGACGTCCAATACGCCCAAACCCATTAATTGCTACACGAACTTTGCCCATAGAAGAACGGTTACGGTGCAAGTATACCACAAAACCGAGGTTATCCACATTGCAAGAATCATTTTTTCTTACCTATACTTCTCTGCGTGAGAGAGTAACTAAGGAATCCACCACCACTATGAATCCAGTTAGTCCAACCAACAGAGACATTCTGGACGCTCTCCAAATGTTTGCAGGAACCACAGAAGAACGCTTGAGTGCACAAGACGAGCAATTTTTACTACTCAGGAATTTGATCGCTACCAGCCACGCTCAAATCATTGGGCGACTTGAGCGTGTCGAGCAAGAAATGACGTTCATTCATGTCACGCTCCAGCGTCACGAAGAGGCATTAACCTATGCTCAGCATAACAAAACAGCGCCCTAAGGCGCTGTTTTGTTATGGAAATTACATTCCTGCTTGCGCGTTGACTTCTGCAGCGAAGTCTACGACTTCCTTCTCAATACCCTCGCCTACTTCATAGCGGGCGAAGCGACGCACTGCGATCTTTTCGCCGATCTCGCCTGTTGCTGCGGCGAGCATCTGCTCAATCGTCATACTGTCGTCCTTGATCCAAGCTTGTTCGAGGAGACAGATGTCTGCAAAGTACTTACCAATCTTACCTTCGAGAATCTTTTCGATCATCTCTGCAGGCTTCTTTTCTGCTGCGAGCTGATCGCGGTAGATTGCTTTTTCCTTTTCTACGAGTTCTGCTGGAACTTCGGTGCGGCTCACGTACTGTGGATTGGCAGCAGCGATGTGCATTGCAACGTCACGTGTGAGTGCGCCGAACTTCTCTCCACGAGAAACAAAGTCCGTCTCACAGTTCACTTCGACGAGCACGCCTACGCGACCTTCGCCGTGAATGTAGCTGACAACGCGTCCTTCAGCTGCAATTTTGCCAGCGCGCTTGACTGCTTTTGCTGTGCCCTTCTTGCGAAGGATTTCAATTGCCTTGCTCTCGTCGCCACCTGCTTCATCAAGTGCGTTCTTCACATCCATCATTCCGGCGCCAGTTGCTTCGCGCAACTTGGCAATGAGTTGAACGGATACTGCCATAGTGGTGTGTGATTACTCCGCAATTATACTGCGGTCGAAACTTTTTCGCTTGCGCGAGGTCCGGTGCCTGCTGCAACCTTTGCTGCTGCGAGTGTTGCACCTGCCTTCTTCGCTTCTTCGCGTCCTTCGTTGATTGCTTCTGCAAGTACATTAGCAACAAGGGCGATCGAGCGAACAGCGTCGTCATTACCTGGGATCACCTTTTCTACCACGGTTGGGTTCACGTTGGTGTCACACAGTGCAACGATTGGCACTTGCATCACGTGCGCTTCCTGACGTGCTGTCTTCTCATGACGGATGTCGATGATGAAGATTGCGTCTGGGAGTTTGTTCATGTGCTCTACACCTGCGAGGAAGGAATCAAGCTTTGCGATTTCCTTGTCGAACATCGAGCGCTCTTTCTTCGTGTACTTCACGAGCTCGCCGGTGTCACGAGCCTTCTTCATGCTTGTGAACTTGGTCACGAGGCGGTGGATTTCTGCGAAGTTGGTGAGCATTCCGCCGAGCCAGCGCTCAGTGATGTATGGCATCTCGCACTTGATAGCAGCTTCCTTGATCGGAGCCTGCGCTTGGCGCTTGGTGCCGAGGAAGAGAACGGTGCCGCCTTTTGCAGCGATGTTCTTCACGTATGCTGCAGCTTCAGCGAGCTTCTGCTGCGTCTTCTCGAGATCCACAACGTGGACATTGCTGCGTACGCCAAAAATATATGGCGCCATCTTTGGGTGCCAGCGCTTGGCCTGGTGTCCGAAGTGCACTCCGGACTGGAGCATCTCCAACAATGTTGGATTGGTTGGCATAGTATTGGTTCCTTTTAGCCTCTCTCTGCACAGCACAGGCCTGGGTCGGGAGGAAAATCGCTGCCCGTCAGGAGGATCTGTGCGTGAGCCTTCAGAGATGAGTGATTAATAAACTGGGGGAAGTGTAGAGGAAATGCCAATTTTTGGCAAGTATTTGGCACGCAGATGCCTGAGCTCCCAAACCCAAAGATCCTTGGGTTTGGGTATGCAGGCCACCGTGTCGCCATTACTTACTAAAAAGACACAAAAAAACGAACACCCCGTGGCACAGTTCGTGCGCACGGGGTGTGAGGGTCGCTGGCAGATCCAGCTTACCGACGAGGTCGGAAGACGGTACCGTAACAGGCGATCACCGACTCGGTTGGGGTGATTTCGACATCGGTCTGGGTACAGCGGACCCAGAGCCTCCATCCGCTCGAAGTTGCTGGCGTTGCCCAGTGTACTGTCAGTCCATCGTACGCGAGAATGGCTCCCGCGGGATGCGCCACCTCGGATGCTTCGGTGGAGCGAACAGCAGCGTCGAACGCGTTGAAGTTGGGAAGGAGCTCTGGGATGCGCAGTTGAATCGGGGTCGTGAGGAATCCGGTGGCGCAGTGATCTGATGATTGATACGCCATGAACTCCGGCGGGCTGTCATGCTTGATTCGTGCGCGCATGTCATGGAGCACGGTGGAGCCATATCGTTGCACTCGCTCATCACGGACCGCGATAGTCCCGTCGACATGACGAAGACAGCTGTCCACGGGGAGATCTCCCGGCTCGAAATACTGAATCTTCGAGTCGATGTAGACGTACCGCTTGAACCCATTGATCCCGCGCTCCATCACACGCAGCACGTTGCGCGTGACCGGACCAGCTTCCCGCTCAGCTTCGTCGAATGGGCACCAGCAGAATGTGACGCCATCATCTCGCACAGCGTCTTGTGAAGGTACGAAAAGCTGAGCAACAGTACCGAGCTTATTGGGGAACACGGCATCGAACATGCCGATCGATCCGACGCCGTCTTTCACGTAGCGTTCGAGTGTCGTGGGCCTTGCCTCGGACACAGGAACACGTGCTACTTGCACAGCGGGTGCGGATTTTTGCTTTGTCGAACCGTGGTAGGCCCCCTCGCCGGTGAACGGCATGACTGCTTGTGTTGCGATGCTGTGTTCTTTTTTGAGCCAGGTCTGCATGATCACTCTCCTGTTTCCATGTTCTGCGCGAAGTCGAACATGGCTTGGAAGTATTGGAGCTTCGCGCTCGGATGCTGCGCGAGCCGAACCACTTCGGGTACGCGCTCGAACAGATGTTCGTCAGACGGATGCGGTTGCTGATCATCCGCATAACACGTGGGCATGTCGTACATTTGATTGTACGACAGATGATCGATCTGACGTCCGTCCATGATGACTGCTGGCAGCGGAGCCCAGTCATGTTCTATGAAAAAACTCTCCGCTCCCCACCTGCGATAGAACCCGAGTTTCTGCATGCGCATCAGCCATGGCGGATCTCCGATCTGCCACAAGCCGCGACCGCACAGGAGATGTTGCGAATGAACGATCGGGAGATCATTTCCATCCAACACATCACGACTGTAGTAGCGAACGATGGCTCGGAGAAATTTCCTTGCCAATCCTGCGCTGCGACAGTCCGGGCTCACCACGAAGTTGGCGATGTGGTGATACCGATCAGGTTTGAAGCGCTGCGGATTTGGGAATGCAAATCGGTCGAACCACCGACGCGTCGGATCGTCTTGGTCTGGTTGATCCCATTGCACATCTTCGACGATCGTCGAGTAGCGCAGGTTGTTGTACCGACCTGTGAAGAAGAAGATGGTGTCTTTGCTTCTTCCTACCAGGATGGTGGCAACGATCTCGTGTGTTCGCGCATCATGTCGACGCGCAAGCACGAATCGGTGCCCCGCCACACCCCACAGTGTCGTGACGCCCTGAGGAGAGATGATCTCCTGCTGGACACGCAGAACGACTTCCGGCGGCAGATGCCCACCTTTGTCGCAGCGAGCTTGTTCGAGCGACCTCGTCAGGAGCGACGAGATCGCCTCGGCGATCTGTGGATTGGTGCTGGACACGATGCCCAGCTCCAGACCATCTTCCCCAGGGAGTTCGACGTACGTAGGAGCCGTGATGTTACGACTTTCCTCATAGTGCAAGTATGCCGAGCGCAGATCCTTCGTGCTGACGAATCGATTCGCGGGATCGAAAATACCTTCTGTAAGTCCCATTTCTCACCCATCCTTGCTGGTATTGTCCGTTGTTGCCTGTACCTTTCCAGGCTACCGCGAGCCTACTCGCTCTATTGACACTCGTCAACCAATTGGGTATGATCTGCCCATCTTGTGAAAACCCCTATGAAAGCAGCAATCCACCCAACCTATCATGCTGGAGCGAAGATGTCCTGCGCTTGTGGCATGGAATTCGTCGCCGGATCGACCCAAGAGGCAATCCGCGTTGAATTGTGCTCCAACTGCCACCCATTCTACACAGGTCAGCAGAAGTTCGTAGACACCGCTCGCCGCGTTGAGAAATTCAAGGAAAAGACAGCCAAGGTTGCCGCAACCAAGGTTACCCACGCGAGCAAGACTGCAAAGCACGCAGCACGCGCTTCCAAGAAGTCGACAACGACCAATCAGTAGCGATTCCGAAAGGCACACCGCGCAGTTTTTCTGCAGGTGTGTTTTTCATTTGTGGTACACTTTTTCTGAACTCCTATGAGCACCAACTATCACGCAAAACTTGCCGAACTCGAAGCAGGCCTCAACGATGCGGCCAATTTTGCTGATCCGAAAAAAATGAAGAAGATTGGTGGCGAATACCAAGAAGTGAAGGAAATCGTTGCGTGCCTTGATGAACAAGCGGCAGTTGAGCGTGCGCTCGTCGATGTGCGAGAGACACTCTCCTCTCCTGATGCAGAGCTCGTAGCAATGGCAACCGAAGAATTGCCAGTACTTGAAGCACGTCTCGAAGCGCTCAACACGAGATTCACAGACCTCACCCGACAGAAGGATCCGATGGACGAGAAGAACGTCATTATCGAAATCCGCGCCGGTGCTGGTGGCGACGAGTCTTCACTCTTCGCTGCAGAGTTGCTGCGCATGTATATCCGCTACGCCGAACGCCAAGGATGGAAAGCAACAATTCTCTCGAGCAGTCAGACTGAAATCGGCGGCTACAAAGAAGTGATCGTCACCATCGAGGGTGAACACGTATTTGGTGCACTGCGTTGGGAGTCTGGTGTACACCGCGTGCAGCGCGTTCCCGAAACAGAAAAGGCTGGACGCGTACACACATCCACGACAACAGTCGCTGTATTACCAGAACTCGAAGAGACTGAAATCGAAATCAACATGAACGATTTGCGCATCGACACATTCTGCGCAGGTGGT
Organism: Patescibacteria group bacterium; assembly: GCA_038065555.1. Taxonomy (GTDB): domain Bacteria; phylum Patescibacteriota; class Patescibacteriia; order Magasanikbacterales; family JBBTQS01; genus JBBTQS01. The sequence continues at coordinate 5,375 of JBBTQS010000003.1, forward strand.
AATGGTGGACAGTCTGTGAACACAACCAAATCAGCAGTACGCATCACGCACATTCCGTCGGGTCTCGTTGTGTCGTGTCAGGACGAGCGTTCACAGCTCTCCAACCGCGCACGCGCTATGTCGGTATTGCGCTCACGTCTCTATGAACAGCGCGAAGAGAAGCGCCTTGCCGAACTCGGCTCGCAGCGCAAATCACAAATCGGTACTGGAGACCGCAGTGAAAAAATCCGCACGTACAATTTCCCCCAGGATCGCATGACCGATCATCGCATCAAGCAAACCTGGCACAACCTTCCACAAGTCATGGACGGCGATATCGCGCACATCATTGCTGCGATCCAGAACGCTGTCGTCAACGGTGTTGCCGTTGCTGCGGGAGATGACGAAGACGACGATTAATCCGTATGACCTTGCGCGAAGCACTCATGTGGGGACGAGCAATGCTCTCTCCACTGCTCCCACTCTCTGCGTCCTCTGACGCAGAGTTGTTGTTGTGCGCTGCACTCGACCGCACGAGCGCGCATCTGGCAGCACATGGTGACGAAGAGATGACTGAGGCAGACTACGGGACGTTCGCACAATGGATCAGTCGCCGCATGCGCCACGAACCTATTCAATACATTACTGGCCGCGCGTACTTCTGGGGATTGGAATTCCACGTAACACCAGCAACACTCATCCCCCGCCCAGAGACTGAACTCATGGTTGAACGCGCGCTCGCACTCCTCGACGCCGCACCAGCATCTGTCATCGACGTCGGCACAGGGAGTGGATGTATTGCGATTGCACTCGCGCACGAGCGACCAAATGTACAAGTACTCGCGCTTGATATTTCATCCGACGCACTTGCAGTCGCGCGTGAGAATGCTACGAGCAACAACGTCCACACAATACACTTTTTGAAGAATAATTTGCTGACCGAGGCTGACGAATTCCTCCCTGAAGGACGATTGATCCTCACGATGAATTTGCCGTATTTGAGTGAGGCGCGCATGCGCGGCCTCGCCCCAGAAGTAGCACTCTACGAACCGCATAGCGCGCTTACTGCAGGTCCAGATGGACTCGATTGCTATCGCGATATTTTCGGACAAATCGCAAGTCTCAATCGCAAAGAAGTTACACTTTTGTGCGAGATCGATCCAGAACAAACAGACACATTTACGATGCTTGCTAACAAGAACTTCTCTACAGCAAAAGTGGTAGTCCATCAGGACTACCACAATGACAATCGTCTCATTGAAATCACACTCTAGCTGCTAGCGCACACTCAATCCCACATTCTTGGGAACCACTTCTACCCAAACTGATCCAGAGCGAAACGCTACTGGTTCCCCTGTTGTAGCATCCAACCACTGAGTGCGATCGGTGGATGATTTCTTGCTCCATGTAATAGGAATGCGACGACCATCTCGGAAGAGATCACCTGTTCCAGTACCAACGAGATCTACACGCAAGCGTCCTTCTGTATCCAGAACCTTCGTAGTAACTCGCTGAACAATAATAGTGTTCGCTATCACAGGAGCTCCGTCTGCATCCACATGCGCAATGGCTCCGCGTGTTCGTTGATAGGTGCGCGATGCAGCAACATACTCCCACGTCACTTCATTCCCCCGCTCTGCCCAATCAATAGTGAGAACGTTGGCGATAGTTCCAGTTGCAACAGGAGCATCGTTCCAGCGCCAACCCGAGCGCGCTATTGTCCGTGCACCAAAATATCGATCATACCCAGCACGCAGTTGTACTGTATCTGTCATCACATTGTGTGGCGCATCTCGATCATCAGCGCGATGGAAATATTGCCCGCGGCTATACTCGTTGAAATCCCACGTGCCAATCTTCCCGATCACATCGAGTGCCTCGTTGGATCCACCCACATGTGCATACATTGCGGATAACTCAGTGCCAATCTCTACAGCATACGGCCGAGCGCTTCGCACAGGACCAATGACGAGACTCGATGTCGGAGCCGTCAGCGGATACACAGCAATGTATCGCGTGAATCCACCTTCCACTGGAACCTCATACACGAGTGACGCGCGAGCGATACCCGCTTGTGGACGCGCTGCAGCATGATTATCAATCATCACTGCAACCACTGGCTCTTGCTCTGATTCAGGACCACTCACTGCCACACCATTGAGCGACGATCGCCAACGCGGCCCTTGCTCGCCAGACTCACCTCCAGCAACCACCGGCTCAATCATGCGTCCACTGATACGACTCCAAATCTGCCACCCCGCAAGTCCAACACCTGCAGCAAAGAAAATGACGAGTAACGCAAACGCCGTGCGCAAAAGCACACGGCGTTTCGTTTTTGGAAGTGAAAAAGAGCGGGCTGACATACGCGAGACGCGTTATGCCTTTGCTGCGTCTGCTGCGTCGTCTTCTTTCTTCTTTTCAGTCAATACTTCGATCTTGGTAAGATCTACATCAACCTTCTCGTTGAGTGCTGCGAGCTCTTCCTCAGAACGAGGTGCTTCTACGAAGGCAACAATATCTTCAGTGTGTGAGAGAATCTTCACCCCTGCTGGAACAACGAGCTTCGCAACAGTGATCTTGTCTTCGAATGTTGCGATCTGATCAATCGATACTTCGATGTTTGCAATCAAGTCCTTAGGAAGACACTCGATTTCTACTTCGTCCATCTGGGTCACGAGTGTACCACCAAGTCCCTTCACAGCGAGTGACTCACCAACAAATACTACAGGAACCTTCACCTGCATGGTTTCGGTCATGTTAATCTGGCGGAAGTCGATGTGTGTGACCTCACCCTTGATTGGGTTGACCTGCACATCTTGCACGAGGAGTTTCACTGGAGCTGCGCCGTCGATGGACGCGTCAATAAATGCCGAACCACCGGCCTGTGCGTATACTTTTGCAAAAGGAATCGCTTTGGTAGCGACGGATGTTGCTTCGCGATCTGGACCGTACACAACGCCTGGGATGTTCCCTGCTTCGCGTGATGCGGCGAGCGCCTTGGTTCCTGCTGCACGTGTTTCTAACTGGATTTGGTATTGCATACCGTTACTTCGTTAACGCTTTTGCGAATTGAATACTTTTTGTAAGTTGCTGATGCACTTCGATGACGTCGTCCACGCTCACTGGCGCTGCGCCGAGCATGCGAGTCGCATCCTCTGCTGCTGCATCAGTAATGAACCCAAACGTGCTCACACCTTGTGGCGTCACCGTCACAATCGTAACGACCGCGTGGCGGCAATTCCGACAGGTAATGTGCATGAGGGTTCCTTGGCCAGATTCAGCAAGAATACGCGCAGACATTGGGTTGAACTCTGCGTCGCACATTGGGCAGAACTGAACCATCCGCCCTGGATCATTCAACATTTCTGGTCCGGAGGGGTGCTGGTGCTGCATAGCACTCATAACTATAGGGAAATAGCGCCAAACTGTCAAGAAAGCAGACTCTGTATCACCATAACGGCAAAAGCCCACTATTTGAGCCCCTGGAGAGCACAACGTCCATTCCACTAACCGTGGAATGGCGTCTCGTTCTCGGGCAGCCAGACAACGCATCACGCCTTACAGCAGATACTGCTGACTGGCTACCCTCCGAAAGTCTCTCCAAGAACTCAAATAGTGGGCTTTTGCCGCTCGTCGACACAGAGGGTGGTTTGCTACCTTTTAGCCAGACACCCGGCTACTTCGCCCAACACTCGCCACAATTCCCAGCAACAACGCATGCATCATCAGCGACGAACCACCGAGACTCACGAACGGTAGCGTAATCCCGGTCACAGGCATCATACCGATGGTCGCGCCAATATTAATGGTAATTTCACAAAAAAGCAGCACAAGTGTTCCAAGCGTCACGAACAATCCAAAATCATCGCGCACCGACATCGCAATGCGCATGCAGCGATACCAAATGAAAAGAAACGCGAGAAAAATCACTGACACCCCAACAAAACCAAGCTCTTCACCCACAACGGCGAAAATAAAATCAGTCTGGCCTTCTGGGAGGAAGCGCAGTTGTGTTTGACTCCCCTCGCCCAACCCGCGGCCAAATACGCGACCAGCGCCAATCGCGATAATAGACTGCTGCACATTATAGCCAGCGCCCAGTGGATCATGATTGGGATCAAGGAACGTCAAAATGCGATCCTTCTGATACGGCGCAAACACAAAGAACCAACCAACCAACCCCGCGACAATGAGGAGTAATGCGAGCAACGCGACGTAGCGACGTTTGATACCCACAATGAGCATCACGCCGAGCCACAATCCAAAGAGCACCATCGCAGATCCCAAGTCCGGCTGTCGCAAAATGAGCAGCACAGGAATCGCCGCGTACAACGCCGTCTTACTAAAGAAGAAGAAGCTGTGGAATGCGCGTCCACCTCGATCAATCAAATACGCCATGAACAGCACCATCGCGATTTTGATCAACTCAACCGGCTGGAACGAAAATCCTGCAATGGAGTACCAACTCTTTGCACCATTTACCTCGCGACCAAAGAGCAAAACACCCACGAGTGCCACAACACCGATACCATATGCCACCAGACTGTATGATCGCCATGCAGCCGCAGGCAACCGACTCGCGAACATGAAGAGACCAATGGCGATTCCCGCAGCAATGAGTTGCGTTGTCGCTGCGCCACCACCCAATCCACGTCCCACATCAATGCCGTAGATCACCGACAACCCGAATGTGATGAGCACAAGCATCGACAAAAGAAGCGCCCAGTCAGTGCTTGCAAACCACGCACGAATTCGCGCGAGCAGTTGTTCTACCATCTATCTACTATTGCGGCATGTAGGCCGAATCGTCAAACACGTTTACGATCGGCAGAATTTCAACCGTTGTTGCACCGAGATTGTCCTTGAGCGAACGAACCTCTACAGCGCGAGACTCCCCTGACTTGAGCGACTTCACTTCCGTACGTTCAATCGAACGCAACGCGCCGTTTTGCATGAACAACACATACACCGGCACAGACCAGTAGTTGTATGCTGTGTTATTGAGAATAGAAAAAGTCACGCGGTTGGAGCGAATCGGCGTCACCGCACCCACCGTGGACGTCACACCAATAATCGTTGGCGACGCTAGTTGATCCTCAATCGTAGTCCCGATCGTTCCACCTGTATACACAATGTCGCTCACAGCAAATGCAGTCCGCGCTGCAACATATGCATCAGGATCCTTCGCTGTGTGCGGCGAAATGTGACTCCACGAAATATTTTTGACAGACAAGAATGCACCGCCTGGACGCAGCGCGCTCTTTTGTCCGAGCACCGCAACGATCTGCTCCGTATTGGGCAACAATGTCACAGACGCCTCTGCAGTCTCTGTATCATTGTATTCAAATGTATACGTGAGCGTCGCATACCAATCCGTATTCGGATTCACCGCGCGCACAACAAAGTCATAGAGATCCCCTGTCGCCGGCAACACATCAGCCACGCCAAACTGCGGATCCTGTGGTGCAAGGCTCTCATGATATTTCGAAAATGGAACCGTCGCCTGGAAGAGTCGCGAAACCTCTCGCTGTTCCTGCGCCTGTCCACGGAACAAATAATCACCCAACGTATACACTCCCAATCCAATTCCACCAACACCAATGAACAACAACACCGCGATCAACACGCGTCGAAAGAACGCACGCTGCCGTGTCCAGAATTCACCAAACCGCAGCTGACCTGTCGTCAAATTATCAGACGAAGCTGGGCGATATTTGATGTGATGATTAGGATCAATGGGCATAGAATGTGTGTAGTATACAGCAACGCGCGAAGGGGTGCACGCCTTTCGGGCACAACGTCGATTTCCCTAACCGGGAAATCGCGTCTCGTTCTCGACCGATCGGACAACACGTATCGTATGCGGCGAATATGACTGGCCGATCGGCCTCCGAAGGTCCCTCAAGACCTGCACCCCTTCGCGCGTTGCTGTCGTACTCCCTGACAAGTGACGACATGCATGATCAACGTATCTGCAAAAGATGGTGTTCACTCCTCTTAAGGGGGCTTTCGCAGGCCAGCCAGTCAGCAGTATCCGCCGCAAGGCATGAGTGTTGTCTGGCTGACCGAGAACGAGACGGCCATTCCCGGTTAGGGAATGGAACGTTGTACCCCGTAGAGGAGTGAGCACCATCTTTTGCAGATACGTTTTCACCCCTTGCTGCCACCATTGAGCGAGTGGTAGTATAAATGCGCAAAAGCAGAACCCTATGGCAACCCCAAAACCCTCCGCAAGTTACGATTCAAAAAATATTCAAGTCCTCGAAGGACTCGAAGCAGTGCGCAAGCGCCCGGGAATGTATATTGGCTCGACTGGCGTCACTGGTCTCCACCATCTTGTCTGGGAAGTTGTCGACAACTCGATCGACGAAGCCATGGCAGGATTTTGCAACCGCATTACTGTCACACTCAATGACGACGGATCCGTGAGCGTGGCCGACAATGGCCGTGGTATCCCAGTAGACACACACAAGCAATACAAAGTCAGCGCACTCGAACTCGTCCTCACGAAGTTGCACGCTGGCGGCAAATTCGGCGGCGAAGCTTCGGGATACAAAGTGTCCGGAGGTCTCCACGGTGTAGGTGTATCGGTTGTGAACGCACTCTCCACATGGATTCGCGCAGAAGTACGCCGCGAAGGCAAACTCTGGCAGCAAGACTACAAGCGCGGCGTTCCACAAGGCACTGTAAAAGAAGTCGGCAAAGCGAAAGACACTGGTACGACCATCACCTTCATGGCTGATGATACGATTTTCGAAACCACTGAATTCGACTGGGCAACGATCCTCGATCGCATGCGCCAGCACGCATATCTCACCAAAGGTGTAGAAATCCGCATCGTCGACGCACGCAAAAAAGAAGCGCAGCAAGTGTACGTCTTCTATTTCTCCGGTGGTATCAAATCGTATGTCACGCACATCAACCACACGAAGGAAGTGAAGCACCCGACGATTTTCTACGTCGAGAAGGAGCAGGACAATGTACAGGTAGAAATCGCAATGCAATACACCGAAGACTACAAAGAAACCGTCTTCGCATTCACCAACAGCATTCTCAACCCCGAAGGTGGTACGCACGTGCAGGGATTCCGCAACGCACTCACCCGCGTGCTCAACACCTACGCGCGCAACAAAACAATTTTGAAGGAAAAGGACGAGAACCTCACTGGTGACGATGTACGCGAGGGCATGACTTCGATTATTTCGATCCGCGTTCCTGAGCCACAATTCGAAGGACAGACCAAGGCCAAGCTCGGCAACCCAGAAGTGAAGCCGATTGTCGAAACTATTTTCGGCGATGCGCTCATGACCTATCTCGAAGAGCACCCACGAGACGCCGAAGGCATCATCGGCAAATGTCTCCTCGCTGCACGCGCACGTCGTGCAGCACGCGTAGCTCGCGATTCCGTATTACGCAAAGGCGCGCTCGATGGTTTTACACTCCCGGGCAAACTCGCGGATTGTTCATCACGCGAACCAGAGAACTCCGAGCTCTACATTGTAGAGGGAGACTCTGCAGGTGGCTCCGCAAAGCAAGGACGCAACCGCGAATTCCAGGCTATTCTTCCGTTGCGCGGTAAGATTCTCAACGTGGAACGCGCACGTCTGGACAAAATTCTCGCCAACAACGAACTCAAATCGCTCATCATTGCACTGGGCACCAACGTCGGCGAAATGTTCGAGATCGAAAAGTTGCGCTACCACCGCGTCGTGATTATGACAGATGCTGACGTGGACGGTTCGCACATCCGAACCCTTCTCCTCACGCTCTTCTATCGCTACTTCCCTGATCTCATCACCAAGGGTCACATCTTCATTGCCCAGCCACCGCTCTACAGTCTCAAGTTCGGCAAGGAAATGAAGTACGCATACACCGACGAAGAAAAGATGCAGATCCTCGACGAAATCGCTCGCTCCAAGTCAGCCAAGGCGGCAGCAAAAGCTGCAGAAACCGCGGCAGCATCTGGAGAAGAGGCAACCACCGAAGCACTCGCAGGTGGTGGCGAAGAAGAGATTCTCAAGATCGGCGGCATGCGCATCAACATCCAGCGCTACAAAGGTCTTGGTGAAATGAATGCAGACCAGCTCTGGGAGACCACCATGAATCCAGAACACCGCATCATGAAGCGCGTGACTGTCGAAGACGGCGCAAAGGCAGATGAAATGTTCGAAATTCTCATGGGCAACGATGTTGCACCACGCAAGAAGTTCATCCAGACCCGCGCGAAGTCCGTGCAGAACTTGGACATCTAATCCACACCAGTACCCCACAGCACATGCAGCGCATCACGCTCATCACCGTTGGTTCACTCAAAGAATCGTATTGGAAAGAGGCGCAAGAGGAATACCTCAAGCGCCTCAGTGCTTTTGCGCGCGTTGAAGTGATTGTTGTCCCCGAAGTACCTCTTCGCTCCCCAGGAGATCGAGAGGCAGTACAACACGAAGAAGCAAAGCGCATCCTCGAACGTATCGGCGAAGGCACACGCGTCATCGCGCTCGACGAACACGGCAAACAAGAATCGTCTATCGCATTTGCAAAAACCATCACTCGATGGACACAGCACGGCGAACCTCTGACGTTCATCCTGGGTGGTCCAACTGGACTACACCCTGACCTACGCCAGCGCACGTCTGCAATGATGGCGCTCTCTCAGCTCACCTTCACGCATCAGATGGCGCGAGTCATTTTGTTGGAGCAGTTGTATCGCTCGTACATGATTACGCGTGGACAGGCGTATCACTACTAATCACACAAAAGATAACACCCGCGCCTACCTCTCATTGTTTTCGACCTGAGAGTAAAGCGCGGGTATCACATTGGTGTTGTTGTTCACTCGATCTTGTACGCGAGCAGCAGTACGTTGCTGGAACCGCACATAGCTGGCATCTGATTGCTGTACGCCTTTCTAATTGCTGGGTCCCCCGGATCTGTGAACAGACTCCGAATGATGCCCCCTGTACCATTAACATTGTTGTACCAGTAGCCTAGCACCTCGCCACTTGTTGAGATCGCATCGAGAGCCAGCAGATGTTTCCCCTCTCGCGTTAGAAACAGATGCCTCGAGACACCCTCCAACTTCAAATACGTGAACAGGTCCTCGGCCCTGGCCGGCGCGAGTCCGTTGCGTTGCAGAAATGCACGCGCCTGAGCAGGACCATACTCGGAGAGAGGCACTGCCGGACAGACGAACACGCGACGCGCGTCTTCGGTGTAAGACAGTGTCCATTTCTCCCCATCCGTCTTTTCCACCGAATACCAGTACTTTTCGTGCTGGATCGGCGAGCGAACCGAAGTGTACCGATCCGAGAACGATACACCCGATACGACGATGGCTTCCACGGACGGGAGGCTTTCGACATAGACCATCTCAGCCAGCCGCCCGAGAAGACGGTCGTCATGGAGCATCGCCTGCACAGCACGTTCCAATTCTTCCTTATCGCGGATCATCGAACCGAGCTGATGCACAAGTGACTCCCTGAACTTGAGCGTCTGTGCCAGTTGCAACACATCCTCACTCGACAATGCCATGTTCTCACTCCTGTTGTGATTACCCTTCGCACCATGCGTCAGGAACTTCGCATCCTAGATTAGTAAGGTATGTAAGTCAAGTCCTTACTGAACAACACGCCGAACCGTATGGTCCACGCGCGTCATAATTTCGTGTGGGATGCTGCCTACGAGGCGACTCACGTTCAATAATGAGTTCGGTGCAGCTTGGTCATTGCTATACACCGTGACCTCGTCACCGACCGCAACACCTTCAACTGCCGACACGTCGATGCAGGTGTAGTTCATACAAACTCGACCTACGATTGGACACAGCACTCCACGAATTGTAACTACACCAGCATTACTCAGTCGACGTTCCACTCCTTCTTGATAGCCCGCTGGAATCACTGCGAGATGGATGTCCTGTGGCGCACTGTACGTTGCACCATAGCTCACAGACTCGCCCTTCTTCACACGACGCAACGTCACGATCGTGGATACGAATTCAAGCGCAGGAAGGAAACGTGCATAATTCTGGTGTTCACCACCAGCAATACCATAGAACGCCTTGCCTGCGCGTACAAAATTCCCCTGCGCTTTCCGTGCATGCAACGTTGAATTGCTCGCATCAATATGTCGAAGTGAGAACTCGATTCCCGCCGCATGGAATTGCGCGAGCACAGCATCCCAACAGGCGAGCTGCTGACGAGTCAGACCACTCATAGGCTCGCGATCTGCATCTGCAAAGTGCGACATCACTCCTTCGAATCTCTGTGCTGCATGCGAGCGAATCGTCGCGATGAGCCAAGGAACATCTTCGGGATCAAATCCCTCTCGGTTCATCCCCGTATTAATGAAAATATGTATCGGCGCGTGTGGCTGCGTCTCGAGCAGTGTCTCAAGTGACGCGCGGTCCGACGCCACGAACGTGAACGGATATTTTTTCTTCTGCAAATTTTCGAGCGCTGTAAATCCCATTACCATGATTGGAACCCGAATGCGATGGTCCTTGAGAATGAGCGCCTCATATGTGCTATCTACAATGACATACGGAACATTGAGCGATTGTGCGATGCGCGCAACAGGGATCAGTCCGTGCCCGTACGCGTTGCTCTTGAGAATGACACCCACCGCCTTATCCCCCGCGAGCTCCTGCACCGCACGATAATTGTGCGCCAACCGCGCAGCCGAAATTCGCACTTCGTTATACGCGCGATACGATCGTCGATGTCCAGGAAGAAATGCAAACATATACTTTCATACTCCCACAAAAACAACTCGTCCGCCAACCCGTTGCACGTGATGTGCATTGGACTGACGGACGTGTCATGTACTGCTCTGTTGTGCCGACGTATCGGCGGGACTACTGCGCGCGCTGCGGAGACGCGAGCCGAAGGATGTTCTCCTTGCACGCTCGCCGCTCTTCGAACTGGTACAGCATGTCGGGCTTGAGCACGACCGACTCCCCGACCTCGATCAGACGCGCAGTCGCCACATCGTCCTTCGTAGACGTCTTGTCGAATATCGCAGTCTGCTCGTAGAGCATGACCGTCTCGGGACCGATCACGCGAGCGCGTTCCAGTGCCGCGTCACGTTCGCGCTTGCGCTCTTCCTGGACTAGGACGAGGTACTTCTGCCCGGCCTTGAGCTCGGTCTGCTTGGTGCAGCCCTCGCTCGAGCCGATACCCAGGCAGTAGAACCCTTTCCAGTCGCCGAACACCGACTCCGCTAGATCGACGATCAGCGGTCGGTGTCGAAACGGCGTTGGCTTGAGCGTGTAGGCAGGCGTCTGCATGGTCGGCGAGACCTCGACGTTCACCGTCTTGGTCCGCCACCACCGACCATCCGCCGAGGCGAACTCGAACGCGGGAATCGTGTACTCCCCCGGTACGAGCGACAGGTAGAACCCGTCGAACGCGACAGGGGCGCTGAGCGCGGTCGATGCCTTCGCCGAATCATCGAGTTGCTTCCAACGAACCTGCACGTCACGAAACGACGCCAGCGAGAGCGCTGGAATCGCGCCGTCCTTCCTGACAGGATTCACACCCACGACCTTTGGGAACGAGGTCCAGTTCACACCCCGGATCCCACTGAGGGTGCTGTTGAGCCCATCGTACGTCGCGAAGTGCTTCGCCACACGCGTCCAACGAATCGCACGCAGGTTGGGAGTTGCACAGGCCTTCATTTCTCCGGCGCCTTGCAACTCCATCAGCTTCTCCAACGTGGGAGGAGCTTCTGCTTCCCACACCACCGACACCATGTCCGGCACGACGATGGGGAGTTTCACCATGCTCTGTGCCTGGGCCGTGCCCACGACAGCGAGCGTGGCGAGAATGCACATCACGATCGCACGCATGCGACCACTGTTCGTATTCATGTCGTCTCCTGAGCCCGCAGGCCAGCCTCATCGCACTGCACAGCGCAGTCGAGATTGCCGGGATACTACAATAAATCAGCGATTTTGTCAATACTTCCCCCCTGTTCACACCTTGACGCCACGCACCACCGTGCTATACTCTCCCCATAACGCCCCGAGAAGGGCTTTTTATAAAACCTTCGCTATGGCGAATGTCGTCACAGATTACTTCCGCAATTCGTTCGAAGAACTCAAGAAAGTCAGCTGGCCAACACGCGAGCAGACGCTCAAGAACACACTCATTGTTATCGCAATGTGCGTTGGATTTGCGATCTTGTTCGCATTGCTCGACTACTTGTTCCAGTACATCTTGAGTCTCGTTATCTAATCGTTCATTTCGCACAGTCCTATGGCAAAACAAGAAAGCACAGCAAAACTCGGTCGACGCTGGTACGTGCTCCACACCTACTCTGGCTACGAGGAGAACGTCGCCCGCAACTTGCAGCAGCGTATTGATTCCTACGGCATCGAAGACAAGATTTTCGCCATTCTCGTTCCAACAGAGAAGAAAATCAAGATCAAATCCAACAAGCGCGTCACCGTGGAGGAAAAGATTTTCCCTGGTTATGTGATGGTTGAGATGGTCGTAACCGACGATTCTTGGTACGTAGTACGCAATACACCCAACGTTACAGGGTTCGTAGGATCTGGTACCACCCCTACTCCGGTAGACAAGAAGGAAATGGACGCACTCATGAAGCGCATCTCCGCAGACGAGCCGAAGTTCAAGGTAGACGTGACAGAAGGCGCACTCGTTCGCATTGTCGATGGGCCGTTCAAGAACCTGGAGGGTAAGGTTGCCAACATCGACGAGGCTCGCGGCAAGGTCAAGGTACTCGTCTCAATGTTCGGTCGCGAAACACCAGTAGAATTGGACTTCTTGCAAATTAAAAAGGTTTAGGCTACACTAGCGACGCTCTAACAGAATTCGTATGGCAAAGAAAGAACTCACAAAGGTAAAACTGCAAATTGAAGCAGGCAAAGCCAACCCAGCACCTCCAGTAGGTCCTGCGCTCGGTCAGCACGGCATCAACATCCAGCAGTTCTGCATCCAATTCAACGATCAGACCCGCGACAAGATGGGTTCGGTGATCCCAGTGGAAATCACGGTTTTTGATGACCGCAGCTTCACATTCATCCTCAAGACCCCTCCTGCTTCCGACTTGTTGAAGAAGGCTGCAAAGATCGAAAAGGGATCAGGCAAGCCACTCACTGAGAAGGTAGGCAAGATCAGCCGCGAACAGCTCCGCAAGATCGCCGAGCTCAAGATGCCTGACCTCAATGCCAACGACATCGACGCAGCCATGAACATCATCGCAGGTACGGCTCGCCAGATGGGCATCACGATCGAAGGCTAAACTCTAGACTTTCAAGGACGCGAAAAAACCGAGGTGTTGTGGGGTTGCGATACATAATGGCCGCCCCACCGCATCTCGGTTTTTTGTATATGAAAGGGGGCTTTGGAGCTTGCCCACGGGGTACAACCTCAATTTCCCTAACCGGGAAATTGGGTCTCTAACTCGGTCGACCGGACAACGCATATCGCCTTACGGCGGATATGGCTGACCGGTCGACCTCCGTTGGCCCCCTTAGGGCAAGCTCCAAAGCCCACTTCGCATACCCAAGTTACATTCGTGGTTTTATTCGGATGCTTATTCGGTGTAGACTGATAGCGATATCTCCCACTTCTCTATGTCACACCCTGAACATGCGCGCGGCGGCAGCCCTGTCGTGGATCAAGCACCTCGTACTTCGTTGGCACATGTTGAACAGTACGTACTCGAGCGATCACGAGCAGAAGTTTCTGTGGAGCGAAAGGCGGAATTGAGTAAGGAGCTCGCTACCGTGGTGCAATTTTTTGCAGACGCTGGGATCAGACCATATGTAGCAGGTGGGTCTGGGCTCGACCTATTGGATGGACAATGGAACCGTGATCACCAGGATTTGGATATGGCGATTCTGGGGACGCAGCGGCAGGCACTCTTCGATGCGGCAACGCGTGAGGGATTTTTGGTTACTGACCACACACGCCGTTCGCTCACGATCGAAGAAATAACCGATTCAACGACGCACAATGCATTTTTGTTCCGAAATGATGAACGCGGCGTAACACAATTTGAAGTCATGTTTGTTGAAGATGCGACATCCTTCGACCATGCGCCAACACGCACAGTTGAGGGAGTTACGCTCGACCTCCAACCACCCGAAGTAATTCTCTCCCACAAATTGCGCGACGGTAGACGAAAAGATTTTCGCGATGCGCAGGTGGTCCTAGATCAACTCGATGCAGAGCAAAAAGCACGGCTCGCAGAGACAATGGCGCTAGTGCATTTTACGATCAACGGAGAGACTGTCACTGATGTCGCGACGTTGTTGGAACGCGCAGCAAGCATCGACAACGCGCGACAACGAGCCTTTTTCGAATCACGTCTACCTGCAATGGAGCATGAGGTCGCAGGTGAGTACATGGCGCATTGCAGAGCAATCTACGCGATCCACGAACACACCCCAGACCGTGCGAAATTTTTCGACGCCCTCGCGGAGAAATACGCCGGCTTCCTTCCCGAACGTCGTGCTCACCTCGAAGACCTAGCCGACGTGCTCTTCGCCTCCCCCACCCCATCACTCGAAGCATTCCAATCCGAAGCCCGTCGCCGAGTCAACGTAGACGAAAAACTCCAAAACCAAGCCCTCCACGAATTCCTCTCAGAAAACCTCTGGACCGCATCGTCCATAGAGTAAACACCATGAAATAGCCGATCCTACTGGAGGAAGGTGGCTCAGGCAGCGTGGCCAAAAGATGGGCCCATATTGACAGAACAACCGCCCTCCAGTAGGATGATCCCATCACTCATGTGGGAGTCTGTCGCCCTAGGCACGGACGTTTATACCACGTAATACTAGACATATGGGCAAGCGCACAGTCGCCGCTCTCGCACAGATCGACCAGTCTCGCACCTACGGTGTGAGCGAAGCTGTTGAGCTTCTCACCAAGCTCGCAAGCGCCAAGTTCGATGAATCACTCGAAGTCCACCTTCGCCTTGGTATCGACCCAAAGAAGGGTGACCAGCTCGTTCGTGGTACAGTAACCTTGCCACACGGTACTGGTAAGACCGTTCGCGTTGCAGTCTTTGCATCTGAGTCGCTCCAGGCTGTTGCCAAGGAAGCTGGTGCAGACCTCGTTGGTGGCGAAGATCTCATTGCTGACATCAAGAAGTCTGAGAAGACTGACTTCGATGTTGCAGTAGCAACGCCAGACATGATGCCGAAAATGGGACCGATCGCAAAGATCCTCGGAACCCGCGGTCTCATGCCTAACCCAAAGAACGACACGGTGACGAACGATGTGAAGCGCATCATCACCGAACTCAAGAAGGGTAAGGTCACATTCAAGAATGACGACACTGCCAACTTGCACCTTGCTGTAGGTAAGGTATCATTTGGTAAGGACAAGCTCGCAGAGAACGTGATCGCACTTCTCGACGCTGTGCAGAAGATCAAGCCTCGCACTGCGAAGGGTACCTACATGAAGACCATCGCCCTCACCACCACGATGGGCCCAAGCATCCGCGTCTCCGCGACCCTTTAATACTCAATCCACAATCGCTATGGCTGCAAAACCCTCATCGCAATCACCTCGAGACGATCAGGGACGAGCACCGCACACATCCGGCTCTCCTTTGGGAGGCTGGATGTTTGTTGTTACGGCTATCGTCGTGATCGCCGTAGTCTACTGGATGACACATAGAACGCAATCCAACGTCGAGCAGGAACAAGCACACCTCACGCAGACCAACCAATACTTGCAGAACAAAGTCACGCAACTCGAGAACGACATTACCAACCTCAAAGGAACCTCCCAGCAACAGGGAGAGAAAATCAATGCGATTCCTGAGGCGATTTATCGCGTGGAATCATTTGGAGCTAGTGACTTGCGCATTTCGCGCACCGCAATCTCCGAAGGAAAAGAAGAAATTCTCGTGGCAAGCGTGAAAACTGCCGCAGGATTCACTGGTGCACGCGATGGCGTGGAATTGTTCGTTGCACTTCCGAAGGACAACACTATTGTGATCCGACGATTGCGCACAGGCCCTGGCGCTGACGAAGCACTCCATTTCGATTACTGGAAGCTCAACACCGAAACATTGAAGTTCAGTGAATACACCGAGATCAACGCATACGACAAGGACCATCTCAATGTCGAGGTACTCCCCTCACCGAGCAAACGCGTGATCGCGTTTGTGCATATGGATGAAGAACGCGACGGTTCTGGATCTTCGCGACACATCGGCGTACTTGATGTTGTGACTGGCGCATTCAATCCCGCTGCAATTACGATTGACGAGGGCCAGACATTCAACGCGCTCTACAGCTACCCTGGCACACAATTCACAATCGAGTGGAAATCCGAGGATACTATTGCATTCTCCACGTACGATCAGACAAAAGCTGACCCCAAGACACGCGCACAAAAGGCGCTCATCAAGAGCACACAAGTGACCTTGAAATAGCTCGTACTCGTTGACACAACACTCTTGTTGTGGTACATCTAGGCCCGAGACACGAGTCTCCATCTGACAAAGGAGAAGCGAATGAAGACAAGTATCCTGCCAACAGGTGCCATGAAGAATGGCTTCCAAGTCTTCACCATCCTAGCCCGCGGCAAGGTCATCTACCAAGGAACAGAGTTCGAGAGAGCGTACGTTGAAATTCTCGAATACCAACGAGATCGCCGACCGCCACCAGCTGTGACGTCTGATCTCCTGCGACAGCTGGAAGTCCTTCGTCCGACTATGGACCAGACGTGTCTGTGGCAGGCAAGCGTGGCACCGGCCAGCAGTACCAAACTACGCACAATCAAACTCAAATCGCGCAGAAGTCCGCAAAATCCACCCATGGGATTTCTGACGCGCCTCAGCTGCAAGCACTTGCTCCAGGTCTACTGCACGAGAGGGCACCTGCACCCGGACTACAGTTACAGGCACATCATGGAGGCACTCGACACCTCGGAGCTTCCCGAGCACTTGTACGATGTCCGGATCAAACGGATCGATGGTGTGCAACACTACGCTCTCCTGGACATCAACGGCGACGAACAGCCCGTGGCAATATTCGGTACCTACGAAGCAGCAGAGGCGGTGCTCCTCTCGGCTGATAAATTCCGCCACCGCGGGCTCCACATCACCTACTATTTCGAAGACGCACCCATTCTCCACAAGAAGCTGAAACGATTTCGAGACTGACACCCGCGCAACGCATCTCAGACACCCGCCGCTTTGGTCCAACACCAACGCGGCGGTTCTGTTTTCGACACCTGAGCCCCCCATGTTGACATTTTTCTCTCCTACTTGTACCATCTATGCCTTGGCACTCACGCCAAGCCGCAATCAAGTGAGGGTGCACAATGGCTACACCAATCCGCCTCGTTCGGACCAAGAAGACTGCGCCCGACGGTTCGCAATTCTACGCGATCCGCTACGGCAACCGCTTCAGCCGAGTCTGGCTGGACTCATGCTGGGCCGAGACGCTCCTGTGTGGCCTGAACGGACTTTGCGAATGTGCCGAGGATGAGGGAGAAAAGGAGTTCCACCTCTCCGGCCCCCCTACTGAGGCGCAGTACCATGAGGTACGCGATGCGATCCACAGTGCGGATTTGCATCACGAACCGATCTACTCCAGCACGTTCGTTCCTGCAAGTGGCAAGACGCCAGCGCACCTTGTGTTCACGTGTCTGGATGAAGACGTGCACTGGGACCTCAAGCTCGTGGCCACACAACCACTTGCGAACAAGTCCCACGTCAGTCCGCACGATTACATCAAGACACTAGGCGACTTCAAACCCTGCCCAATCGTCAAAGAGATCCGCTCCGCGCTCAGCGGCAAGAAACTAGTGGAATCGCTCGTCAAAGATCAAAAGATCCACCCGCTCTTGAGTGCACCACTACTCAGAGCGGCGATAGACGACGCGAACCTCCCTCAGTCTGTCGCTGACTTCCGACTGGATATCAATGATGGAACGCTACGCGGGACGTTCTACGACGACAATGGGGATCCGTTGCTGCGCCACCATCCTCGGTCAAAGGTCATGGCGCTGCTGATGCTGACGGACAAGTCCAACCCGTTCTTCATCGGTGACCAGTTCGACCCCACCACGATGGAAGCGATCGATACCAAAATTCGCGACTCTGCCTTGCCCCGAAATATCCACACACTGGATAGCCTCGCCGCAAGGGAGACAATCCAAACCCAACAGCGCATACGCAGGCTGCTTGCATCACTGGCACGTGAGCTGAGCGGACAGGACAACAAGTAGTCACCCAACCGCAGCTCAGCTACCCAACAGAACCCCTTTCGTAACCGCGATTGGGGTTCGTTCTTTTTGCGTTATTTTGGGCCTTGCATTTTTCTAGACCCTCTGGTAGCATACAGGCGTTATCTGCGGTAGTAGTTCAGTTGGTAGAACGTTTCCTTGCCAAGGAAAAGGTCGCCGGTTCGAATCCGGTCTACCGCTCAGCAGAAGAAAATCGCCTCCCATTTTGGGTGGCGATTTTCGTTGTGGACGAGTATACTGAGACAAACAACCACTATGCCTACCCGATCTCCACTCATTCCACTCGTTGTACTATTCATCCTGCTTTGCGTGACAATTGGTATCGGGAGTTACGTATTGGTCGATCAACACCGCACACTCAACACCGTCAACCAACAACTCAAGACCATGAGTTCCACGGACAACTCAATACTCTCAGTACTCCAACTCCTTGGACCAGTTGTAGAAAAGGAGATGCAACTACAACGCGACAACGCAGCCTGGGAAGCAGCACAATATGATGCAGAGGGTGTAACCGTTGTACCACAACCCAATGGCGACGCAGTGATCACATCTTCCGAGCATCACTTCACGGTCCGTGTTCCTGCTGCATGGATTGCCACTTCCACGTCAGAAAGAACTGCTCCTCCCATTCAGGTCGGTACAGGTTTGCATCAAGTAATGGGCCTCAGCGATTTCACCACCCTTCGAGGCAAAACCATCAGCACCGGCAATTTCCCTGTCGTCGTAAGTGAACTGACAAATACCGCGAAGCTCAAAGACACGCAAGGGAGAACGTTCAACACTATCTACGCAGACTTCAACACAACACTACTCCAACCTCGCTACGAAGTGATGTTGGGTGGGATGTTCACCCCTTGTGGGCGTGTAGCGATTGCGTCACCCTATCGCGTGGAAGCCTTCGAGTGCGGTGGTGACGGCGGCAGCGCATTTGTGGCACAGGTATGGGCACCATCTGGCAAACGTTGGCTCATCACCTTCTGGCCAATGCACTTCGTTGGTGAAAAGGAAGTGGAAACCTTCGCGAGCTCACTGCGAGAGGCCAAGTAACTATGTTTTTCCGGACGCTGCGCACTACGATTATTTTTGCACTTATCCTCGGCGGCCTCGCCTGGATTGTGATTGCTAATCCCGTGCATGCACCCGAAGGACTACAACCTAGCAACACACATCTCCCCCCAAATCCAACAACAGCGTCAGGACTCGTTATCACGTTCGTACCCGAAGGAACACGTGCACGACTGCGCACCAGCAGCGAAGCAAAATTTCTCTCCCAATGGGCAGCAGACTGCACGCAGTGCATGGTCATTAATGGGGCGTACTTCGATGAGAACAACACGCCGACTGGCTACTTCTCGGCTGGTGGAACCCGGGACGGCGCAAGTACATACGATCTCAATCGCAGCGGACTCGTGAGCATCGACAGCCGTGGACAGGTGCAGATCGAGAATCTCACTGGCTCGACACTCGGCAGCCTCATCGCCACAAAGGACGGATTACAGAGCTACCCAATCCTCGTGCATAATTTCGAGCCTGCTGTGAAAGAAGACAGCGGCAAACGCGCCCGCCGCACAGCACTCGCACTCACACGTGACAACAAACTCGCAATCATCAATTACTTCGGCCAAATCACGCTCTACCAATTTGCGCGTGAAATCGCGAGCGCACTCGAAGGCAACCAACAAGTGAAGATCGCAATCAACCTCGACGGTGGCCCATCGACAGGGCTTGTTATCCGCGACATGGCATTCCCCGATGGCAAGAAAACACTCACCTACGACTCGATCACGCCCGTACCCAATATAATTGAGTTTAGCAGCGCTCGTTGACAGTGTTACATCGAGAGTTATAGAGTGGCTCTGCTCCAACGCGAACGCCGCCACCCAGGAACTGGATTGGCGGCGTTGCTCATTATACGATTGTTGCGGGGGGCGGACTTGAACCGCCAACCTCCAGGTTATGGGCCTGGCGAGCTGCCAATTGCTCTACCCCGCGATTCTTTGGATTTCTCAAGCAGGGCTAGTGTAGCGTAGAGAGCCGCAGATGTCAAACCATCTACGCTCCTACAACAGCGCCTTTGTGACCGCAACAATTGCAGCGGTCTCGGCCCGCAATACAGTTGGTGCTAGCAAAACTGGCGTCCAATTATGTGTGGCGAACGCTTCACGCTCCTGCGCCGACCACCCACCTTCTGGGCCGATGGCAACAACACACGAAGGAACCTCATGTAACACGGTGGCAGGTGTAGTTGCATCGAGCTCGCACCAGAATCCAGACTGTTCTGCAGCGGTGAGCTCATCAATCGTCATCGGTGGATCAATCACTGGCACGTACGCACGGCCACTCTGTTCTGCAGCCTCGCGCGCAATCGCTGCAAGCCGTTCCAAGTTCGCACCCAACTTGATCGTGCGATCCGTGCGCAATGGTGTAATGCGAGTGACCCCAATCTCCGTAGTCTTTTGTACAGTCCACTCGAATGTGTCGCGCTTCGTAATTGCCGCAGCAACTCGAATTTCGCGTGCTGGTGCTGGCTCGCGTGTCGACGTAACGACGGTGCACACGATTTGTGTTCGCTCAATGGCTGCGATCGTGCACACTGCACGCAATCCCACGCCATCGCCCAGGACAATTTCATCCCCCACCCCAAGGCGCAATACTGATGTAATTTGCTTACAAACCGCCTTATCTTGCAACAAAATACTGCCCTGATGAGGCTCAATGTTGGTAATGAAATAGTGTTGGCGCATAGGGGTGTGATTCGATAGACAACAGCGTACCGAACTTGACAGAATTCTGCAATTATGATCAACTAAAAATAGTAATTTCAATACTATGTGTGTTCACACCTACACAATCCAGCACAAGGATACGCCACAGTTTGTTGGCTATGTTCTTGCTGCGTCACGCGGATTCCGCGTTGGCCTGGATGGTGTTCGTGAAATGACTGCATAATCGCATTTTCATTATTTCTCACGAAGAACGTCTCGGCCAGGTACCGAGGCGTTTTCGTTTGTACGTCTTGGTACCAGGATTCCACCACACCAACCGCCATGGAGGCGCTGCGTGATTCATTCCACCATCAGACTCTTCCTGTTCCTCACGTTCCTCTCACAACTGGGCATCGGGATGATCGTCGCGGTGTACGTCCCATTCCTCGTACGCAATGGACTCACCATCTTCGAGATGAATCTGGTCAACAGTGTGTACTTCATGACGCAGTTGGTCTGCGAAGTCCCAACAGGAGTAATCGCAGACAAGATCGGTCGCAAGTTCTCCTACGTGCTCGCATGCCTCCTCAAGGGCATCGGCATCGGACTCTACGGAGTCTCTTCGACAATTCCCATGTTCATGCTCAGCGAAGCAGTAGATGCAGTCGGTGCAACCTGTGTCTCAGGTGCATACGAGGCCTGGATCACAGACCAACTTCGTGCACTGGGATACAAAGGGAACATGCGCACGATCTTCGCTCGTGAAGAGTTCGTTACACGTGTCGCACAGTGCATTGGCGCGCCGCTGGGCGTCTACATCATGCTCTACGACATGCGTCTTCCGTGGATTGTGAGCGGCGGACTTCTCCTGTGCACTGGACTCGTCGCAGCAGTGTTGATGCGAGAAGATCGGGCGTATGCGCAAGAACCGCAGCGCGTTGTGAACGACGACGCAACACCAATCCCCGACTTCCCCACGTCGATGATCGGCGCAGTACTCTGGTGCCTGCGTCACCCACCTCTGCGCTACGTCATCATCGTGAGCACTGTGATGTACTTCAGCTTCACTGCACCCAACATGCAGTGGCTGATACTGTGCACTCGAGCACTCGGTACCGATGCGTGGAGTGGTTGGATCGTTACTGGCATCCACATCTCCATCATTATCGGGCTCACACTCATGCGCCGTCTCGTACAACACACCGGGGACGAGGAGAGAGCACTACGAGTCCTCTTCGCATTCGCAGGTCTAGGCATTGTACTCACGCCACTCATGCCCAACATGCTTACGATGTTCATAGTATTCTTCGCCCATGAGGTCTTCCGTGGAGGGATCGATCCAGTGAGACGCAGCTACTGCAATCACCACTTCCCTTCACGGTATCGGGCAACGCTCGGATCAGTGCTGTCGCTCACGCACCACGTGGGTGGCGGCATCGGACTCCTCGTGTTCGGAGCCATTGGCATGTGGTCCATTCCTGTCGCGTGGATTATTGCAGGTGGACTGCTCATCTTCGCAGCACTGCGCACTCGCACAACACAGACGTAACAACAGAACCCCGACCGCTTCACGCGTGTCGGGGTTCTTCTTTGCTTGCCTTATGAGATGATTCCTTTTTCCGTACTATCTACCAATACCAAGGACTCCGATCTTGAGCGAGGCGAGTCTTCCTTCAGGACCCTTGTCTCCCCCATGTTGCGCTTGGAAGAACGCTGTACCATCGCGTCCGCACACTTGCGAAATTGCCTCGACGCCGCCTGGATGCTTGCTCACAAATGGCGTAACGTTGTACACCACACCATTCATCGTCGTCCAGCAATCGTTTGCCGTTGCGTGAGCACTCACTTGCGCGAGTGTATACGTTGCGACCGTTGGTGTTACTGGCTTCTCAGGTGCAGTGACTACAGGTGAAGACGTTGCAACACTTGGAGCGGTCGTCGTGGCAGTTACTACTGGTTGTTCTGGTGTTGTTGTGGCAACAGGTTGCTCAACAGGCAGTTGTGTCTCCTCAATGAGGAGATCACTGTTGTCTGGTTGCTGAACCACCACTGGATCATCAGACCCACCACTCACCAACACAGCCACAATGATTACGAGTGCCCCGAGGACACCTACTGCGATCCACGATTTTTGCTCCATAGTATACGTTGCTTATGAAATACGTCTCTTAGAAATGAAGTCCGCCGAACTCACCACGCAATCCCCCTTTGCGACCTTCGTCTCCCTTATGCATCTTCTTTGCCTTTTTGTCTTTTTGTCCGGCAAAATTCTGATCCATCTTCGTCCACTGTGCTTCTACGACTTTGAGACGTGCATCTGCTTGCGCCTGGGTAATAATACCCTTGCTCACTAATGTCTGCAATTGTGTCTTGACCTGCGCACGATGTTGCTCGAGTGCGCGAGTACGGAGCTGCTCCGCTGTTACGCCCTTTTCCTTTGCGAGCTGCTGCATGGTTTTGCCCTCAGCCCACGCAGCCTTCACATCAGCAACGCTAATGCCAAGCATCTTCGCTGCAGACTCGAACCGCGCAGAGAAATCAGCTGCGGCCTGATCTGGATTTTGTGCCCACACCATCGCATGCGATCCGCCGCCCAATCCGTGCGTCATCGCTGATGCGCTTCCCGATGCAAGCAAACTCAATCCAAGCACTGCAGGAAGTGCAGCGTACACTATCGTCTTATACTTCATAGAAATATGAACTGTGTTAAGAGTTACCTGTACTCTGGCCAGAGTCTCTATCTCCTACTACAGTCACATTTCCAACAATATTTCATTACTCTTTTTCGGCCAATTTTTGCAGCTGTACCGTGATAACGACAATCGTGCATGTAAGTACAATTGCGTATACAAATTTTGCAACCAGCGATCCACCATTCTCTGTCGGCCACATCCACTGAATCAGTGTTTGGATCGCGTCGTTCCATGCAAGACCAGCAACGAGACTCAGTGCTGCAGTCATGAATGCAATGGTCTGTCTTTGCACAGCCGCGCGCAGTTGCGATTTTGTTTTGTGTTCTTCCATACTCAGACGACAACATGAATTACGTATCGACCGTACCACCTCGCATACCCCGAATGCAAGATCAGCGTATGCTATACTGAGTACATTCTCATTGATCTATGCCTCCACGCCTACGCAAAAATGATAACGCCCGCATCGAACAGTACCAGCAAAAGGTAAAACGGTTCGAGCGACGACATCACGTCTTTGCCGCGCTCCTTATCGGCAGCGCGATCGTACTTTTTTGGCGCGGCGTGTGGAACCTCGCTGATATTTATCTCTTCCCCAATCAGGACGTTGCCAGCGCTGTAGTTTGTATTGTCGTTGGATTCATCATCCTCTACCTACGCGACTTCGATCTCAAGGAATTCCTCAAATAAAAAAGCACCCGCGCTCAACCGTGACGGTGAGGCGGGTACTCGCATGTTCGCGGACGTGATGCAGATCTACTACGGTATCTGCACAACGAAAACCATTCGATCGACCGCAAACCGCGTCTGGAACAGCGGTCGTTGCGGCAAATCTCCAGGAGCAAAAAGTGCAAACGGGCGCACAACAAGTCCTGCTGCACAATAGAAGATCCCAACGCCTTGCCACAGACGCGATCCAGCAATAGCAGGTCGTGGGCCAATGCATACCACAGTTCGCCTCGCGCTCGTCCAGGGCACGAGGCTCGCACTGCGTAGACGCAGAGAGGGATTCTCGACCGCAGCGAATCCCAACTCATCAAAACACGCGAACACCTCATCAACATTGATGAATCGCAGTCTGTTGCTCTCGTGTTTGTAGTCAACGATCGCAATTTGCTGCTGACCTTTCTCGATCACATGCACATGCGCGCCAGGAACCATGGATCACCTCCCTTGAACATTGACCGCATTGAGCCTAGCAAGCTACTTTTGCTCCGTCAACCATCGCTCGGCATCAGCAAATGTTGTATAAAAATGTGCTGCAAATCCAAACTGCTGCGCGCAATCAATATTTGCCTGCAGGTCATCGAAAAGCACCACCTCATCTTTTGCAATTCCCGCTGCAGCAAGTGATGTGAGCACAGCTTCGAAATACCGCGGATCATGCTTCTTCACGCCAATTTCGCTCGACGAAAACACGCCATCCATGAGCGAGCCCAACCCAACCACATCACGCAAATACTGCGTACGATATTTCTCGTTGTTCGTCGCGAGATAACAGCGGATTCCTTGCACGCGCAACGTCTGAATCCACGCGATCAACTCAGTGTCTACGACGCTTTCCGCACGAAACCAATATTCCAAAAGTTCATCGACACTTCCCTTCCACTCCCACGTCGACACATACGGCGCAATAATTTCCTTCAGGTCCTGCTTTCCAACCAGACACTGCGCAAACTCTGCTGTGCGAAAAAAGGGATCCAGTGTCTCCGTTGGTACGCCGTAATCGCGAGTATACTGTAGACTAAATCGTTCGCCCCGAATCACCACGCCATCAGCATCAAAGAGGATTGCTTTGCATTTCATACTATTCCAATACCTTCGTGAGATCTCCGTACACGACCGTTGGGTTCGTAGCGATGATTTCGGTTTTGTAGTACGGCATCTCTGGAATCTGGTTGAACAAGTAGATCGGTTTGCGCAAAATGTACGCAAACCCCATTTCCAGAAACACATTGCCACCGATGTAGCCAGCAATGCCGTGCTTCTCATAGTTGAGCACGAGCACACGATCAGACTTTTCGATCACGCTCCAATGCTCACGCATCGCATCATTATTATATTTGTGTTCGAGTTTGAGTACTTCCTTCTCCTCGTCCGTGAGACCGACGTACTGTGTAGAATACGTAGAAGGAAACGCCTCATGGCCCTGGCTTGCGAACCAATCCGCAACTTCAAGCGCTTTCTCCGCGTACTGCATGCTATGACAGATGGCTATTTTCATATATCCATACGCTACTATACCCACCTGACAAAAACAACAACCGGTGCGACACTACATGCGTCGTTCACCGGTTGTATTTTCACTTGTTCTCCAGCACCTTCCTCGCTTGCCATTCTTCTACGATGAGGACCGTGAGCGCAGTCCAGGCCCAAACCATGAGCAACAGGAAGCACATCGCCAGGCCGAACGCCTTGTATTCCAGAAAAGTAACACCGCCCGTTGCAAGCAGCGGTTGCGCTCCACAGAAGAAACCCTGCGTCGAGCGCGGCAATCCCGGTGGCAACTTGCGCACCCAGGTGAACCACACACCAAACGACGAGGTCCACAGTACTCCAAGAACGTACCACATCAGATTTCCTCCATAAGCGAACCCGCGTCGTGAGACTGCGGGTCCGGTTGCGAACGTTGGTTGGAGCAGCAGGTCAT
The DNA here is from genome assembly GCA_038065555.1 of Patescibacteria group bacterium. GTDB lineage: Bacteria > Patescibacteriota > Patescibacteriia > Magasanikbacterales > JBBTQS01 > JBBTQS01. The sequence continues at coordinate 31,641 of JBBTQS010000003.1, forward strand.
GCAGCCGCGAGCTGGATGTCCCACTCGCCGGTCTCGTCTACGATCCCACCGTTACGTGATACGAAGCTGAGGCCACCGGGACCTGCCCTGAACCCATGTCCCACGCCGGCAGCGAATCGTACGCAGTAGCCGGGCGACACTGCCTGTCCATCGTCGTTCTGATCAGTGGACAGCACGATCGCATCCCCACTCACGATGTACATGTCCGCATCGCACGCGTGCGTGTGAAGCGGGATGATCCCGTCGGGTACGACAGTGACGAGTACCTCCTGCGACTGTCCCAGCCGCAATGATTTGTTGTTCATTGCGCACACTGAGACTCCAGGCAGAGCCGGATGCTGATGAGACTGCAATCTCGAGATCATCTGTTCCTCCTGTCTGCCCTGTACTCGGCGTGAGCACACTCCTGCAGACACCTTTGGTATATCGTGCGGCTCTACTTTAGTCTATATTTTAGGCACTCTTTTATCTGTTTTCTTTACAAAACTCTTTATTTACTGTAAATTTCAAGTATTCTTTTTTGTCTAAATACTAGACACTTTTATGAAAATTCCTTCTGTACTTCTGCAAAGCCTTGGGCTTACTCCACTGCAAGCAGCCGTATACATCGCTGCACTCGAGCTCGGCCAATCCTCTATCCAAGACCTCTCACGCAAATCCGGCGTGAAGCGCACAAGTATCTACAACTTCATCACTGATCTGAAGACGCGAGGACTCATCACACAAACACGCAAGAAAAAACGACTCGTGTACAGCGCAGTCCACCCAGAGCAATTGCTCGAGATCGAAAAAACCCGTCTCACCGAACTCGAACGTCTGATGCCGGAGCTCACCGCGATCTACAACAAGTCCGAGTCAAAACCTCGCGTTACTTTCTATGAACGACTCGACGGCACCGAAGAAGTATACGCAGACATGCTTTCCGAGAAAAAACCGATCCTTGTCTACGAAGATCTAGAACACATGAAATCTGGCATGCGCCCTGGATTCTACAGCACGTGGCCAGGGGAACGCGCGCGACGAGGTATCCCACTCAAGTCTATCTCCCGTGATTCAGCAACGGCCCGCGAATTCACGAAGCACAACATCAAACTTCTACGCCAAACTAAATTCATGACTGCCCCTCCGCTCAAAACCGAGATCAACATCTACGGCGACAAGGTCGCGCTCATGAGTTTTCGCCAGGACGCGCCTTTTTGTGTGCTCATCGAAGATCGTGATATTGCACAGACCTTGCGCACGACATGGGAACAGCTATGGGAGCGTCTCGGACCAGTTGTTGGCTAAGACATGAGTCTTCGGGGTACGATATCTCTCTATGGTGCCCCAGCTCCCCACCCTCAACTACACCCTCTGCTTCTGCCTGCACCGTGGCGATATTCTATTGCTCCTGCGAGCAAAAGAACCGAACCTCAACCACTGGAACGGCGTAGGCGGCAAAATTGAACCCGGTGAATCGCCGGCACAGTGCGCCACACGAGAAACCTGCGAAGAAACAGGCTTCGACCCCGCAGCCGCACAGCGCCGAGAGTTGGGCGTTGTGACCTGGCACCCCGCGGGCGCTGCACCAGAAGGCGGCATGCATGTCTTCCAATTCGCTTTTCCCGATAGTTGGCAGCGACCATTCGACTCGCTCGATATGCGCGAAGGCAAACTTCAATGGCACCCACTTGCGTTTGCTATGGACTACAACAATCGAGCGATCGTAGAAAACATCCCGTACTTTTTCACTGCGATGCACAACGCTCCCGAACTGTTGTGGTACGACTTCGGATTTGATGCGCAGCATCGCATTGCAGAATATAGAGTAACGTCTGCTCCTCGTGCTATACTAAACACATAATTTTTCCTATGCACATACCATCTACGTCGATGATAGTGGTCGGTTCACTCACGGTTACGCTCATGGCCACCTCAATGGTCGCCATTGCTGCACCTGCTCCAGTCCTCAATCCTGTTCGCCCAGGCGAAGCACGCGTTCTAGACAAAGGACTCACCGTGAAGTCGTTCAAAGACGCTAACTACAAAGGCAAATTCCCCGCACCAGAAGGTGTGGTGCTCCAAGGCACATACGGCGCAGACAAATACAAAGAGCCAACAGGATCTGGTACGTACAAGTTCCGCGTCATGACTGATGCGAAGCTCCCATTGGCATGCCTGGACAACTCGCGCATCATCATTGGCAGCAAGGGCAAGACGTATGATCGTGGTTGGTTCACCGGATACGACATTGCGAAGTCCGATGCCGCGCAGATCATCCAAATCTACAACGACAAGCCACGCGGCGCTGGTGCAGGCAACAAATTCTTCGATGAAGGATTCCGCAAAGGATACGCGTTCAGCTTCAACGGCGGATTCGAGACTGCTGCACGCTACAACTGCCGCAAGCAGATGCAAGACGTCAAGCGTGTAGACGCAGACGGCTGGATCAAGTACGACAAAGGCAACGTAGCATTTCTCACCAAGCGCACACCGAGCATCGCATCCTTCGCACTCCCTGTGCTCCCCTATGCATCTCTTGACGAGCGCGCAAGTGGACTTCTCAAGATCCCTAACGCGTGGGTCGCAGGTCTGAGCAGCGTAACGCCAGAGTCTTCGATTGAAAAAGCAAATCCAAAGGCTGGTCGCGTCAACCTCTCACACATCGAAGCATTCGAAAGTGCTGACGCAGACGACCGGGCCATGACCACAACCCAGTTCGGCAACGACCTCTACGCAGGGATGAAGACACAATCCGAAGCAGCATTCGCAAAGTATCGCGATCGAATTTGCAACGTGAGCGAAGCCTCGATCGAGGACAAGACCTACGCTGGCCAGACCTACACCCTCGTGACATTCTACCGATCGTGCACAGGCAAAGCAGTGAAGGAAGCTGAGTGGAAGCTCCTCGCATTTGCACTCACCAAGTCTCCATCAACGGGCAATCTCGTAGGATTCTTCTTCTCCACTCCACATTCAATCAAGAAGGCAGGAGCAGACGAAGTTGATATGACGAAGTTCCCAAGCGTACCATTCATCGAACAGTTCCTCGGCAAAGTCGTGATCAAATAGTCGCGACTCGAGACCAAATGCAAACGACCTGCAGTGGATATACCCTGCAGGTCGTATTGTTTGCGACGCGCTTTCACACGCCCACAGTTGCAACTACTTGCAACTACTACACAACCCAGTGAGAACGAGATTGTGATCATTCACCGTGAACCCTTTCAACTTCGACACAGAGATTTTGCATTCTACGCAGCGTGCCTCACGGCAACTGGTGCACACGGCGTGGTGATGGTGATCTTCGTGGCCGTGCAACTCATAATATTGCTCACCTTCGAACACGATGCTCGGGTGAATCATATCCAGCTCCTTGAGCAGTTGGAGTGTGCGATACACGGATACCGTATCAATAGGCTTGAGCGCCTTTGCAATCTGCGCAGCAGCAAAAATCCCATCGAGATTCTCGATGTACTCAATGATCTCACGACGCGGACCGGTGAGCTTTGCGCCAGACTCTCGAACATGTTCTGCGATAGATGCCATATGGCGACAAGTATACCGCGTGACGAGACTCGCGTCCACGCGATATACTCATACTCTATGAACACATCCTCCCCGACCTGGAGCAATACCCGCGCAGCAGCACAGATCTCGATACAAATATTCAACGACTTCGCGGATCGTCATGAGATGGCAAATCAGCTCCTCGCTGACCACATTGGATTCAAATGCGCCTCGAGTGAGGAATTCACATCGATGCGTGCGCTGCTCGAAGACGCTTCTGTCTATACATACCAATCCATCATCTCGGCTCGACGCATCGCGATTTGCAGACTACGTGAACCATTCCCAACTGCATGTGGCCCCGTACACTTCGTCGAACTCTCTGATCAGAAGCCAGACCTCAGTCAAACAAGTGGATTCGATCACATCGAAGTCTATCCCGCAGACCACGACGTACAACGCGCAGTAACACTATTACAGTCACGAGGTGTCGAGATCGCGCAGTCGCACCGCCCACATCACAGCACATTCGACACGCGACTCTCACCCACGTTCACTCTGCGCATCGAGCATGAGCCACTCATAGTGAAGATCAAAGACACAGAAATGCACTAGTTCCATTGACATTTTTCGCCAATCTGCTACGCTCTGGACCACCACAGCCATTGGAGGCGTTCATGAGCAAGACAGTTCAACCCAACAAGCGTTCCTACGACGAGAAAGCCGAAGGCGCACTGCACACTGCGAGAATGTGCGTAAAACGCAAAAGAGACGAGGGCCACACTGATCCAACAACAGCACTCAAGAACTTTCTGTACTACGCATGGCGCGCAGGCAGAAGCATTGAGAGCTTTGGCACAACGGACGCAGAACTGCGCGAGATCGCACGCACCTACGAAGTGAACACTGGCGACCGCATCTTGCGACGGCTCAGTGGCAAGGGCAGCTACAGTCCGAGACAACGCCACAACCTGATCGAGGACGCGCGACGGATCTTCGCCAACGCCGGACTCTCCCAAGCAGAAATCGACCAGCGACTCCGACCGTACCCTCGATGACTGTTCGTACAACACCCTACTGAGGATTTCAGTAGGGTGTTCTCATTTTGTGACGCCGCACGTTGCTACCGCTTCTTGTAACTCACTGGCGTTGCAACATCCCACACAATCTCGAAGAGTGCACGAAGAATATTTGCTAGCACACTACTTTCGATAATAGCAGTCATGCGATTGGGGCGCTGTGGCAGCGCAATCACGACATTATTGTCATAGACCGTCAGCTCGCCACCAAATTGCATGAGCCCCTTCGCCTGATCCTTCGTCACCCATCGATACACGGTATACGGAGACGGACGATACGTACGAATCCACTCACGTCCCTGCGGCGTGTCGAGCAGGAGGATTCGCTCTTTAATTTTTAGTTTGTTGCGATTGCGGTTGTACGAGCGCGCCCAATCCCACAACTCTGGATCTTGCCAGCACTCCACATCAGTCACAGAAATAATCTCGCCCGTGGCCTGCAATGATTCCTCGTACAGCCGCGTAACACCCTGCACACCTTCCTGATACCGAATCACTGGCTTTTCATTGTCCTTGTATAGCGCGACAAGATCTGGAAGTAATTGCTCCGCGCTCGCCACATTTCGCTCCCACTGATTTTTCTTGTTCTTCACGTACTGCAAGAAGCTGCGCGGATGTTCTGCTGTGTACTTGCGCTTCATTTCTGAACCACTAGTTCGTGTCACCAACCCCAGGAGCCCAAGACGTTCGAGAATAGAGTACCCAAGCGTGCGTGTGATCTGCGCCTTCTTTGTGATTTCAGTAACCGTAGCGGGCCCCAGTTCTAGGAGAGTGAGGTACACACATGCCTCGTTTTCTTCTAGGCCATAGGAGCGTAATGCAGTATGGAGCATAGAAATGCAGCATACTTCGTGGGACTTTTTTTGTCAAAATGGATTTACAATTTTCATTATTTTGTTATTTTTTTGCTAAACACTGAATAGAAAAGTTATATATTTTGTCCAGCTGCATTTTCAAAAATGACGTATTTACTATGCTGGATGCGGACATGCCACAACAAGGAGAAGTGCATGGGTAACTCGACATATAGCTCGATCATCGATCCCTCATTGTATTGCCGGATCATGGACGATCATTTCTGTCTCGCTGAGGCAGACGCGGCAGCGATCAGGTTCGTGGAATCATTTCGAGACAACCCGCACTGGAACGGGTACATCATGGAGGGAGGGTCTGGCCCCGGACGATTCACGAATAAGCTACACGAGGCGGTGTCTGATGTCACCGTCATCGCAGTAGATCATGATGTCATGTACCAGGGCTACGCGCGAAATCACTGCAAGCATCGCAATCGTGTGCAGTACATTTTCGGAGATTGCACCAAGCCGCAGAGCTGGCTCTCTGTTCCACTCATCGTGCTGCAAGGTGTCTTCCACCACTTCCCCACCCAGGACGGGACGCGGGCTCGCGCGCTCCAGACGTTCCGATCCTTCTTGCCATCCGGTGGTCGACTCATCGTCAGCGACGAGTTTCTGGCTCCGTACGAAGACGAAGAGCAACGAATGTGCAACGCGATCCAGTGGTACAGCCATGTCATCGCACTCGCACAACCCGCGCTTGCCGTTGAGGAGGCCAAGACACTTCTCGACGATCTTCCGAAGCTCGCAGGACCCAAAACGCGTCACCAGATCAACCTGATCATCCAAACATCGGTCACCATCAAGGAACTGGTGACCGATGGTCAACTCCTGGCGGCGCGTGACGCTTCCCTCCAACTCTATTCCGCGCTACTGCGCATGCGCCCCGCGCGCGCACCGCTTGATTGGACCATGTCACTCTCTCGCGGCGACGAGAAGTGCGACGTACGGCGGTTCCTAGAACTCGCCACACCGTACTTCAAGGTCGTCTCCAGCGAGTCCTTCGGACCCATGGAAACCTGCGGCGGCTTCGTGGTCTTCGAGTTCGAAGCCATTTAGCCAAAAACAACTCCACCCTGCACGACGTGAACATTGTGCAGGGTGGACTATTTTTGTAGGAAGTAATGTATCGAGAAGACACTACACGGGTTCGAACTCCATGATCATCGGCAGATGATCAGACAATGGCAAATCTGGAACCTCGAATCTCGTCTCGCGTACACCACTGGTGACAAACGTATAATCTGCGAACTCCTGCCAACCCCACTTCCCAGAACCATACGTCGGATGGGCAATACGCATCTGCGTTCCGCGCGTCGTCGTAATTGCATATTCCTTCACAAGATCGCGATATCCTGCATCAACAAACATCTGCAACGACACCGTCCCAGGTAGCATATTGAAATCCCCCATCACAATCTTCTCCCCAGGTTGCGCCTGCATGAACGCCAATACACGACGCGATTGCTCCAACCGCTCTGGAGAATCCAACTTGTCATATGGCCCGCAGGTGCCATGGACATTTGCAATGGTGAGAAGCGTCCCGTTCACGTCGAACTGCACAGCAAACATATTACTTGGCACCGTCCCATAGTCCCCTGGAATGAACCCGTTACGCGTACCGCAAATCAGTTGCTCTTCGGTTTTTAGCACGGTACGTGTCTTGCGAACAAATGTCGCACTGCCAGCAGTAATCGGTTCGACAGTCGTCATTGTATGATCATAGTACTCTTGGACTGGAGCAAAATACGCATGGAAATCAGGCAGCGCTCCACACAACTCCTCGTATAGATTCGCGCGCGACCCACTGCTCACCACTGGCCCAATCGGCGAATCCAATACTTCCTGAAAGCAAAACACATCTGTCGTTGGTGCATGCTCCCGCACAAACGCCATCAACGCATCGAAGTAGCGACCACCCCAAATGTTGAACGAGATCATCTTCATACACCTTGCTGTTTCAAATTTTCTTTAAGTCGATCCACTCTACCAAACACCCTGCAACCGTCAACGCATCCATTGCGTGTACCACACCACCATTCGCTCACCCCAGAGAAGTGCAATACCACTTCCCACCGCCAAAAACGTTCCAAACGGCAGCGCGCTCGTGCGCTGATGTGTCCCGCGTAACAGGAGCGCGCCGCCTATGATCGCACCTACTACATACGCAACGTATGTTGCGATGACCGCCGGCCACAACCCAAGCATGGCTCCCATGAGAGCACCCATACGAATGTCGCCACCACCAATCCAACGTCCGTGAGATACCAAGAACTGTATGAAAAAAAATCCACCAACAACACTCGCCCCAGCGACCATAGACCACAGCTGCACATGTCCGCCCACCAGATTCCACACGACCACAACAGCAATCGAAGGCAACGTGATCGCGTCCGGCAGAATCCCGTGGCGCAGATCCCACACAAAGAGCACCGCAAGTACTAGCACAAAAAAACTGATTCGAAATATTTCTTCCATACTCCAAGTATAGTCTCAAGAAAGCCGTCAAGCACGCTCCTGGCTCCCCCACGCGTGCTCAAACAACGCGCGTTGCATCTCCGCAATTGTCGCGCTCTCGATCACTACGACCACATAGTCGCCTGTGAATGAAATGAGGCACACCTTGGACTTCCACACGTACATCATCCCATGGAATTCCGGTCGACTCGGCACAATGCGAACCTGACGCAACTGCTGCTGACCGAGACGTTTGCGCTCCTGGGCCTTTGCAGAGTTTGGCAAGATCACACGAACAGGAATCTTCCGACGAACACGTTCTTCCACGAAATTCTCAAACTTCTCAACTTCGCGAAAAATATCATCAGCAGCGCCAAACGACAGCAGCTCACTCGCCTCCTCAAGAATTTCCTCGAGTACCGTCGCAATTCCTGCTTTCCCTTCATACATGCGTACGCCTGGACGCTTGCGCGAGCGACTATGCATGGCTTCGAGTTCTGGCAATGATTCCTTGAGCAACGACACCCGTTGCTCCATGCGCGCAAGCACGCGACGCGGCTCCTCGGCACTGAAGTATCGTGCCTTCTTTTTCAAAAACGTGGTCACCATTCCCTTTGCACGCAGCGTTTCTAGTACTTCATACGCGGTTGACCGAGCCACCGCTGCCTTCTCTGCGATGCGCTGCACCGAAGCGGAACCGAGCTCTAACGCCGCCTTGTAGAGCGCCGTTTCCTTGGTGTTGAGACCACAGGTTCTAAGTACTTCTTCAAGATTTGCCATATTTTGTCGGTAAAAGCGACAACGTTTTTATATCATTTTTGTCAATAAATGTAAAGTATTTTAGATTTTCCGTCGGAAAGCCTGTCATTTATTCGCAGACCAGCTATAGTCACCGCACCTTACAAGGGCCAGACAGAGAAGTTCTGCCTGTGACACTGGTGAAAATGGAGTCGAATCATGTATGACAAACGACCAGGCTCGCTCCTCTACAACGCATTCGCAGACGAATACAGAATACTAACAGGTGGAGGCACGGACGGGTTCAACGCGCTCTGCAGGCTAGCGCGCACTGAAACGAGACCCAAGAGCCAGCCCATCGCCATGCTCATCGATCCCTGTGCACCAATCCAGCTTGCCTGGCTGTTCGTGGGCATCGATCTGGACTGGTTCAGTGCGATGAATGTGCCCATCACGGCTTCGTTCCAATATCTCGGATCACCACCTGGCTCTACCCAGGCCACACTGATCATTCTTCCGGGACAAGAGCTGCCCCAGGCAGGACAAGCTCGTGAGATTCACCTTCCGAAGTGGGAATCATCTTACAGTCTGCAGCGCCTGTTAGACCCAACGGAGAGTGTCGGACTCCTCCATGGCCTCGTCCCACTGACAGGTCCGGACACATCGATGAACCGCGACGCGTTCCCCAGATGCGCGCAAATTGCCGCATCGATCGTACAGACAATCCTCCAGTCCGGGGCGGCTGAAGGATGCATGAGCATCGCACAACGACAAATCCTCACCACCGTGCATCGGTGGTGTCGCGAGAACCTTTGGGAATGCCCGACTCTGGAAGAACTGAGGGAAGCGAAGCCCCTGCTCCCAGCGTAGGACAACCCCCCAACCAAAAAAGAAACGATCCGCCCTGAACACGCACGTGTTGGGGCGGATTCTTTTACCGCACGCGCCCAATGACAAATCCATCCCACCCTTTCTCGCCCACCGTCTGAAGCGCCGTCATATCCACGCGCAATTCAGTTGCAACATGCGCAAAGAATCGCTGCATACCGCGCACATGCTTGTCCTCGGTTGCACCATTGAGCACTTCGCCATCGCGCACCACATTGTCCACCACAATAACCGTTCCCGGTCGAGAGAGTTGTATTGCCCACTGGAAATAATCAAACGTATGTTGCTTGTCCGCGTCAACAAAAATGAAATCGAACTTCGCACCAGCCTCTGCAACCAGCTGCGGCATTGTGTCCATCGCCGAGCCGACACGAATTTCCACGCGATCGCCCAACCCCACTGCGTCGAGATTCGCACGCGCAATTGCAGCGCGCGCAGGATCAATCTCGAGTGTAATAAGCTGTCCATCATCTGGAAGTGCAGATGCAAACCACGCTGTGCTATACCCGCCGAGTGTCCCGACTTCGAGAACACGCCGTGCTCCACTGATCTGCGCGAGCATGCGCAAAAATTTGCCTTGTGTTGGGGTCACACTGAAGGGAGGCAAGCCGGCAGACTCGCATGCAGCAGCAACCTGTGCAGGAATAAGGTCGCTAGCTAGCAATTGTTGTTCGAAAAAGTGATCGACTGCTGCGTAGTTCATATATCAGATCTATTTTGTCTTTGTAGCCTTCGCACCAAAAACCATTTTTCCCAGCAACACCACACCAACCACAGCACGCGCCGAGTACTGAGCACACAGTGCGAGCACTGGGAGCGTAATGATCACGTGAAACAGCGCTGGAGCAACAATATTGACAACATCCTGTTCAGTTTTACGGTTCTGGTAAATGCGCGCAATGTGTGTGAGACACAACAACAATGTACTCACCGCAATAGCACGTGCATGTACCTGCACAAACGGCGCAAGCACATCCCACCACATTCCCCATCCGAGCGCCGGCGCATTCTCAACACCCAACGGCTGCGCACTCACGCTGTCGAGGCTCACCATGAAGAATCCGAATTGAAGAAAGAGTACAACTCCGTAGAAGAGCACGAACCCAACAGCCGCACGCCACCGCGTGCGCAACTGCGCAACGGTCACTAGGCCCAAGACCACAGCTTCGAAGAAGTACACTGCCAAAATAATAAAGACATCCCACCCAAAGAACCAGACCCCAACAAGCGGAATCGCATTGCCAATCACTGCTGCTACCGCGCGGACCATAGCCTATTGATCAATGTTGTCATATGTACACCAGCGTACCATTCTTCACCCCCTGTGCCCACTCAAAACAAAACAACCTCCTTGGTAGGAGGTTGTCTCAGGTGCAAGCGATTACGCTGCTGCCTCTTCTTCCTCGGCTGGAGCTTCTTCCTCCACACCTTCTTCAGCTGGCATTTCTGCTGGAGCTTCTGTCGTCTCAACTTCTTCTACTTCTGGTTCCATATATTTGGATTATGAATACATTTGTAGTATGCACGGTATAGGATGATCGAGCAAGGGGCGGATCCTATTTTGCAGTTTCAATTCTTGATCGTGTTGCACTGTCCTTGACATTTCCTTATTTTTGTGCTATATTACTACGTTTTCTAGTATTGGCCCATTTGCCATGGTGGCGTATGGGTTAAGAAAGAAATGCAGCTCGAGAGAGGCACACATGTCGCACATCAACTGGCCAACACTCTTCGCGCACGATGACGAGACACTGCGCAACGCGATTCTCGCGTCCATGAGCATCGAGGCGACGCGGGAGTGGTTCGCCACACAGTATCCGCACTTGTTCCTTCCAGATTCGGCGGACCGGGCACCCATACCGCTATCGTACCTGCTGCAACGCTTCGAGGCATATCGCAAGAAGGACGAGACGATGCGGCGCCGCAATCCCAAGCGTGAGCTCGCGACCGGTCTCGCGTGCGCCTGGGCAGGCTTTCCTGAACTGGAGCCGCCGATCGCATCTAGATACGATGCACAACTGTCGGCCAGCCACAAGGAGCTGGACAACGCATCGATCAGACTCACGGGTGTGATACACCAATGGCCCATGATCCTCTCAGACAACGGGAAGGAGTACGTGGTGGTACAACTGGACTTCGTGGGCTACGAACCGAAGCTCGGAACTCGTCTCACAGAGAATCGTCTTCTCGACCATCTCGACTTCCTCGAGCTCGTCGAGACCAAGTACATCGACTTCAACTCCTGACCAACCTCAACCCCGCGTTCACACGAGCGCGGGGTTGTTGTTTTTTACTGCGACCACATCACTTCTAAAAACCAAGACCGCGTGCCTATTCCACTCGCCTACTAATTCACAAAGGAGGGTCTTCTCTTTTTGAGTGAGCTCCCGATCTACATGCGCTCCAAGAAATCGTGAAGCACTTTTTCCGTTGACTCAACAAGCGCCTTTTTGATCACTTCCGGTGCAATACGATTCTGTAAAAAACCTGAGAGTTCCTCCGGGGTACCCATTTGCGTTTCCTTCAAAGCAGCTTGGTCCTCTGCACTCAGTTGTGACATCAGGGTAGTCATCATGCGCATTGCAACCGCTGCGTCGATCTTCTGCAGCACAGTTGACTTCTCCTCTTCCGACAAGCCAGCCATCGTAAAAAGCTCCTGCAATGACTCGACAACTCCGCCACCTTGGTTTGCCAAAGGTTGAGTCATATTTATTCATTTTCGTTAGAGGTTGGCTTCTTAAGCATGCCAAATTTTTCACGGAAGGATTCAAGTCGCAATCCCATATACCCACTAGCGCCCATTGCAAGTATAGCCGACCCCCCGATGGCCTTTGTAAACCCGACCGCGCTAGCGGTCATACCTGGATTTACAACGCCAGTTTTTTCGAGAAGAAACAGAGCACTTGTGGTAGCCAAGGCGCCCAGAACCATCACACCATTTGTTTTCATTACGTTGGTCCACCCCTTCGACCAAGATGCTAACCGTTGTTCTTCTGCCTCATACACACCTTCTGCAGCTTGCAACACCCGGCTATGAAATTGCTCCCGCGTTTCTTCTGGTGTTTGCACGAGCTCAGGGTTGTTTCCTCGTCGTTCTGGATTGTTCATATGCAAAAAGCATACACCACTTCTCACTCTCCCAACAAGAAATGCTTATCCACAAATTCCTTTTTGTTGTTGAAAAAAATGAGCTGCTCTACTGAATTCTACGCTTCGGGTGGAATGTAATTCCTCCGACAGTCAAAAAGAATTCTCCCTCGGAGACTTTCGCAGATCGATCGGCCGGCCGAATCAGCCGATAGGCGTGATGCGTTATCCGATCGATCGAGAACGAGACGCGATACCCCGGTGAGGGGGGTCGACGTTGTGCTCCGAGGGAGAATTCTTTTTGGCGGAGCGGGTAGCGGGAGTCGAACCCGCTTCATCAGTTTGGAAAACTGAGATAATAACCGTTATACGATACCCGCAAATGTAGCGTGCACTTTGTGCCGACACTGTACCCAATCTCATCGACTTCCGCAAGTACCTCTCCCATGCTAGGCTAGATACTCAGCAACTGCCACTGTACCTATGCCCGCACTTGACCTCAACCCACAATTCCAACGTGCGCTCGACCTCATGGAGAACACTGACCACCACCTCTTCATCACCGGTCGCGCCGGCACGGGCAAATCCACACTCCTCACCCATTTCCGAGAGCACACGAAGAAAAAAATCGCCGTACTCGCTCCAACCGGCGTCGCCGCACTCAATGTGCGTGGCCAAACCATCCACTCGTTCTTCCTCATTCCACCACACATCACACCACTCTCAGCAGGCAAAGAAAAACTTTCGCCCCGACTCAAACCTATTTGCAAAGCGTTAGAAACCATCATCATCGACGAAGTCTCCATGGTCCGCGCAGAGCTCCTCGATTGCATCGATGTGCTCCTGCGTCGATACCGTGGATCACAGGAACCATTCGGCGGAGTGCAAATGATTTTCATTGGCGATCTGTACCAACTCCCGCCCGTGGTCTCAAGTAATGAGGAAGCGCAGTCGTTCACCATGCTCTACCCCAGCCCATTCTTCTTCGACGCGCATGTGCTGGGCCGAACCACATTCGAACTTGTGCAACTCGAAAAAATCTATCGCCAACGAGACACAACATTCATCGACCTGCTCAATCGTGTACGCACCAACACAACAACTCCTGCGGATCTCGAGGAGCTCAACGCACGCTGGATCGAGGATCATGGTTCGCTCTCAGAACACGAAACAACCATTGTTCTCACCGCGACCAACGCAGCTGCAGACGCCATCAACACTGCACGTCTTGCCGAAATCGACGAAGACGAGCACACATTTGGCGCCGTCGTGCAGGGCAATTTCGACCAACGTGTATACCCAACCGCTGAATCACTCACGCTCAAGAAAGGCGCGCAAGTCATGATGCTCGTCAACGATCCTGCAGGCGGATACGTGAATGGATCACTTGGTATTATCAAGCAAATCGGCCGCGAGGACGAGGATGTACCCAGCATGATCACTGTCGAACTCACCAACGGCGAAGACGCGACGGTCGCCATGCACAATTGGGAAATTCATCGCTATTCATTCGACGCGAGTATCAGCGCACTCACGACAGAACCCGTCGGGTCGTTTCGCCAGTTCCCACTTCGTCTTGCGTGGGCTGTTACTATTCACAAGAGCCAAGGCAAGACATTTGATCGCGTTGTCATCGACTTGGGCCGTGGTGCATTTGCACATGGCCAAGTGTATGTTGCACTGTCACGCTGTACGAGTCTCGACGGCATCGCGCTCCTGCGCCCCATCCGCAACACTGACATCAAGATGGATGCGCGCGTCCACACATTTTTCGAGCGACTTACTTCGTCGGTTTCTTCTTGAGATAGAGCCGCGCACTCGGGCACAGATCGCGCACCGGACACTCCTCGCACTTCGGCCGCGGCGCGCGACAAACTGCTCGTCCGTGGAGAATCATGTACTCATTTACTTCCAGCCAGTTCTTCCTGGGAAAGAGCGCTTCGAGATCTGCAGCAATCGCAATCGGATTCTTACTTTTCGTGAGGCCCAAGCGCGCAGCAACTCGTGTCACATGCGTATCCACGGCAACACCTGTCTGCACTCCGAATTCTTTGGCCATGATGAGATTCGCAGATTTGTACGCCACGCCCGGCAAGAGAATCAGCTCTTCGACCGTCCGGGGCACTTCGCCACCAAATCGCTCTACAAGTACTCGTCCAATCCCTTGCAAATACCGCGACTTCGCGCGGAAGAACGTGATCGATCCGATCGCACGTTCGAGCTCAGCAACTGGCGCATTCGCGTAGTCTGCAGCGGTACGATACTTCTTGAAGAGTTCGCGCGTGACGAGATTCACGCGGACATCCGTGCACTGCGCAGACAGCATAGTAGCCACGACGAGCTCGAGCGGCGTGGACCACAAAACGAACGCATCAGGTACGCGAGCGCGTGCATAGACTTTCTTGAGTTTGCGCAATAGACTCTGTCCTCTCTGCTGCAATATTGACTTCATACAACTCTCACTCTACCAGAACACCTTGTATTGGGAAGACGCACTGTGAGACACTACCCCTATATTCACCACATCCTATGCCTCCACGCTCCCCAGAATTTGGCGGGTACCGGCCACCAGAGATCCTACCAAGCGTCGAAGCCCCACCTGACGTCTTCGCGCAATGGCAACGCAAAGCAACCGAACTCATGAATCCTGAGAAAAAGCACGCGCCCGAACAACTCGGACCTGATCGACCATTTCCACTCATCATCGACGGCAAAGAGGTGCCAGCCTTCGAACGTGCACAATTTGACGGGCAAAGTTTTGAGTTGCAAGTGTACATTCCAGAAATCGACACACCTATCGCGGAGGTGAGATATCGAGCAACGGGAACAGCGCTCGTCATGGGCAAGACATTCGTAACGGACGCATACCAAAAATTAGGCATCAACTCACGTCTCTTCCAAGACATGAGTAATCTCCACCCAGATTGCACATCTGTTGAAACAAAACTAGACGAAACAAATGGATTCACCTATCGCAATGCGGTACAAGACGGCATGGACCCAATCAGTGCAATACAACTGACTCCTGCAGCAAAGATCCGCGAGAAGGCCGGATGGGTATTTGACCCAAAGACGTCATCGCTTCCAGCTTGGGACGCAGAAAGACGACGTTGGCATGTGCCAGACAAGGAGCACAACGACACCACGGTCAGGTTGACCTACCACCGTGCAAAACCGTAGGATGCGAGGGAGGAGAGAACCTAACTACCGCACACCATGAAACCTATTATTGTTGATATCGAGACAATCGGCGCACCCTGGGACTCACTCGACGAGCCACAGCGCGAGTATCTGACCAAGAATGACGAGGACGACGAGGCTCGCGACAAAACTCGCGATTCGCTCGCGCTCTGGGCGCCAACCGCGCGCATCGTGACAATCGCAATGCTCAATCCACTGTCAGACAAAGGCAAGGTGTATTTCAGTGCAGGTGACAGTGTTATTGACTCATTCAACGAAGACAATGCTGAGTACGTCTGCGTAGACGAGAAGTCGATGCTCGAGAAATTCTGGGACGATGTGCAGCACTATGCGCCGGTAATCACATTCAACGGACGATGCTTCGACGGACCAATGCTCATGTTGCGCTCAGCAATGCTCGATGTACGCCCGAGTCTCAACCTCGTTCCCTATCGTTACGACTACAAGTCACACTGTGATTTGCTCGATCAACTCACCTTCTACGGTGCAACTCGCAAATTCAATCTCGATATGTATGCTCGTGCATTCGGCATCCGCAGTCCAAAGGAAGAAGGAGTGACAGGTGACCAAGTTGGCACCATGTATGCCGATGGCAAATACGTCGACATTGCGCGTTACTGCCTTCGCGATGTTCGCGCTACTGCCGAACTCTGGAAACGCTGGGACTACCTCCTGAAATTCTAATGGCATGACTCCACGACACCCGCTCACCGCCTCGCAGTTCCTCCACTACGAGTTCTGCCCGAATTGGGTCTGGCTTGATGCACACGGAGATCACAGTCGTCGCGCGCCGATGAGCGGGCTCATGGAGAAATTGCTCGAACAAGGCGTTGTGCACGAACAACATGTCGTGACACAAATGCAACCAACTGAAGTCTCAACGCGTGAGACCGCAGCAGCAGCCGAAGAAACCATGCACCTCATGCATGCAGGAGCAGAGGCAATTCACGGCGGTGTGCTCACTGCTGTAATCGATGGGCGCCAGTGGATCGGCAGACCCGATCTCCTACTGCGACGTTCTGGTGATTCTGCATTTGGTCGATACTGCTACGAGGCAGTGGAGATCAAGAGTAGCCACGAGATGAAGCCAGTGCAGCGACTGCAACTCACCTTCTACTCCATCCTTTTGCAGGAAGTACAAGGAACATTTCCACCACGCGGAGGCATCATCACCATTCAGGGCGAGCGATTGTACTTCGATCCGCATGACACGATTGATCGGTTCACCGCGCGACGTCGAGAGATCGAACGCATTCTTGATGGCAAAGAACCCGGCATTACACTCACGCGTGGATGTTTGCAATCCCCGTGGGCAGCAGTGTGCCTAGAACGCGCAACAGAGGCGCGAGATATTTCGTTGCTTTACAATATTGACCGATTAGCACTCGATCTCCTGCGACGCAACAACATCCACACCCTTGAGGATGCTGCGCTCATGGATCCAGCGCTCATTCCACATGTACCCGGTGTTACACCTACACGCCTTGCACACATTCGATTGCAGGCGGCATCATTCTTGCACAACACCGTTGAGGTTGTACGCGAGCCACACATTTCGAAGAACGGTCTTCTGATTCATTTCGATATCGAAGCAGATCCACTCGTGGATACAGAATATCTCTTTGGATTTCTTATCGAAGGTGGTACAGAAGATACGTACGTCAATTTCCTTGCGAAGCAACCAGGCGACGAGAGCGCGATGTGGCACCAATTCTTACAGTGGCTCGAGACACTCCCCGAGCAATACACCATTTATCATTACGCGCCGTACGAGAAGCACCACGTGATGATGCTCGCAAAAAAATACGGATCTACTCCTGCGCTCGAGCGATTCCAGCAGAACCTTGTTGACCTCTTTGAGATTGCACAACGATCAGTAATCTTCCCGCTCTCGTTCTACTCATTGAAAGACATTTGCAAATACCTCGGATTCTCATGGCGCAATAATCAAGGGAGTGGTACCCAGAGTATTTTTTGGTATGAACGCTGGCTCGAGACTGGAGATCACAGCGCTCTCGAAGAATGTATTCGCTACAACGAAGACGACGTACGCGCTAGCGCGTTTTTGCGCCGGTGGCTCGAGAACCATAGTACGCAGCAGCCAACGCAGTTGTAATTGGCACTGCCAACACAAGTGCACACGAGCCAACGAGTGTGCGGACAATTTCTTCGGAAATCCCTTCACTATTTATTGCAGCCCAGACTGGCTGGTACTCATTGGTAGCAGTGAGGAGAATGAGCGGGAACGACGCACCAGCGTATGCAAGAGCAAGTGTGTTAACCAGAGATGCGATATGCTCACGTCCTACAGATAACCCGCGATGGTAAAGATCCGCACGCGTCAGTGCGGGATTTGCATGGTGCAACTCTTCCACAACAGCCACTTGGGCCGTTGTAATGTCGTCCAGAATTCCCAATGCACCAATCAGAATACTCCCGAGCAGCAATCCACGCAGATCTAACGTCGCAAGAATGCCTGTTTTGAGGAAGTATGCTTCCTCACTGCCGTAGCCATACAGGCGCGCTACCCACACAAATCCATAGGAGAGCACTGCGGCGAGGCAGCAAGCGATCACCGTGCTCACCCAGGCAATGGACGTGCGGCGTGTGAATCCGTGAGCGACAAACAATGCAACTGTCGCAATAACAATCGATCCTACAATGCACGCGAGCAATGGATCACCACCGCGGATAATCCAAGGGATCACTCCTTTTACTAACACGAGCAGACTGATCCCAAGACCCACAACTGATCCCAGTCCTTTCCAGCGACCGAGCAACAACACGGCAGCAAGGAAAATCAGCCCAGCAACAAGAAGCGCTGGCAATCGATACGGTTCGTAGATGTGGTACACCTCACCGAGTTTGGATCCGTCGTATGTCTCGGACTTGATAAGCACAACCCAATCACCTTTTTCTACAACAAGACCTTCACGCAGTGCGAAGTCCATGCCGTGATTAATCTGTTGTTCGCGTCCTTCCTCATCCCCGCTTTTGATTTGGACAGTAACGCGCTGCATGATGCGCTCTGTACCATCTTCTTCATTTTCTACTGCAGAATTCTCGACAGCGGTGACCTCAGCGCGATACCAGACATCGTTCTTTGGTACATACGTCGCTGGATCGACGCTACCTGGCGTACTGGTCGATTGTGCCTGTACCCCCTGAGTCGTGGCAACCACCAATAACACTGCACACACAGCAACACTCATGATTCGCATCCATTGATTCCAACGCATAGTACACCCATGGTACCACTCGCTCCTCTTTACACAAACACATCCATTGCGTACAACTAGGACATGCAACCACACCCAGACATCGTCGTCATCCTTCCGAATATTCGTTCTGCCCACAATGTAGGTGCATTCTTTCGTACCGCAGACGCGATTGGCGTGCGCAAGATCTACCTCACAGGGTACACTCCAACTCCTGGCCACCCACGAGTGGACAAGGTTTCGCTCGGCGCTGAGAAAACGATTCCCTGGGAACACCGCAAAACCACCCCTTCACTCCTTCGCGAGCTGCGAGCCAACGGCTACAGCATTGTGGCACTCGAGAAGACCAAGAAAAGTATTGACTACCGCGAATGGACACCTGTATTCCCACTCGCCATCATTGTTGGCAACGAAGTAACGGGCATCACTCCAGCACAACTCGCCATCGCAGACACCGTCGTACATCTCCCCATGCTCGGGACCAAGGAATCACTCAACGTCTCTGTTGCCTTTGGCGGCCTCGCCTACGCAATTGCACGTTTTTTCTAACAAAAACAAACGCCGACTGCTTGCGCATCGGCGTGTGTAGAGCGTTTTGTCGTGTGAGCATCCGACCACGTAACCACCACGAAACATGGTACGAATGCTCGCGCGACAATCCCTACGAATTATCACGTCTCCCCGTTCTTTTCGATCTCTCAAGGCACTACTTTAGCACATCTACACTTTTTGTCAAGTAACAAGTTGACAAAATACGCCCATGCAACGGCTCGTATTTTTCATCTGTTTTTGCGCAAAACATCCTTGACGCACCCCCTGGCCCATGCTAGGCTGAAATTGCCCGCTACATGGACCTTGGGCAAGACCAGATTTTGCTCCTCCAGAGCAGAATGTCTCGCGTAGCAAGAGGGAGATGCATTGCAATGGGGAACGCATAGCAATTTTCCCTGTCCACGTTGTACCACAACCCAACCGGCAAAGCCGCGCGGAGTGAAGTGACCGAGCACTCGTGCCCAGTACCTTCACTTCCGCGCGGCTAACCGACTTCCAGAATGCTGTCACCTACGTGATGGTTTTTCTTATTTTAACTCTTTCGACCTGATTCTTTGCGCTGCGCCTTTGCTCCGACAAATGCGAAATGAAAGAGCGTGCGCAATGTTTGTGCGAGTCGCTTGCTCTCAATAATTGCCGAATACATTTTGCCCTCGAATGTAACCAAATTGATTTTGTCTCCGTACACACCGATGTGTGCCTTGAACTCGCCGTCTTTGCCCGCCACATAGTAGCGCTCTCCACTATCACTACTCCCACTTGTACCACCATAGAGTCCACGCATCCGCACGGAACGCTTGCGTAGGATGTTACGCAGCGGCTGCAAATCTTGTGGTGTGAGCACGGTGAAGAGTGCGTCGGCATCAGCGATCTCGTCCATTTCCTTGAAGTCCGTGTTCGCCCAATCTTCCATGATTGCACGTACACCTTCCTTGCCTTCGAAGAGGCGAACAATAGGCTTGTCCCCGCCAGCCTGCAGTGTCAGCTCTGGGAGCATCTGTTCGAGATCAGCAATCTTGCCAGCAACGTCACTATGGTACCGATGCGCGTACGCAATGAGCTTGTTAGGTTGTTCTGCTGCAAAATAGCGCTTCTTGCCACGCATCACATTGGTGAACAACCCGCGCTCTGTGAGCGCGTCCACTGCGGTATACACTGCCTGGCGCGACAGATGCGTTGCCTTCGTGAAATCCAGAATAGTGCCAGCTCCACGAGTGAGGCCAGCCACATAGACTTTGATTTCACTGTCCAATAGGCCCAGTGAGCGCAAAAGCGGAGCAAGATCTTTCATATTTAGTACGTTTTTACAAGTGTAGCACATGGGGATAAAAACGCCAGAATAACAAAAAGACCCACCCGGATGGTGAGGTCGCCAAATAATTCAAAGCGATCTCGCACTCAATCACACTTCGTGATTGTTCAACATCTTTGCGATGTCATGGCGATGATCATCGGTGATCTGCATATGACGCAATAGCTGCTGGTTGATACCAGTTACTTTGGCTTCCAGACTTTCCAATCCATCACTCAAACGATCCTCGAGCTTGCTCAACCGAGTATTGGTCTCACAAAATCGATCCTCAACACGCTCAGCATATGCGTGGACGAATATAGACAATTCTGAAATTTGTTCAGTTATCTTATCAAATTTTTGATCAATGGTGAGTCGGACAGTGGATTGCATACTATAAATGATGGTGGTTAGTCCCATTGCACTCGGGAGTACACCACCGTACCGCCCAAGTTTTGTCACTGTCAATTGTGGACTACTTCCCAGCGCTTCCGAACATGCGCAACTTCTTCTCGACAACTGCTTGCACTGCATCGCGAGCTGCACTCGTGTACACGCGTGGATCGAACTCGCGTGCGTTCTTCGCAAGCGCTGTGCGTAGCGCACTCGTATATGCCAATCGCAAATCAGTATCAATATTAATTTTGGTAATTCCCGTCTTGATTGCCTTCTTGATGTCTGCGTCGCTCATGCCTTCTGCTTTGGACAAGCCCATCTTCTTTGCGAGCTTTGGATCCACACTGCTTGCGCCGTGCAACACGAGAGGCACATTCACTGCAGACGCGATTGCTGCGAGCCGCTTCACATCCAACTTCCCTGCAATTCCTGTGTGTTTGAATGCACCATGTGCTGTTCCCACAGACACAGCGAGTGCATCACACCCAGTCTTGTCCACGAATTCTGCGGCTTGCGCAGGATCGGTGTAGAACGCGTCGCGATTCTTCACACTAATCTTGTCCTCACGACCAGGGATCGGTCCGAGTTCTGCTTCAACAGAGATCCCCGCGGCGTGCGCCTCGTCCACAATCTTCTTCACAGTCTTGATATTGTCCTTGAATGCGAGATGCGACGCGTCGATCATCACACTGGTGTAATACCCCGATGCAATCGCAGCACGCACGAGACGCACATCGTGACCATGATCGAGATGCACTACCACTGGCACCTTCACCGACTGCGATGCAACCCACGAAATCACACCGAGATACACCATGCCTGCGTATTCGATCGCGCCACCACTTGTCTGCAATACCACAGGCGACTTCGCTCGCTCAGCCGCTGCAACAATTGCCTGCGCTGTCTCCATGGAACTGAAATTAAATGCACCAACTGCATACTTGTGCAGTTGGGCATGGGGCAAAATATCAGTGAGGGTTGCGCGCATACATGCTCCAATTATGAAATTTTTTTCGGCGTAATCCCTTTGCCGTACGTGCGATAGAACGTCTCGATCTCACGACGATGCAAGAGACCATCTTGCGGGCCAATATGCAGTATAACACTACTACTGTTAGCTGCGCCCCAAGTCAGCGCCGTCGGAAGGTCCTTACCCTCATTGAGCGCGGCAATGACACCAACAGCAAACGAATCTCCCGCACCAGTTCGCTCAACTACTTTTGTGCGCAGAATCGGCATGAAGAACATGTCCTCGCCGTCATACGCAGTGGCACCGTTAGGACCATCCGTGATGAAGACCATTGCTGCACCGAGCTTGTAGAGCGCGCGCAAACTTTCTTTGATCGATTTCTTCCCCACAATACGAGCGGCCTCTTCGACGTTCACAAAGAGTGCGTGTGTGACTGCGATAACTTTCTTCACCTCGGTCACGCCTTCGAGAAATTGATACGTTCCAGGATTGTACGCAAGACGAGTGCCTGTGCGTTCCACATGCGCAATGACTTGTTTGTTGTACGCCATATGCCCCGCGGCGAGACTCGTGAAATACACCCACTTCGACCGTGGCAACTTGGGTAGTCGATACGTGCGTGGTGCGTGATACACGAGAATGGTGCGATCTCCCTGGAAGCGAATCACAGTCGACGCGTTCGTCGCATTCTTTCGATCACGCTCTACGAACTCGCGCGAGACTTTGTTCTCAACCAGCGCTTGCACAATTGCATCTCCGCTCTGATCTACTCCGAGAATCGTATGAATCGCAGTGCGCAACCCGAGTCGCGCGCAGCCAATCGCGTTGTTCGCGGCGTTGCCGGCTACTTTTTGTACCATGTTCGAGACAGGCAGCTTGTCGCCGTAGCGCAACTGGAGCAAACAGTTCGTACGATCGATGGAGCATGCAAGTGATGCGTCTCCAATCTCAATGAGAGTGTCGATCGTAGCATCGCCCAATGAAATAATATCCAACATACACAACAAAACTATTTTTTTCGGACTACGGCGCGTGCTGCAGCAACAATATTCTTTGCTTGCATGCCGTAGAGCTCCAACAACTCATCCGGTGTTCCTGACTGACCAAACGTATCATGCATTCCAACAGGAATAATCGGTACAGGCATTGTCTGTGCAAGTGTTTCTGCCACTGCCCCAAAGAGACCTCCAGTAATTTGATGCTCCTCCACAGTCACAACACATCCTGTTTTTTTCACCGACGCGAGGAGTGTCTTCTCATCAAATGGCTTGAGACTAGGCATGTTGATGACTTCTGCACGAACCCCCGACTTGAGAAGTACCTGTGCCGCATGGAGTGTTTCGTACAACAGCGGACCACATGCAACAAGTGTGACATCCTCCCCCTGCGAAAATACTTCTGCCTTGCCAATAGCAAAGGGTGATTTCGCCGTGGTGATGACTGCAGTCTTCTCACGTGCAAATCGTACGTACACCGGGCCATCATACAACGCTGCTGCATGTATCGCCTTGCGTGTCTCTTCCATATCGCATGGTGCGAGCACCACCATGTTCGGCAGCACTCGCATAATCGCCATATCTTCAAGCGCCTGATGCGTTGCGCCATCAGGCCCCACCGAAATCCCCGCATGCGCACCCATGATCTTCACATTCGTGTTGGAATAACACACAGAGACACGAATCTGATCCCAATTGCGTCCAGGCGAGAACACCGCATAACTAGAAATGAACGGGACAAACCCTTCTGCAGCCATCCCCGCTGCAATCCCTGCCATATTTTGTTCCGCAACACCTACTTCAATAAATCGTTCTGGAAATTTCTCTCGAAACCAGTGCGAACGTGTGGACTCAGTGAGATCGCAACACAATACTGCGATATTTGGATTCAACTCCCCCGCCTCAACGACACCATGGCCATAGCCATCACGCGTCAACCCATACTCAGGTTTGCTGAGGAGGTTTGGTGCCAAATGTTTTACCAGAGGAATGATCATATTATTCGTGTTCGCTCCGAACTTTGCCACCGAGGGTTCGCAATTGATGCAACGCGCGCTTTGCTTCGTCCTTCGCAGGAGTTTTGCCATGCCAATTGTAATCGAACTCCATGAAATCTACCCCCTTACCTGGAATCGTGTGCGCAATAATTGCTACCGGACGTTCATAGATAGCGCGTGCTTCATCACAGGCATCAACAATTTGGCGAATATTGTGCCCATCAATCTCAATCACGTGGAAGTTGAACGCCGCGAACTTCGCAGCGAGCGGCTCAATAGGCGCCACAATCTCTGTGTTACCGTCGATTTGAATATTATTGCGATCAACAATGACCGTGAGACGATGCAGCGGCTTGTTGCCAGCGAGCATCATTGCTTCCCAGTATTGTCCCTCCTGAATTTCACCATCTGATGTGAGCAAAAATGTCTCATACGTTCGTTTGCGCATTTGTCCCGCAAGCGCCACACCCACAGCAACCGACGTACCTTGTCCCAACGGACCGCCAGTATTCTCAATACCAGGCAACGCACCGCGGTGTGGATGTCCTTGCAATCGCGTATGCAATTTGCGCAGTGTCTTCAACTCCTTCTTTGTAAAATACCCCGCATGCGCAAGTGTTGCGTACCACACCGGACAAATATGACCATTGCTGAGGATTACACGATCACGATCTTCCCAATCAGGCTTCTTCGCATCGTGATGCAAAATATGAAAGTAAAGCGCTGTAAAAATATCCGCCATCCCAAGTGGCCCAGCCGTGTGCCCTGATCCTGCAGCAACCAACATCTCGATAACATCTTTGCGAATCGCAGTTGCAATTCGCTCGAGCTGTTGCACTTTGGAATCGTGAATGGGCATAGCCCCGCAATTATAACACAAGAGCGCCGATGGATGTTGAATTCCACTGGCGCTCCCGAGGTTGTATTGCGTCTCATTCGTTACAGACGCAACGTGTGGTGTCAGGCAGCGACGATGCTCGTGCACAAGTCACGAACAAAGTCCTCCCACACGACGCCGGCATGCAGTCGGATCGTACGCGTTCCATAGACCATCTTGATGGCACAGTCCGGCGGAACGTAGAGAATCTCGACATCCGACGGGATGCTCCCGTTGGTGGACACGAGTCGGTGTACGTAACCACCTTCTCGTCCGAGATCCGCATGTGGATGCACCACCATGATCTCGCGAGCGAAGGAGTTGCGCATCATGAGAAGGAGTACGAGCGCCTTCTTCGCCGTTGCGGTCACGCTTCGGTAGTCGACGTTGAGTGGAACTGGACTGAACCAGCTCTCCACTTCCACGCGCGCTCTCAGCACCCTGTCAGGTTCGCCAGTCCTGATGGGCATCGGTTGTCCCGACGTAAGCAGTCCCTCGAGCTCGAACTGGCTCACGGGACCGAGGTTCTCCGCCTTGACCAGCCGACCTTCATGCAGGCGAACGATGCGGAACCCCGGTTCACCAGACTCCGGAGTGAGCGTCACCCGAATCTTCCCCACAGGTGCTGGCGCCCCACCTCTCACACAACCGTACGTGAAATGAAGCACCGCGCTCCACGACTCTTCAGCACATGACATGTCTCTCTCCTTGTGTGAACCATCGAATACACGCTGCACCATGCAGACGCATACATCTTGCTTTCAGCTCTACAGCTTTCGGCGTTGTCGCAGAACACTGAGCACTGCGAACACTTGCGTCAGATGCTCATTGGCTTCGCTGCGGGCGCGGCCTCCATGACCCACCCCCGGATCTCCGTCTACGATGATCTCCATGAGTTCGTGATACGTCACCACGAATTCGCGCGGACCCAGATTTGCCACAAGCTTTGCCCACGTGTCGTCATCGAGTACGAGTACTTGTTCTCCGTTGCGCTTGAAGCAGAATCGGTTCTCATCCTGAATGATCTCAGGCCCCTCCAGCAACCCCGCTTCGATTGCTTCCCGAACGAGATCCCCGTTGCGCACCGACTGCACTCCCGCCTTGAGATTGGATGCACTTGCCTCGAACGACGGAGCCACGAGCACCCCCTTCTTGATCTCCCGTGCAGGATCAGTGAGTGACGCTCCTGGATTTCCTCCACCGAACTTCGCCTGAACCACGATGTGCTCCATGCGCCGATCTGTGAAGAGCACGATGTACCCCGGCTCCTGCGCACGGTAGTCGAGCACTGGATGGCAGTACGTGACCCACGTCTTTGTGCTTGCTACCCAGACTCGGAACGAGAACGCTCGAACACCGAAGAACGCTTCGCGTTCGTTGACGATGTTACCTGCGTCATCCTGGTACCAGCGAGTCTGTTGGTTCATGCTGCCCACCAACAGACCAATGTCAGTAACCTCTGCGGAATCTTGGCACGCTGCGCGGCACCGCGCCAGCTTCGATCTCCACGACTCATGCGTCATACTCATCCAATTGCCTCCATAGCAATCACCTCCGCTCGAAACTGAACGGAGGTGAGCAGAGTACCAATTATGAGCTACTACGTCAAGCTGCGCGCGTATTGAGATAACTGATAGCAGAGAGTGCTGCAGTAATGCCCATTCCCGTTGCAATACCAATCTGGTAATACGGGATATCCGTAACATCACCTGCTGCAAAAATCCCCGGCACCGAAGTCCGTCCCAACTTGTCCACTACAATATGTCCCGAAGGCAACTTCTCGACACAGGTGATGAAATCAGACTGTGGAATCAGTCCAATGTGGACAAATACTCCTTGCACTTCGAGCCGCTTCTCTTCCCCTGATTTGTCCTTGTATACAATGGCTTCTACTTTGTTCTCTCCCTCGATGCGTTGCGTCATGGCCTCGGAGAGAATCTCGATATTCGGATGCGCAAGAACCTTGTCGATAAGAATTGTCTCACCCTTGAAGGATGGGTACTTGGTGAGCACATAATGCTTCTTCGCGATCTCTGCCATCATGAGCGCGGATTCGAGTGCAGAGTTGCCTGTGCCGATTGTTGCGGTGATGCGGTTGCGAAAGAGCGGGCCGTCGCACACCGTGCAGTATGTCACGCCGCGATGATTGAGTTGCTCTTCGCCTGGCACACCCAAGTACCGAGGATGTGATCCAGTCGCAAGAATAACGCTGAGTGCTTCGTACACTTCTACTTCGTCTTGTTCGTTCTTTGCGGTGATGCGGAACGTTCCGCCGTCTTGCAATTCAACTGCAGTTACTACTCGTCCAACGCGCGTAGGAACTTCGTTCGCCTTTTGCTGTTCCTGGAACTTTTGTGACAACTCGATTCCCGTTGTATGAACAATGGCTGGGAAGTTGTCCACGTCCCCCGACACCGCAACTTCGCCCGAGAGATCCTTTGCGATCACGAGGAAATTGAGTTTGCGACGGGATGCGTATACTGATGCTGCGGTTCCTGCTGCTGAGCCACCAATGATAATGAGGTCGTACATATGTCGTATTGTGCTACACCACCATACCAGTCTTGCGCTGTAGCCTCAAGTCCGTCACAATTGCGGCATGTACGACTACGCTATTATCATTCCCTGCTTCAACGAGGCCCAGGGCATTCAGAATACACACGCGCAACTGTGTGAGTTCTTCGCGCAACCAGAATGGCGCGGTTGTAGCGTAGCGTTGGTGTACGTTAATGACGGGAGTACAGACACCACAGATGCCACGCTCACCGAACTTTCTGGAGCGAGTGAGCACGCAGCAGTCGCTGTGTTCACACACAGCTATCCGGTCAACCGCGGCAAAGGCGCTGCGATTCGCGAAGGAGTACAACAAGTGGATGCGTCTCACTACGCGTTCATAGATGCGGATCTCGCATTCCCACTCAGTACATTTGCGCAGATGTATGCACTGCGCGACAGTGCAGACTTGATCGCAGGTCAGCGTACTGAGTTACGTTCTGCTCGCCGCATGCGCTGGGCGATTTCTCGCGTAATCCAATCACTCACCTCGTGGCTTCTCCATCTCCCCGTGCGTGACACACAGTGCGGCATCAAACAATTCTCTCGCCGCGTTGTCACCACACTCTTCCCACAACTTACTGAGGAACGATTTGCGTTCGACGTAGAACTCATTGCACGCGTGCGACAACAGGAATGGCCCATTGCAACACTTCCCGTTCCATTTCGGTACCACTCACACTCGTCTGTGCGGTTTGTGGACGGTTTGCGGTTCCTGGTTTCGCTCTTACGCCTTTCGCGCCATTCCCATTGACAAACAACACAAAAGTGCTACACTCCGGACGCCATTATGGAGGCAAATCAGATGAAAATCGTTCATTACGCGTTCGTTCTCAGCACCAAAGCACAACTCCCTGCGATCGCGATTTCAAAAGCCGCCGCTACAGAAGTCCAAGCAAACTTCACGCTCACACTGCGTCTTCCGGACATCACACGCTGTCTGCCACACATCAGTATTCTCAGCGTATTAGTCGAGGATGAAGTAGCAGAGGATCAACTCAGACTTCGATTCATGGAGGAAGTACGAACCGCAAAGCTCGACGGCAAGTGGCTCAGCGAAATCAACATCGAGATGACGCGTGCCAGATACGTCGAAGACCTCGGCTATCTCCAAATCATCACCGATCACCCACACTTCGTTCAGATCCACGAGCTCGCCATCGCAGCGACCAGATCTGTGCAGATGAAGTCCCCATCTGTGAGGATCGTGTCTGACTGCGGCGACAAATACCGACCGCACCTCACGCTCAGTCACAGCGACGACGTGCAAGGGATCCAACGCCTGGCGGCAAAGTACACGGAGGAACAGCACTGGGGTGATGAAGTACTGCGACTCCGAACTGTCGAGGTGACAAGATACGAGGTAAGACTGGATCATCGCGGGACATTCCCCGGTGGACGCGAAATCATCAGTAACCCGTACTCGTAGGACGTCCGAGCGGTTGCACACAGCCGCCCAAACGAGTACCGTTGGTAGTGTGGCGCCCTTGGCCGCACTAACCACATCATCTATGGAGGACTCCATGCAAAAAATCGCGCTCGTCACTGGCGCAAGCAGTGGCATTGGCGAAGCAGTCGCAAAAAGGCTTGCGCGTGAAGTCGCTCATGTCATTCTCGTAGGCCGAGACATGGCGCGACTCGACGCTGTTCGTGAAGCCATCGTAGCTGCAGGTGGTTCTGCCTCGCAGTACTCAGTGGATCTCACCGACAACAATGCTGTGCTGGAATTTAGCACCAAGCTCGCTGCCGCGCACACGCACTTGGACATACTCGTGCAGTGCGCTGGTGGACTCACGTTCGATACTGATCCGAAGTTCACAGGGAATCCGTTCGCGTCTATCGCAGCGCACATCCAGATGAACTTCACGTCCAAGGTCCTGATGCTCAACGCCTGTATCGAGCTCCTCGAGAAGGCGGCGCGTCCAGTGATCCTCGACGTCTCATCGCAAGCATCGAGCTTCCCCGAGGTGACGGACGCGGCTCATCCATTCGCAGCGCGCACGCATCACGAGCGCGGCTACGTCTGGTCCATGCGAGCTGTCGACGGCATGAATGCAATGATGCAGCGAGACTTCCCGACGTTCCATGTAGCACTCGTGAACCCGGGACTCATCGCAACACCATTGCAGGCACAACATTTTGCAGATGTTCCGAAGGAGGCAGTCCGAACTCCCGAGAACCTCGCCGAAGAGATCATCCGCAAGATCAAAGGAGTGTAGACTCAACAACAACGCAAGCGCCGCCATCCTTCAGGACTGGCGGCGCTGTTGTTTTTTATACACGAGATAGGAATCCGCACAGCGCTACAGCAATCGCATCTGCCGCGTCATCCGACTTCGGCATTTCCTTGAGCCGCAGCAACACCTGCACCATGCGCTGCATCTGATCCTTCTTCGCACCTCCGTAGCCCGTGATAATTTGCTTGATCTGCAGTGGATTGAACTCACGAATCGCAATTCCAGCACGCGCTGCGGTGAGCATAATTACCCCACGCGCATGGCTCACTTGAATTCCTGTTGTGACATTCTTGCCGAAGAAAAGCTGTTCGATCGCCATCGATTCTGGCTGGAACTCTGCAAGCAACTTCTCACACGCATCAGCAATTTCTACAAGACGCTGCGAAAATAGCTGTTCCTTCTTCGTCTCCACACATCCATACGCACGAATCGTGAACTGCTCACGTCCAACTTCCTCAAGTACTGCATACCCCATGCGACCAAATCCCGGGTCAATACCGAGAATACGTCTTCCTACTTCAGATGTACTGCCCATATTTTTGGTCGAATACCCATTGCACGTGCAACGAGTAGGCGCGTATTCCCACCAATAAGGTACGGGGGCTCCCCTTCACGAAAAAGAACAACGGGGGCGGGGATACCTGCACCTGTTTGGAATCCTTCAATAATTTTGTCCACATCACGCTTAGAACCGATATGCGTGATTACTTCCTGCAGTTGCCACGTAGTGTCACGGGAATCAGTGTTCATCATTACTTCCCAGTCACTATCACTCAGTGGTTCCAATGCACCCTGTTCGCATGCAACCAAAAGCTCTCCCGCATTCACGTGCAACTCCTCAGCAGTACGAAAAAATTCACCCTGTTCAAACTCGCCGGATGGTGCAATCCACTGTGGCTCACGAGGTCCTTTTTCTCCTCCTTCTTCCAACATATTATTGCGCGTTAGTGTACCACTCCTGCACGTCGTCGTACTCATCGAGTGCTTCGAAGAAATTCGCCACCGATTCACTCGATTCTTCCGGAACAGCAACATGCTCCTTCGGACGCCACTCAATACCAACGCTATCTGGCGAAACCCCAAGCGCGCGCACTGCCTCCGTCATGCGGTGTAAGGATTCGATTGGACCAAGGACGGTGAGCCCGTCTTCGCCCCACACAATATCCTCTGCACCCGCATCAATGAGTGCAAGCTCTGCTGATTCTCGGTCAGATATTTTTGTAGCAGTTGCAGCGCCAACACGTACCACAGCAAGATGCAAAAATTGCCACGAAACACTTCCCTGCGCACCAACCGCACCACCAGCTTTGTTGAAAATCGATTTGATGTCAGCTGCAGTTCGATTGCGATTATCTGTAAGCGCTTCAACAATCACCGAAACTTTTGCTGGTCCAAATCCTTCGTATGTAATTGACTCAAGTGCAACTCCATCTTTGTCTTCTCCAGTTCCCTTGCGAATGGCGCGCTCAATATTATCCTTGGGCATGTTGACCTCGCGTCCCTGCTCTACAGCAAGTCGCAGCGCAAAATTGGTATCAATAGATCCTCCGCCTTGTCGCGCAGCAAGTGTAATTGCACGTGCAACACGCGTGAATGCTGCAGCCTTGCGGCTATCCTGCGCGCCTTTGCGTCCCTGAATATTGTGCCACTTCGAATGTCCGGACATAGTTGTATTGTTCACCCACACCTTAGCAATTCCCCACCAAAACGCCAACACCCACCGAGCGGTGGGTGTTGGATTCTAGCTGAACTCTTTGTGCTGCTTTACGCTGTCGGCTCAGTTGCAGCCGGTGCAGACTCTTGGTTGTACGCTGCAGTTGCTGACTTGAACCCTCGAGCTGCAGCTGCAAGTTCCATAGCGCTGACTGCGCCTGTGAACCCAGTACCTGCTGGGATCTTGCGTCCGATGATAACGTTCTCCTTGAGACCTTCGAGGTAATCAACCTTGCCAGTAACAGCTGCGTTGATAAGTACCTTTGCAGTTTCTTGGAACGAAGCAGACGAGAGGAAGCTCTGCGTCGAGAGGGACACGCGCGAGATACCGAGGAACAATTCCTTCACGGCTGCGTGCTTGCCACCCTTTTCTACTTCTGCGTTGGACGCACTCCACTGCGCCTTTTCGATCACTTCACCAGGGATGAGATCGGTGTCACCTGCGTCTTCTACAAGTACGCGGGAGAACATCGAGCGAATGATGATCTCAATGTGTTTGTCATTGAGCTTCTGACCCTGCGAAGCGTAGATATCCTGAATTTCCTTGAGGATATAGCGCTGTACTGCTTCCTTGCCCTTGAGTTCGAAGAGCTGCTGGAGATCCATGTGACCTTCGGTAAGCGCATCTCCAACATTGACGAGATCACCATCTGCAACGAGAATCTTGAAGCCCAGTGGGATAATGTACTCCTTGCTCGTAGAACCCGTACCAGAAAGCGTAACTGCCTTCTTCTGTACGCGAACCGATCCAGCAATCGGAGCCATGATCTTGGTGCCATCAGCCTTCTCGATGAGGAGATCGCCTACTGCAACACTCTTGCCATCAATTGCATGCACTGTGTCCTTGTCTGCGAGTGGGAATACATCTTCGCGTACGCCATCGTATGCAACGTTGACGATCTTCTGACCGCGGCGGCCTTCGAAGATACGCTTGCCGTTGTGTTCGATAACTTTGCCTTCTGCTGATTCAATGTGTGCGATACCACCTACTTCTGCAACATACGCCTTCTTCTTCGGCGAACGAGCTTCGAAGAGTTCGTCTACGCGTGGAAGACCCTGCGTAATATCCTGTCCTGCAACACCACCAGTATGGAAGGTACGCATGGTGAGCTGTGTACCTGGCTCACCGATAGACTGTGCTGCAATGATACCAACTGCTGTACCCATTTGTACTGGCTTGTTGTGCGCCATATCCACGCCGTAGCAGCGTCCACAAACACCCTTCGGAAGGAGACACTTGAATACGGTGCGAACATGCACTTCTTGTACACCGGAGGTCTCAAGTTCGCGAGCATGTGGCTCGAGAATCATGCTACCAGCAGTGACGATGATCTGCTTGGTTTCTGGATTGATAACATCAGCCATTGTGTAGCGACCTTGTACACGCTCAGAGAGCGTCTCGCCCATTTCGCGCTCAGACTCTTCGCGGGTCACGATAACGCCGTCGAGTGTGCCACAGTCCTCTGCCAACACCACAACATCTTGTGCAACGTCTACAAGACGTCGCGTGAGATATCCTGCGTTAGCGGTACGAAGTGCGGTGTCAGTAAGACCCTTACGTACACCGTGAGACGAGATAAAGAATTCAAGTACAGAGAAGCCTTCTTTGAAGTTACCCTTTACTGGAAGTTCGATAATGTCACCGGCTGGGTTACTTACGAGACCCTTCATACCAATCACCTGACCGAGCTGTCCCCATGAACCACGAGCACCAGATTCAATCATGGCGAACACTGGACCAAATGGGTGGAGCGAGTTGCGGTTGTGCTTGAGTACGCGATCTTTGATGTCAGTCCACACACCAATAATCTTGGTGTAGCGCTCGTTCTGTGTGAGGAGACCGTCCTGGTATTGTTCTTCGATCTCTGCCACAGAATCATCACCCTCATCAAGAAGCGCTTGCTTCTCAGGAACGCGTGGGAAGTCGTCCATACCGAGCGAGTATCCAGACTTGGTAACGTACTTGAATCCAAGATCCTTGATACCATCGAGCATGTGCGCTGTGTTCTCAACGCCTTCTTTTTCGAGTACGAGACGAACAATGTTACCGAGCTTCTTTGCAGTTACTACTTCGTTGTACCAAGGGAGCGATGCTGGCAACACGTCGTTGAATGCGATGCGACCAATGGTCGTCACCATACGTGTTGGAACACCTTCGCCAATACGCGTGCAATCTGTGCCGTCGAAGTAGACTTCGATAGGCTGCTGCAAGAGAATGATGCGCATCTTGTACGCAAGACGAGCTTCCTGAACCGACGAGAAACGCTTCATCTTCTCCTTCGGCACATCTGCTTCTACTGGGCGCATGGTCGTCATGTAGAACGCACCCAATACAATATCCTGCTTTGGTGTTGCAATTGGCTGACCTGTAGCTGGCTTCAAGATGTTGCGCTCTGCAGCCATGAGATGCTCTGCTTCCCACTTTGCCTGTTCGGTAAGTGGTACGTGCACAGCCATTTGGTCACCGTCGAAGTCGGCGTTGAACGCGGTACATACGAGCGGATGAATGCGGATTGCCTTACCTTCGATAAGTCGAGGCTTGAATGCCTGAATACCGAGACGGTGAAGGGTTGGAGCACGGTTGAGAAGTACGCGCGTATTTGCTGTCACTTCTTCGAGAATGTCCCACACCTCGTCATGATCTGCTTCGATGTAGCGAGATGCAGAGCGAACGTTGTGCGCATGTCCACGCTTGATGATTTCACTCATCACAAACGGCTTGAAGAGTTCCAATGCCATGCGCTTTGGAATACCACATTCGTTCATCTGCATGTTCGGCCCTACAACGATTACCGAACGACCGGAGTAGTCAGTACGCTTACCGAGCAAGTTCTGGCGGAAACGTCCTTGCTTACCCTTGAGAAGATCCGCGATGGAGCGCAATTTGCGGCGCTGACCAGTCGATGCAGTTACGGTCTTGCTGCGACGTGCATCGTTGTCGATGAGCGCGTCGATAGCTTCCTGCAACATGCGCTTCTCGTTGCGTACGATAACTTCAGGCGCGTTCAATTCGAGGAGGCGCTTGAGGCGGTTGTTGCGGTTGATCACGCGGCGATAGAGATCGTTGAGGTCAGAAGTAGCAAAACGGCCACCATCAAGAGCTACCATCGGACGCAAATCTGGTGGAATCACCGGAATCACGTTGAGAATCATCCACCAAGGAGAGATCTCGTTGATGTTGAGTGACTTGAGGAGCTTGAGACGGCGAATCAACTTGTCGCGCTTCGCAGTCTTGTTGTCCTTCACTTCTTCTTCAAGTGCTTCGATCGTCTTCGGAATATCGAGACGCTTCAAGAGATACTGAATTGCGTCAGCTCCGATTTGTGCGTCGAAGATATGTCCATAGCGCATGGACAATTCCTGGTAGTCGTTCTCCGAGAGAATGCGCATTGGCGCAAGCTCCTTGATTTCGCGCTCAGTGAGTACGTAGTCTTCTTCGAGTGCTGCAAGCGCTTCTTCGCCTTCTTTTTCTACTGCAGTTGCGTCAGCCTTCTTCTCTGTTGCTGCTTCGGCTTTTTGCTTGTACTCATTGGTGATCTGTTTGCGCTTGCTCTTGTACTCTTCCTTGAGCATTTCGAGTGTCTCTTCCTGCAACTTGGTGTCTACATCGGTAACAATGAAGTTCGCAAAGTAAATCACCTTCTCCAATGTCTGGATCGAGAGGTCGAGAATCGTACCGATCTTGGAAGGGATCGAGCGAAGGAACCAAATGTGGGCAACAGGTGCAGCAAGTTCGATGTGACCCATGCGCTCGCGGCGAACCAACGAGTGCGTCACTTCTACTCCACACTTGTCACACACGATTCCTTTGTAGCGAATCTTCTTGTACTTACCACAGTAACATTCCCAGTCCTTCGTAGGTCCGAAGATTTCTTCGGCGAAGAGTCCACCTTTTTCTGGCTTCTGTGTGCGGTAGTTGATGGTTTCTGGCTTTGCAACCTCACCACTACTCCAACCGCGGATAACTTCTGGAGATGCGACGCGCAATCGAATCGCGTCGAATTCCATGGTGTGCATTGTATCGTTATGCATCATAGTGGTGAGCGTTAGCGTGAACGATCTTCATCGTATGCCCCCATCTCCTCCTCTTCGGTGAGTGCGGTATACGTGTCGCCATCGCGCTTGAGCAATTCAACATCGAGGCACAGACCCTTCAATTCACGTGTAAGTACGTGGAAGGATTCTGGGATGTTGATACGCGTGATGGATTCGCCCTTAATAATTGATTCATACGCCTTGCTGCGTCCTGGAACATCGTCTGACTTGATCGTGAGGATTTCCTGCAAGGTATTTGCAGCACCGTACGCTTCGAGCGCCCATACTTCCATTTCTCCGAAACGCTGACCACCGAACTGCGCCTTACCACCAAGTGGCTGCTGCGATACGAGTGAGTATGGTCCGATAGAACGCTGGTGAATCTTGTCTTCAACCATGTGGTTGAGCTTGAGCACGTAGGTGTAACCAACCGTCGTCTTGTGGTCAAACGGTTCACCAGTACGGCCGTCGAGCAACTGCGCCTGTCCATCTACTGGAAGTCCTGCGCTAGCAAGCAACTCCTTGATCTGTTCTTCCGTAAGTCCATTGAGTGGTGGCGTTGCTACGCGGTGACCGTGTGCATTTGCTGCGAGACCTGCGTGGTTCTCGAGAATCTGACCGAGGTTCATACGCGAGATAACACCCAGTGGCGAAAGAATGATGTCCACTGGCGTACCGTCTGGCAAAAATGGCATGTCCTCTACTGGAACAACGCGTGAGATAACACCCTTGTTACCGTGACGACCTGCAACCTTGTCACCTACCTGCACCTTGCGCATGTCTGCAACAGTGACTTGGAGCTGCTTGATAACACCTGGCTGCAACTTGTCGCCGTCGTCTGCGCTGAACGTCTTGATCTCAATAACTTTGCCGTGCTCACCGTGCTCGAGATACTTCGAAGAGTCGCGCACGTCGCGTGCCTTCTCACCGAAGATTGCGCGGAGCAATTTTTCTTCTGCTGAGAGTTCGGTTTCGCCCTTTGGTGTGATCTTACCAACAAGGATGTCACCAGACTTCACCTCAGCACCGATGCGAACTACACCTTCGGAATCGAGGTTGTGCAACTTTTCTTCCGAAACGTTTGGAATGTCGGATGTGACCATTTCAGGTCCGAGCTTGGTTTCGCGAACATCAACCATGTAGTCCTCAATGTGGATCGAGGTAAATCGGTCGTTGTGTACGAGACGCTCAGAAATGATGACAGCATCTTCATAGTTGTATCCATCCCATACCATGTATGCGACGAGTACGTTCTGTCCGAGTGCGAGTTCACCGTTCTCTGTCGAAGGTCCGTCTACAAGCGCGTCACCAGCCTTCACCTTTTGACCAGGGCGCACAATTGGGCGCTGGTTGATCGCAGTGGAGTGGTTGCTGCGCAAATATTTGTTGAGCGAGATTTTCTTTTCGCCGCCCTTCTTGTACTTCATGGTTACTTGCGTACCGTCTACCGACGCAACTTCACCATCTTCGGTCGCAAAGAGTACGTGGCCGGAATATCGTGCCGCAGTCTTCTCCACACCTGTTCCAACAAATGGAGCGTCTGGAGTGATACATGGTACTGCCTGACGTTGCATGTTCGTTCCCATGAGCGCACGTGTAGCGTCATCGTGCTCGAGGAATGGAATCATCGAAGTAGCAATCGAGATAATCTGGTTGCTCGAGACATCCATGTAGTCGATGTTGGTGACGTCTTCGAATCCTGGCTCACCGTGGCGGCGAACTGGAGCTTTTTCGTCCACGAAGAATCCCTTCTCATCAACAGGTGTCGTTGCAATGGTTGTAACCGACTTCTCTTCTTGGAACGCGTTGAGATACACGATCTCATCCGTCACGCGTGCACGGCCCTTCTCCTGTACTACCTTGCGGTATGGAGTCTCGATAAATCCGTAGTCGTTCACAATTGCGTAGGACGCAAGGTGACCTACGAGACCAATGTTCGGTCCTTCAGGAGTTGCAATAGGACAAATACGTCCGTAGTGCGTAGGATGCACGTCACGAACATCGAATCCTGCGCGATCGCGCGAAAGTCCACCAGGTCCAAGAGCCGAGAGACGACGCTTGTGCTCCAACTCAGCAAGTGGGTTGGTCTGGTCCATGAACTGCGAGAGCTGCGAGCTCATGAAGAATTCGCGAACGGCACCAATCACTGGGCGCGCGTTGATGAGCTTGCTCGGCGTGAGTCCTTCGATCTCATACGTGCTCATGCGATCCTTCACGATGCGCTCCATGCGAGAGAGACCGATGCGGAAACGATTCTGAACCAATTCTCCAATCGCGCGGATACGGCGGTTGCCAAGGTGGTCAATATCGTCTGCCTCTTCCTGAGAGACGTTGAGACGGATCACTTCGCGAATAATGCGGAGGATGTCTTCCTTGGTGAGAATACGTGTGGTGCGTGCTGCCTTGCCCTCGAGATCTGCCTCTACTGTTGGCATGGAAAAACGCTCATTCATCTTGTAGCGACCTACACGACCCAAGTCGTATCGATCGAAGTTGAAGAACATCGCGTGGATGAGCGAGCGAGCGTTGTCTACGGTTGCAAGATCACCTGGGCGAATACGCTTGTACACTTCCTGGAGACCTTCGTCTTCGTTGCTTGCAGAGTCCTTCTTGAGGGTTGCTTCTACGTAGTCAATCTGTGGGTGCGTGTTGACATCCTTCAAGAGCTGACGGATTTCCTCAGATTCAGAGTAGCCAAACGAACGCAACAATGTTGTTGCTGCTACTTTGCGCTTGCGATCTACCTTGACCCAGAGCACGTTGTTGCTATCTGTCTCGATTTCGATCCAGGCACCGCGGTTCGGGATAATCTTTGCACCGTAGAACTTGCGGCCACGAACGTTCTCCGAAGTGAAGAACGCTCCTGGAGAACGAATAAGCTGCGAAACAATGACACGCTCGATACCATTCACAATGAATGTACCGCGGTCTGTCATGATAGGTACGTCGCCAAGATATACTTCCTGTACCTTCTCGTCCTTTGTGCGATTGTTCACGAGACGTGTCTTGACGCGAAGTGGTGCCTCGAACGTAATGTTTTTCTTGCGGCACTGCATTTCGTCGAACTTCGGCTCATCGAGGTAGTAATCCTCGAACGAAAGCGCCAAATCACGACCAGTGAAGTCCTTGATCGGGGAAATTTCCTCGAACAATTCGCGGATCCCCTTGTCGAAGAACCACTTGTACGACGTGTTTTGGATCTGAATAAGATCCGGAGTCTCCATAGCTGGGAGAATTGAAGTGAAATACTTCCGTTCTGCCGCCATGTTGCGGTTGCGCTTGTACTGCATAGGCAAGGGAATAAATACAAAAAGTCACCCGAAGACTAATCGGGATCTTTCTAAAATTCTCGCAAATTTTGGACAAATTTCTGCAAGGTTGACATGGAGATTTCCTTGCACGCAGAGGGTCCAGATGGTCCTCCGCGAGTCCGCACTACTATACGGCACCAATCTGTCTATGTCAAATGAACGAATGACACAGTTTATCCACAGGTAGAGATGCCTAGCGGGTACTTGACAAACTTGAGGGTGGGTGGTATAGTCCTTCGTTCATTTCATCCCATAGGGAAAGCTGCGGGGAGAGGGGCGCACGGACCGCGAAACGGAACGTGTGTAGCAACTGACGTAGGAATACGAGGCTCCGGCTTTGGATCACCTGCTGAGGGCGCTGATGCGACAGGGAGTAGCTCTGCTATTCACCATCGCTTCCTCTCCGCACTTTTCCCGATGGACAAATCACCACACCTGTGCCGCTAGGGCGCAGGGCACCTTCGGGCATCTGTCTTGGTCTTTACATCCTCCATTCAATGCCCTACTGCCTTGCGCTCTGGCGGTGTTTTGTTTTCTTGACAGCGTATTCCTATGCGCTACACTAGACGTGTGACACTGCTCCTTCGACATCTTCTTTTTTGGGCTGCGATTCTCTATACACTGCATCACGTAAGAGCAGAAAGTACAACTCTCTCCTCGCCACAGACCCTCACGGGTATGTGGTCACTTTCTCCTTTTGTGCGATACAAACTAGTGTGGTAGCGACTCGCAGCCCAAAGAAGGAGATTTTTTTATTGTTTTTTGCTATACTAGGCGTGCATTTTCGCCTATGGCACATCGTCGATCTTCTTCCGGATGGAACATCACGCTCAATCCGGAAATTAAGCGAGGTATTCTCGCGGTTTTTCTCTTTTTGATTGCTATCCTTGCAGCGCTGAGCTTCTTCGGCCGCGCTGGCATGCTCGGCACCTTCGTTGATTCATTCTTCTCACTCTTCTTCGGCATTGCGAAATACGTCATGCCGATATTGCTCGTGGTGTGGGCAGTACTCATCGAGCGCGAGGACGCGAACGGATATCGCGCGACACACATTATCGGAGTTGCGCTCATGACACTTTCGCTCTCTGGGCTGATTCACTTGTTCCTCGCAGATCCTGACATGCTCGCAGCCGCACTTCGTGGTGAGGGCGGTGGATTGGTCGGACTCGTGCTCAGCTATCCGCTCATGCGCGCATTTGATTTTTGGGTCTCACTCATCGTACTGATTATTTTGCCGCTTGTTTCGTTGTTATTCCTTTTCAATACGACACTCTCCGAGATTGCACATTTTTTCTACGGCGTTTTCAGATTCTTCACCGCACCATTTCGCTTTTTCGGTTCGGCGTTGCAACCTGCGAAGGTTGAGCGCGTGCGCGTAATCGGCGCGTACGAAGGAGACGAAGTACCAAATGCTCCAGAATTCCAGAACAAAAAACTCGCTGACGCAGCGATCAAGAAGGCTGCTGCCGAGGAGACAGAAGATGAGGACGAGGATGAAGAAGAGGAAGAGGTCGACGAGCCAGTTCGCATGGCTCCAGCTACAGCGAAGACTGGCACGTTGCGCGCCAATCCATATCCAGTAGTCAGCACCAAGGGACTCCCCCCACTATCCATTCTCACTACTAATTCGAGCAAGCCAACTGCAGGCGACATCAAGAAAAACGCGCAAGCAATCAAGGATACGCTCGCACAATTTGGCGTTGATGTGGAGCTCGGAGATGTTCGTGTAGGCCCGACAATTACACAGTACGCTGTCAAACCAATGCGTGGTATCAAACTCTCCCGCATTACCGCACTCTCCAACGACTTAGCACTCGAACTCGCTGCACACCCAATTCGTATCGAAGCGCCAATT
Organism: Patescibacteria group bacterium; assembly: GCA_038065555.1. Taxonomy (GTDB): domain Bacteria; phylum Patescibacteriota; class Patescibacteriia; order Magasanikbacterales; family JBBTQS01; genus JBBTQS01. Next base: position 72,435 of record JBBTQS010000003.1, read on the forward strand.
CCTGGCGAATCGTATGTTGGTATCGAGGTTCCTAACCAACGCATTGCGATGGTTACACTGAAGGAGCTTTTTGAATCTGACGCATACAAGTTGCGTGAGAACAACATGATGGTTGCACTGGGCAAAGACGTAGGAGGCAACGTGTGGTTCGCAGATCTCACGAAGATGCCCCACATGCTCGTTGCAGGTGCTACAGGTTCGGGAAAAACCGTCTGTATCAACTCAATCATTCTCAGTCTCATCTATCAGAACACTCCTGAGACATTGCGATTCATTTTCGTGGATCCAAAGCGCGTTGAGCTCACGTTGTACAACGGCATTCCTCACTTGCTGACGCCTGTTATCACGGACGTGAAGAAGACAATCAACGCACTGCGCTGGGCCATTGCCGAAATGGAACGACGATTTGATGTACTCGCTGCTGCTCGCAAGCGCGACATCGGCTCGTACAATGCTGATGCGAAGGAAAAGCTTCCATACATTGTCTTCGTGATCGACGAGCTTGCTGATCTCATGACAACGTCACCAAAAGAAGTGGAAGCAGGCATTGTCCGTCTCGCACAAATGGCACGCGCCGTCGGTATCCACCTCATTCTCGCAACACAGCGACCAAGTGTCGACGTTATCACAGGGCTCATCAAAGCCAACATTCCAGGACGCGTTGCATTCTCCGTAGCGTCACTGGTTGATTCGCGCACGATCCTCGATATGTCTGGCGCAGAGAAATTGCTCGGTCGTGGTGACATGTTGTTCCTCAGCCCCAACCTCGGCAAACCAAAGCGTCTCCAAGGTGCCTACATCAGTGACAACGAACTCAAAGCAGTTGCAAACTACATCAAGGAAGACGAACCACCACAATACGACCTGAGCATCGCAGAAAAAGGTCCAAGCAGCAGCAACGGATCAACAATTTTTGGTGCACCTGATAATGATCGCGATCCACTCTTCGACGAAGCAAGAGAGATCGTGGTGCGCGAGGGCAAGGCTTCGGCTTCCCTTCTCCAGCGCAGGCTCAAACTCGGATATGCGCGCGCAGCACGCGTACTCGATGAACTCCAAGATGCCAACATCATTGGTCCAGGCGACGGAGCAAAACCGCGTGAAATTTTGATCAGTGCGAAGGAACTTGCTACAATGGACGCTACTGATGCTTCACTTGATTCGATTCCGACGTCTGGCATGCACACACCACTTGCACAAGAGCCAGATGCATTCGAAGCAATGGACGACGAAGTTGAGGAAGACGACGCATCAGACCCAGACGACGAACCACCGTATGACGACGCTTCAAAAGAAGCAACTTCCGCGTGAGGGCGCCTTGTGCATCCGCATTCAGGCACTTCGCAAGGAATCTCGATTTACATTAGAAGAATTGGCGCGGGCAACACACGTTCCGCTCCATCATTTGCGCGCGCTTGAGGCGTGTGAATACGATCGCCTTCCCGAAGGAATGTATCGACGCGCCATTGTCCAAAAAGTTCTCGCAGTATTGCACGCAGATCCAAGCGAGTACGACACCGATATTGATTTGATCATTGATACGACTCCTGGTTCGCAGTGGAAGGAACGCGCAACAGGGCACAAGGCCCCTGGATTCTCATTGCGCTTCGCTTCGTTGATTACTTGCAGCGTACTCATCGTTGGATACCTTGGATTTCAATTGTACGCATTGGTTCGCCCACCATCACTTACGATCCTCTCTCCAGAATCAGGATCTACTGTGGAGGAATCACGCGTGACAATTTCTGGACTCACAGACAAAATGGCTACGATCGAGATTAATGGCATCACTGTTCTTGCTGGATCGCGCGGTGATTTCCGCCAGGAAGTCCCTCTGCGAACCGGTATGAACACGCTCATCATTCAGGCAAAAAAGAAGTTCGGTGGCTCAACTACCGAGCGTATGACAGTGTTCCTTCCTCAACCAGATAGTGAAGCGCAACCTTCCGCAGCTACATCCACACCCATCGTGCTTGCACCTGCGCAGTGACTGGGACTACAATGAAAGGAGCGCCGAAGTGTAAGGGGGATTTTGGCGCCCTCATTATTAGTTTCCAGCTGTATGGCAAAGAATGAAGTGAATGAAAAGAACAAAGCAGCCGAACTCGCAATCGAACAGATCAAAGAACGATTTGGCGACGGTGCAATTATGCGATTTGGCGAGGCAAAGCATTCGGAAGTTGAATCAGTTTCGACAGGATGCCTTTCGCTCGACATCGCACTGGGAGTCGGTGGCGTCCCACGCGGTCGTATTGTCGAAATCTACGGGCCAGAAGCCTCGGGTAAGACAACGCTCGCGCAACACATCGTTGCAGAAGTGCAAAAGCTCGGCGGTATTGCAGCATTTGTAGACGCAGAACACGCACTCGACCCCGACTACGCTCGTCGGATCGGTGTGAATGTAGATCAGTTGCTCATTTCGCAGCCTGACACCGGTGAACAAGCACTTGATATCGTAGAGACACTTGTACGTTCTAACGCCGTAGACGTCATTGTGGTGGACTCAGTGGCTGCTCTGGTTCCGAAGGCCGAGATCGAAGGAGACATGGGTGACCAACACGTGGGTCTCCAAGCGCGTCTCATGTCACAAGCACTTCGCAAACTCGCCGGCATTGTGAACAAAAGCAAGACAATCTGCGTCTTCATCAACCAGACTCGTCTCAAGATCGGCGTATTCTACGGCAACCCTGAGACCACTACTGGTGGTACAGCGCTCAAGTTCTACGCTTCCCAGCGTATCGAAGTCCGCCGCAGCGCTCAGATCAAGCAGGGTGAGAAGATCATCGGTAACCGAGTGAAGGCAAAAATCGTGAAGAACAAAGTTGCTGCGCCATTTCGCACAACTGAGTTCGACATCATGTACAACGAAGGTATCTCTATCTCTGGTGACTTGCTCGACACAGGTACTGCATACAAGGTGATCACCAAGCTCGGCAACGGCTATGCCTATGGCGAAACCAAGCTCGGCATTGGACGCGAAAAGGCAAAGCAATTCCTCAATGAGAACCCATTGATCATCCAAGAAATCCGCGAAAAGATTCTCGACAAGGTCAAAGGCGACGAAACCGACAGCGTTAATCGGTTTGCAGCCGCACCTGAAGACGACGAAGTTCCAGCAGAGGACGAGATCTAAGATCTCTCCTCAACCAAAACAAAACACCGCGTTAGACGCGGTGTTTTGTTTTATGTATTCGAGAGGAGCGTCCGCTTCTTATTGCGGCATGTAAGGCAAAATCGACATCTGACGAGCTTGCTTTACTGCGGTTGCAACTTTGCGCTGGTGAAGTGCACAGAGACCAGAACGGCGACGTGGGGCGATCTTCATGTATGAAGAAAGAAACCGACGAAGTGTGTTGGTCGCAGTGTAATCAACTGCGGTGTTGTTGTTCACGCAGAAGTAGCACATCTTTTGTTTTGTCGTCTTTTGCTTTGGCATAGCGGCTTTTAGAATGGGATATCTTCAACGCGAATTTCTTCTTCGTCTACGGGAGCGGCGGCTGCAGCGCTAGTCGGACGTGGTGGTTGACCTGCTGCTCGTGGCGCGCCGGAATTCCCTGCTGCGCTATATCCTGCCTCATTTCCCTTAGGTCCGTCAAGCATGATCAAGTTCTCTGCCACGACTTCTGTCTTGAACTTGCGCACACCATCGGTTCCGGTCCAGTCTCGTGTCTGCAATCTGCCTTCCACGAACACTCGGCGCCCCTTGGACAGGAATTGCTGTGCAATTTCAGCCAATTTGCTCCAGACTACGATGTCGTGGTACTCGACTTTCTCGGTCTTTTGTCCTGCACTATCCTTATAGAACGAGTTGGTAGCAATCGCGAGATTGGCAACCATTGTTCCTCCGGTGGTCGTCCGCACCTCAGGGTCGCGGGTAAGGCGTCCGAGGAGCATGACCTTGTTGAGATCCATATGAATCGAAATTAAAGTTTTTCGTTCACCGTCTCGCCTTTGATGATATCTTCAAGTTTCTTGTCCAATTCTTCCATGTTCACCGGTGCTGGAGCTGCTTCTACCTTCTGTGTGAAGGTTGTGGTCGTTCCTGGTGCTGCGGTGCGCTTGTCTCCAGTCTCGGAGAACAATCCAGTAAAGAACGAGAACTCGCGCTTGGTCTCTGGCGCAACCGAGCGAATTGCGAAGCGCAACAAGCCCGAAGAGCGCTGCAATACCATCTGTACTTCCTTCACATGCGTTTTCTCCAGCTGCAACACAATATGTGTGAACCAACCGAAGCGCGCCTTCTGAATTTCGTACGCGAGGCGGTGCTTGCCCATGTCATTGACATGAACATGCTCAGCCCCGTGTTCGGTGCAAAGCTTTGTGATTTCGTTCTGCTTGGTCTGTACTTCTTCCGCTGTAAGTGTTCCAGGAAGCACTACCAAAACTTCGTATGTCTGCATATATGTATAGCCAAAATCCTTACTGTTGCTGTACACTACCACACTATTTTTAAGGGCGCAAGAGCCCACCCACCTATGATATCTCGAACCACCACCGTAGCACACACAGGTCTCGTTGTCACTAAAATTACAGTCGAAACCGACCTCCGAGGAGGATTTCCAGGCTTCATGATTGTCGGACTTCCAGACACTGGCGTCCAGGAGGCCAAAGAACGCATCAAATCTGCATGCAAAAACGCCGATCTCCCCTTCCCATCAACCTATCGAATCACTGTGAACCTGGCGCCAGCTGCCATTCGCAAGGAAGGACCACTCTACGATCTACCAATTGCCGTCAGCATACTGCTCCCTGCGATGGGAATTGCGTACGCCAACCACGAAGACGCGATTTTTCTAGGCGAACTAGCGCTCGACGGATCAACGCGGTACACCGAAGGACTCTTGCCCGCGCTTCTTGGTGCAAGATCGCAAGGAATACGGACTGCGTATATCCCCGCGGCCAATCGTGTTGAAGCTGCGCTTGTTCCAGATATGTGCGTTATTCCCGTAACAGGACTCGCGCAACTCATGAGCCATCTCGCTGGCACACGCGCAATCACACCAGTGACCCCGACACCATTCACCCCACCCAATCCGGCGATTATCGTCGATTTCGCTGCCATCCACGGTCAGCACACATGCAAACGCGCACTCGAAATCGCCGCAGCAGGACATCACAATATTTTTATGAGTGGCCCACCAGGCACTGGCAAGACCACACTTGCTCATGCAACTGCAGGAATTCTCCCACCACTCACGCACGAGGAGATGCTCGAGGTCACACAGCTCCATGCACTTGCTGGGCGCACGTCGCAAGAGACTCCGCTTGTTACCTCCCGACCGTTTCGCGCACCACATCACAGCGCATCAGCTTCAGCACTCCTGGGCGGCGGTCGTCGCATGATCCCTGGAGAACTCTCACTCGCACATCGCGGTATCCTCTTCCTCGACGAGCTTCCCGAGTTCGACCGAGACGTGCTCGAAGTATTACGCCAACCAATGGAAGAAGGAACCATCACCATTGCACGTGCACACGCAGCACACACATACCCAACAGCATGTATGGTCATCGCTGCACAGAATCCATGTCCGTGCGGCAACGCCGATGATCCGTCCAACTCGTGTTCTTGCTCAGCCGCAGCCATCGATCGCTACCAGAAAAAAATCTCCGGCCCATTACTAGACCGGTTCGATATGCATATTCGTGTCGCGCGCGTGTCGACAGCAGATCGTGCAGTGGCGACAGAATCAACTGCAGTCATTCGCGAACGCGTTTGTGCCGCACGTGCATTTCGCGTCGCACGAGCACACGACGCGTCAACAACGACAGCAGAAGCGCAATCACTCCTCGATCGTGCAACCGACACATTCCATCTTTCACTACGCACGCACTATCGCATTATGCGCGTCGCGCGAACCATCGCAGATCTCGCAGCCTCTGAGCACATCACCGCTGATCACATGCTCGAAGCCATCAGGCTACGAATGCCCTAGCGAGTGTACGTGAACGGGTTCACCTTCTGTCCGCGAACAATAACTTCGAAGTGCAAGTGCGGACCTGTTGAGCGACCTGTTGTTCCGATGAATCCAATAACATCACCCTTCTTCACGCGTTGACCAATGTGCACGAAGAGTCGGCTCGCGTGACCGTATCGCGTCACAATACCGTTCTCATGATCAATGTCAGCGCCAAATCCATATCCATTCGTTCGCCAGTTAGCAATCTTCACCACACCATCGTCTGATGCGTAGAGTGGGCTGTCGTAATATCCATGCACATCAAGACCAGTGTGACGACCACTGTAATACTGGTTGATGCGTTTGCTTGTGGTTGGCCAAATCATCCCAGCAGCATTGGCATTTGGACTTGGTGCAGGCTTTGCCTGATTGCGGAATTTCGCTGGACCATAATATTCATCCGTGTGGTCTTCACCGGAATTCTTTGGAACATATGTTCCTGTTGCAGCAGGAGGCAACTTTGTTGCTGATCCACTTGTTGACCCCGTGGACGCAGGTGGCTTTGCAACCGCAACAGTACGCACCCCTCCCGGAACGACCAACGTCTGACCGATAGAGAGTGTGCTTCTGCTATTGAGTTGGTTCACGCGCTGCAACTCATCCGTTGCCTTGAGGCCGTACTGACGCGCAATGGCTGCAAGTGTATCGCCACGCTTCACCGTGTGCACCACACCGTCCACTGGCAAAATAGTGAGTACTTGTCCGACGCGCAACGTAGAACGCGATGTCAGCGAATTCTCCGACAGAATTGTCTGCTGACTCACGCCGAACTTCTTTGCGATGGTCGAAATAGTATCGCCACTTTGCACCGAGTACTTCTTGATCTCGTATGCGTTTGTTGATGTGGTTGGTGACGTTGCAACAGGCCCACTTGGAATGGTGATACTACCTCCTGGGGCTACGATCGGCGCATACACACTCGCGCTGTCGTATCCAAGATCATAGTCGATACCATTCTCATCGGATGGGAGATGCGCGTCGTCTGGCTGCGCTCCATATCCATACTCAACCGGCTGCGTGTTGCCATACGCATCTGCGGTTTCTTCTTCGTACTCAGATTCTTCGTCACTTGGCCCGACAATCGCGAGCAAGAGACTCGTGGACCCTGCACCATACGCAGGTGGCGCAATGAACCGCATATGCGGAAGACCAATGAGCAACACGCCCACAGTCGCCAGTCCCATGATAAAAAGTTTGTGGCTCGTTACGAGATAGACACGCTCTTGCGTGGTCTCCAAATTATTCTCCAGACGCATGCGCCAAGAGACGTAGGATTTGTACACACCAAAAAGCAACACACGAGCTATTGCTCGGGTGTACTCCCGCACCCTTCCCCAGCTCCAGCGCCCCACTGCTACAGAAAAACGCTTTGTTTGAACCAGTAGTTTGAGGAACTCTAGATGGAGCTTGTATATGAATCTCTTCATATAAAGCTCCACCCACTATAGCGCAAAGCAGCCCATGTGACCAGTCACAACTTGACATTTGTGGTACACTATGGGATATTGTGGCGTCTGTTGGTCCATCCCGAAGCCGTATAAGGAGCGGTTCCGGGGCGGATCAAACAACCACCGCGCCCACAACAAGAGGTAGACGTGCATTACCCCGAAATGCGTCAGCACCATAGTCGCCGTGAATTCCAGTCCCCGTCGGCGGGATTGACCATCGGCCTCGCGATCTTTGGCATCTTTCTGGCGTACTGCGTGGCGAAGTGGAGCGAGATGGGAGAGATCGCTGCGCCCAAGAGCCAGCCAGTCAAGGTTCCCAAGGCCCGCACTACACCCGCTGTCGACACTGGTTCGCAATGGCAGGACGCTCCTGCCGGCGCTGGTCCGGTGGTACTCTGGTTGGATCCGTGTGACCAACGGCCCAACGACACCAATTGGTCATTCGTGGAGGACACGGATTCGTGCGAGTTCGCACTTTCGTTGCTTCTGCACGAGCCACGTGCGCTAGGCGTGTACGAAACCATGCTGCAATTCGGCCAGCGGGACACCGCACCGATTGCAACCATGAGCGGACACTGCCGCCGATTCTACGTTCCTCTCTTGCGAGACGTGAGCTACCTCGAGAACTTCGGGTACGCCAACGCGATGAGCAGGCAACTCATTGGGTTAGCCTTGAGATGCAAGGCCAACCTCGATCGCAAGTTCGCTCTCCGCATCGAGCCCGACCGCGACGACGCATCCATGATGCTCGTCGAGGCAGATATCAAGAGCATTAGCTCGCCCTACTGACGAGCTACCCCGCTCTTCCCCACCACGGCCCGGCAACAAGCCGTCAGCCGTAGAGATATGCTGTAATGCTACCAACGAACAGAGCCCCGCAACGAGTAATCGAAGCGGGGTTCGTCATTTATTGACGTTTCCTCCGATTTGCCTTACAGTAACGCTAGTTTTTAATGTGTTTACTCAGTCCTATATTATGCAAGACGTCTCGATGTATCTGTGGGCAGCGCTCGTCGCTTCCCTTGTCGCTATTGCGTATGGCCTCTGGCTCGCTCGCTGGGTCATGCAGCGCCCCGCTGGTAGCGAAAAAATGATGGCGATCGCACGTGCGATCCAAGAAGGCGCTAACGCCTACATGGTTCGCCAATACAAGACAGTCGCATGGATTGGTCTTGTTATTTTTATTCTTGTTGGAATCAGCTCTCTCGGCTGGGGAGTAGCGATCGGTTTCCTCGTCGGTGCAGTCCTCTCTGCTATTGCAGGTGTGATTGGCATGATCGTTTCGGTACGCGCCAACGTCCGCACCACCGAAGCAGCGAAGTCCGGCATGCAGCAGGCACTTGATGTCGCGATCAAAGGCGGCTCAGTGACTGGTTTGCTTGTAGTAGGTCTCGCACTTCTTGGTGTGACGGTCTTCTACTGGATCACACGTGACACAACCGCACTTATCGGTCTTGGATTCGGAGGATCACTCATCTCCGTGTTCGCACGTTTGGGTGGTGGTATCTACACCAAGGCAGCAGACGTAGGTGCAGACCTCGTAGGCAAAGTCGAAAAAGGGATTCCTGAAGATGATCCACGCAACCCAGCAGTAATTGCTGACAACGTTGGAGACAACGTGGGCGATTGCGCAGGTATGGCAGCAGATTTGTTCGAGACGTACGCAGTGACCTGTGTGTCTGCAATGCTTCTCGCTTCGATTGTGTTCAAGGCAGGTGGCGAAGCAGCAATTGTCTTCCCATTGTTCCTCGGCGCTATCTCGATTCTCACATCCATTGTTGGAACGTTCTTCTTCAAGCTCGGCGCTACGAAGAACATTATGAATGCGCTTTACAAGGGTCTTGCTGTGTCTGGTCTCCTTGCAGCGATTCTCTTCTACCCAGCAACACAGCACTTCTTCCCAAATAGCACCAACACCATGTATGGTGCTGCGTTCATCGGATTGATCGTGACTGCACTCATGGTAGTGATTACTGAGTACTACACCTCTACAAAGTACGAACCAGTACGCTCGATTGCCAAGGCAAGTGAAACTGGCCACGGTACGAACGTAATCACCGGTCTCGCAGTTTCGATGAAAGCAACAGCACTCCCTGTAATCGTTATCGCAGCCGGCATTCTCGGCGCATACGAGCTCGAAGGGATTTACGGTGTAGCAATTGCTGCAATGTCGATGCTCTCCATGGCAGGTATCGTCATCGCCATCGACGCGTACGGTCCTATCACAGACAACGCAGGTGGTATTGCTGAAATGGCAGAACTCGATGAATCAGTTCGCGCTGTTACTGATCCACTCGACGCAGTTGGTAACACGACCAAGGCTGTGACCAAGGGATACGCAATCGCTTCTGCTGGTCTTGCTTCGATCGTACTCTTCGCAGCTTACACACAGGAGTTCGCTAACCTCGGTCATGAATTGTTCTTCGAGCTCGGCAACCCATACGTACTCGTTGGTCTCTTCCTCGGTGGTCTTCTCCCATACCTCTTCGCAGCATACGCAATGCAGGCAGTGGGCAAGGTTGCAGGTAAGGTAGTAGAGGAAGTTCGCCGCCAGTTCCGCGAAATCGCAGGAATCATGGAAGGCAAAACCAAGCCAGACTACGCACGCACTGTAGACATCGTTACCAAGGGTGCAATCTCTGAAATGGTTGTGCCAGCACTTATCCCAGTAGTAGTTCCAATTCTCGTTGGCTTCTTGCTCGGACCTGAAGCACTCGGTGGATTGCTCGTTGGCTCGATCGTGACTGGCCTCTTCGTCGCAATCTCCATGACCTCTGGTGGTGGTGCTTGGGACAATGCCAAGAAGTTCATCGAACAGGGCAACTACGGCGGCAAGGGTTCTATTGCTCACCAAGCAGCAGTTACCGGTGACACTGTTGGTGACCCATACAAGGACACTGCAGGTCCTGCGATCAACCCAATGATCAAGATTCTCAACATCGTTGCACTCCTCATTGTAGGGATGCTGGTGTAAGATCAGATACTTGTACACAAAAAGCGACGTGCCTCATGGCACGTCGCTTTTTAATTATGCATTACTTACCAAAAAGATCCCGAGCTGCCTTTGCTACTGAACCTTGCGCCACCTCTTCCATAGACTCTGCATCCTCGAGCTCTTCATGGGCTGGCAAAACACTGAGCGCTGCTTTTTGTGCACCATGATGCGCCACAGCTTCTCCTACGGACACTGACGTTGAGATCGATTCCCGTGTCTCAACCAACGTCTGAAGAAATACAATTTTTTGATTGAACGACTCATGCAGAGGAGCGTCCGCTGGAATTTGATACTCACGTTGTGTCTCAAACAACGAACGCAACACCATCAAACCCTCAAGTTGCCAATGCAAATACTGTGCGTCCACATTAATATCATGCATTTTTGTCTCCCAATCTTCATCCATTACTGTGTTCATGAAACTCGCAAATAACTCCACTTGATTCTCCCACGCATGCCCACCAACGGCTGTGAATGGCCAATAGTGATTACCTTCATTCACATTGGGTTCACCCATGTCTCCCTCATGTCTCCCAAACACATTTATCTCAGCGTGTGAAAATCGCTCATGCCCTCTATGACTACTTTGCTCCCAAAACCTCTGCCACTCGGGAGATTGATCAACCTTACCAAAAAACTCTCCCGCCTTGTGCAATGCCTCATGACGCCCTGTCACAATATTATCAAGTGCGGTGTGTTTTGGATCATACGCATTAGCAATGGAAAAATAGACAAACCCAACATCAACTCCAGCCATATTCACCCATGCGTTTTCGTCTGCTGATGGCACCGCGCACAACCCCTTCACCATGTCTCCAGGCTTAACCCCAAAATAGATTTCAACATCCCGAACACCCTCAGCCATTTCCGATGCAGTTTCAGATACTGTCTCACGTTCTGGTGAATCATCTGACCCTTCGGTTGTCCAGACGCTGTACGTGCCATCAAGCACACCACCATCGATTGACTTGACAGCCCCCGCTGCTACTACTGGCGCCTGATCTACACTGTCCGTCTTGAACCAAAGCAAAGAGCCAACATACGCAATACTGAATACCGCAGTGGCAAAAATCATCCGCACTTCTGTGTTCGGGTGCCATTCTCGCTCTCGACGAACGACAAACTCTTTCAGACTTTGCGCCCAGCTCTGTTGCTCTGCTAAGAGATGCTTTATTTGCTCAGCCGCAGACTCGCGATCTATACGAGGGAGGTGGGCTGATTCAGGGTGCTGTCTCATACTATTTTTGCATTAGCGAAGTAACAATATCTCGTTCTTCTTGCAAGATTTTCTGCACCTCTTCGACATCATTTGATTCGATTGCCGTGAACCTTCTCACGAAGAAGTCAACAAGTACTTTTGCAGCCGCAGGATCTTTGGTCATCATTTCAACAAACTGTCGTTTTTCTTCACCTTGAAAAACGCTCATACAATGTCCAATGACCTGATTTGCTATCAGCGTTGATTGTTGCATATTTCTTGTTTCGGCATTTTGTAGGAAAAGTATAATACAGAAGCGAAGGAAAACGCGAATTTAACTAATCAAAAATGTTCTAGGTTCCTCACTGCGCACGCACTCCAATGAGCCCCTGCGGGCGTTGACACATCTCCCCATTTTCTCTACACTAACCGCGTTATCTATTCACGGAAAGCTATGCAAATTGAGGTCAAAAATCTCCAAAAGTCGCAAATTGAAATCACCGTCGTGCTCTCTGACGCTGAAATGCGCCCACACGTTGAGCGCGCTGCGCGTCACATTTCTGAGCACCGCGATATCAAGGGCTTCCGCCGCGGTCACGCGCCGTACGAGAAGGTAAAGGCCGAGGTAGGCGAAATGGCAATCTACGAAGCTGCCCTCGAGCGCGCAGTACAAAGCAGCTACTACGCTGCTGTGAAGGAGAAGAGTCTCAACACCATTGGCATGCCACAAGTGAATGTGAAGAAGCTAGCCCCAGGCAATGACTGCGAATTCACTGCAACAGTCTCCGTGCTCCCAAAGGTAGAACTCCCTGACTTCTCGAAGATCAGTGTTGCGAAGAAAGATGTAACCGTTGAAGACAAACAAGTCGACGAAACCATGGAGTCGCTGCGCAAAATGCGCGGCAACGAAGTAGCGAAGTCCGGTCCAGCAGGCAAAGAAGACAAGGTTGTTGTAGACATGGATCTCTCTGTAGACAATGTTCCAGTCGAAGGCGGCCAGACCAAGGATCACGGCGTATACTTGAGCGAAGATTATTACGTACCAGGACTCCCAGCAGAATTGCTCGGTCTCAAGAAGGATGACGAGAAGAAATTCACACTCACCTTCCCCAAGGAACACTACCAGAAGCATCTCGCAGGCAAGGACGTGCAGTTCTCCGTGAAAGTGAAGGATGTATTTGAGCGCCAGTTCCCTGAATTGAACGAAGAATTCGCTAAGGGATTTGGTCAGGAGTCGATGGAGAAATTGCTCGAGCTTCTCAAGACCAACTTGCAAAACGAAGCAACGCAGAAAGAAGAAGAGCGCCAGGAAGCAGAACTTCTCGAGCAGATCATCTCGAAGTCAACATTTGAAGACATCCCAGAAGTACTTCTCGACGCAGAGAAGCGCCGCATCTACGGCGAGCTCACTCAGCGTGTAGAATCACAAGGACTCACGATGGAGGACTACCTCGCATCTGTAGGCAAGACACCAGAAGAATTCGGCGCAGGCTACGCAGAGCAAGCAGAGAAGCGCGTGAAGTCTACGCTCGCACTTCGGGCATATATCGAACGCGAAAAGATCGAGGTCTCCCCAGAAGAAGTGCAGAAGGAAATTGATTCAATGAAGGAGCACTACAAGAAGGATCCAGAAGTCTTGCGCCAACTCGACACCATCGACACGCGCGAGTCACTCGCTGGCATGCTGCGCAACCGCAAGGCATTGCGCGAGCTCAAAGAGAAGCTCATCAAGTAAGCTCAATAACAAAATCAGCCCGCTGTGGCTGATTTTGTTATTGTCTACGCGTTGTCTAGAGCAAGAGTAACCGAACGTTCGAGTGCGAAGAACACATCAGATTGCTTGAGCGCATGCCGACGCGGACGTGCAAATGGTACATCAAATCGCGCCGCGATTTTTGCTGGCTGCGGACTCAATACGAGTACTTCATCTGCGAGGAACACTGCCTCGCCGACATCATGCGTTACGAAGACAATAGTCATGCGCAGATCATCGCACAGCTCCGCAAGGAACTCCTGCATCTGGGAACGCGTTTGACTATCGAGTGCACCAAACGGTTCATCCATAAGCAGCACGCGTGGCTCAGTCACAAGTGCACGAGCTAACGCAACACGCTGTTGCATCCCTCCAGAAAGTGCATTCGGATAATACGATGCAAAAGCCGTGAGATGCGTGCGCTCGAGATATGTCGCCACACGCTCGGCAATCACTGCGTCGTCCATGTTCTGCAACCGCAAACCAAATGCAATGTTCTCGTACACTGTGAGCCACGGGAACAATGTATTCTCCTGGAACACCATGCCCCGCGATACATCTGGGCCGGTGACGGACTCTCCTCCAACCACCACAGTACCTGTGTATTCCTGATCAAGCCCTGCGATGATTCGCAAGAGCGTTGATTTGCCGCAACCGCTTGGCCCGACAATCGCTACGAACTTTCCCTCAGCAATGGTGAGCGAAAAATCATGGATTACGTCGACACGTTTGCCACCGTGCAATTGGGTTTTTGTAATTGATGTGAGACTAAGCATGTGATTTCTCTGACCAAGGGAAAAGCGCGCGATACGACCAACGAAACGCAGCATCAGTGAACAACCCGAGAACACCAATCACAATAATGACCGCGAAGATTTGATCCGTGCGCAGGAATCGCTGTGATGCAATGATCACAGAACCAAGTCCTACCGACGCACCAACCATTTCTGCCGCTGTCACGAAGGTCCATGATGAACCGATCATGATGCGACTCGCATCCCAAATTGCTGGTAGTGCTCCAGGCAATGCGACGCGCGAAATGACCTGTATCCGACTCGCACCCAACGTGCGCGCAACACTAGACAACACACGACGCTGATTACCGATCGTATCTGCAATGAGCACGGTGAGATATGGCGCAGTGGCAATGAAAATAATTACGATCTTTTCGAGCTCACCAACACCGAACCACACGATCGCAAGTGGAATGAACACCACAGGTGGAACATACCGCAAGCCAGACAACAATGGTTCGATGAGTGCAGCGCATGTGCGCGATGCACCCAGCGCCACACCAACCGGAAGCGCGATGACCACAGACAATACAAACCCCAACGCCACACGTCCCACACTCGCCGCAATATCCATGAGCAATGCGTCGTTCATGAACAAAGATACGAGTGCCTGAGCGACAAGCATTGGCCCAGGCAGGAAGAGCGGCGATACCACAGAGCTCCACGATACAATCGCCCACGTCGCAACAAAAAGGAGCAGCGCGGTGGTGGTTAAGATTTTTGTACGCATACTGCTCCTTTCGTCGATGATTTAGAGAAGTTCTTCGATAATGGAGGTGTCAACAATAGACTTCGCGTCGAGTCTCGTCTTCGTGAGACCGAGATCGAACCAGAGCGTACTCGCCTTGTCCAAGAGATTCACTGCTGAGTATTCACCTTTGGTAAGCACTTCGGCATTGTCCTGCAATGACATCCAACGGAACGTTGGAATTTGATCGCGAACATCCTGTTCCGAGATTGCGAGACCTTTTGCGATGACAGCATAGCTCTCATCTGGATTAGTAATGATGTATTCACGTGTTGCAAAAATCGAACGCATCAACGCGACAATCTCTGCACGACGCTCCTGGAGCACTTCTTCGCGGACAATCACGATGTCGAGAATCGGTGATGTCTTCGTACTCGCAATAACATGACCACCCTTGCGCTCACTCGCCTTCGAAAGCCATGGCTCCCACGTCACAGCAGCGTCCACTTTTCCAGCAACAAATGCAGCACCAGCATCAGACGCAATCATATTCACCGTCTGCACGTCCTTCGTACTCATTCCCTGCTTCTCGAGCATCAGTGCAAGGAAAAAATGTGACGGAGAACCTTCTTCATACGCAACCTTTTTCCCGCGCAAATCCGCGAGTGAGTTGATTCCTTCTGCAGCAATGATGCCATCAGCACCGAGGCTCGCATCATATGAACCAACAACTTTTACTTTCACACCCGCATCATGCAAAGTCGCAACTGTCTCAGACGTGAGCACAAGCACATCAATCTTGCCGCTCGCGAACAATTGCTTGCCCACTGCGCCGTCATCGTAGTTAGTGTGCACGACCTTGAGGCCGTTTGCCTCGTAGATTCCTTTTTCCTGCGCAACGTTAAAGATACCGTTGCCGATCCAAGGATTGAGACCGATGCGTAACGGTTGTGCTGCGGTGTTGTCTTTCGCAAACCACACACCCAAGCCGACAACGACCACGAGAGCCGCAATAATCACAGCAATTTTTTTCATACACTCATTATAGGATTTATTTTCGACGAACCATCTTGGTTCTCCAAAAACATACCCCGTAAGAAGGTTTGAACAGCGCCGTCCGTTATGGTCAGCGCTGTCCGTGTTTATCCTCTTTTGTAGCCACGAGCAACCATGTCAGTCTCGTTGAGGTACTCCTCCAATTCATCAAGCAGCACGTTGATCCCACCACACGGACCAGCGAACTCCCCGTCGCGCCTAATGAACTCCCTGAGCGCGGTCGGCCTGGACTCATCATTCACACCGAGGAATTTGCGATAGTAGAGATGCGCCCCGATTTGTCCAACGGCGTAGGCGAGCCTCACCACGAGATAGTGAGGCACACGACCTCCACGATGCTCCGGGCAGTTCTCGTTCAGACACAGACCGAGATCCTCCATCTCCGGGCCGCCGTCATCAATTAGCAACCTGCTGATCAACTCTTTACGCGTCCTGCTCATGCTCATGTTGTTCTCCTTGTCGTTTGGTTGTCGTTCCGTTGCACAGTATGACATAATCACACTTTTTAACAACGGAAATATAGTCCAAAAAATCACAAATATCTATATTTAGACAAAGGTAAGCAATTCAAAGTGCTATTTTTGTCAGAATCATTGACAAAAATAGTCCAATGTCGTATACTTTGTTGGTATGCAAACCCCAGACCTCTCTCCTATCGGTGTTGGTGACAAAGCCACATCCATCTACCTCACCGCCTTGTCTCTGGGCACTGCCAGCGTCCAACAAATCGCTACTAAAGCTGGGATCAAGCGTCCGACCGCCTATCTCCACATTGAAGAACTACTTCGAGAAAATCTTCTCGAGCGCATCCGCATTGGCAAAAAGGATTTTTATCGTGCGTGCGATCCGCAGCAACTCAAAAAACGCGCCGAGACTGCGCTTACGCACATCAACACGATTCTCCCCGAACTCCAGCAACTCCACGCAACTGGTGGCGCACGTCCAACTGTTCGAATTTTTGAAGGCGAAGTTGGACTCAAGGAAATCTATGCACAACTACAACACGCCAACAGCATTCGCTTCATCTCCGACCTCGCTGCAACAGAATCACTCTTTCCCAAATCTGTTAACGACATTGCAGCTGGCATTGCGGAACAGCAAATTCGTACACGTGAGCTGATTGCGAATACTCCAGAAACCAAACGCGCATCAAAACGATTCGCAGCCATTGCAGGCAAAACCTACACCTCGCGAGTTTTCGCACATGGAGTAATCAAAAATGACTCCGCAATCTTCGGCAACACGGTCGCGTTCTTCCGCATCAACGAACACAATCTTTTTGTAATCGTCATCGAAGATGCAACAATCGCTGAGACAATGAAAACACTTTTCGATCACGCCTGGGAACAAGCAACAACGTTCTAAATCCGAGCCTTCGGATCCTGCGCCAAATACTTCCACAGCTGACCAAAAATAACACGCTGACACTGCGCAAGTTCGCGCGACACTATGCGAATCGCATACTGCTCGCGCCACGATACAATGAGCACAGTATCATTATAAATAATGATTTCAGGCGTGAATTGATCTGCAACGTCTGGCAACACCATCGCCTCGCGCATCTCCTGCTTGTTGTGCGAAAATTGTTTCAAGTTCTCAGCATTGCGCGGAAAAATACCACGACCCAGAATCCCCGCCTTCACGCGCCGCGCATAATATTCTGGAAAAAAATTCGGCAACGCCTCGTGCATCGTCTCGAAATTCGCATACGCGTGATATACATCCTTCGCGTTGAGCGTATCCTCATACGCCTCACGCATTCCCTTCTCACCTTCAAAAAATTCCATCTTCGGTTTTTCTGGTCGACGCAGCTGCAATAGCGACGCCAATTCAGGCAGCATCTCGCGCACCTTCTCCTCCTGCCGTGCAATCTTGTTCTGCACCTCACGCTTTTCATTTTCCAAATACGACAACAGCGACCGTGGATCAGACGCATGGAAAAATTGCTTCCCTCGCTTCTTGAATTTCGTTACCAACCCCTTACGCACGAGCGCCGTGAGAATGTCATAGCAACTCGTGCGATTAAGCCGCGTAGTAGCCGACACCTGTGCCGGAGTGGCCGTGTCCGCAGCCAAAAGCGCCAAATACACCTTCGTTTCCTTCTCCGTAAATCCCATTTCCTCGAAAACCTGCGGTGAAATCATATCTGTTGTGGAAAATAGTTCGACGGATTTTTTATATCATTTTAGAATAAATTTAGCAACTCTATCTACGAATGTCGGGTTGTGTATGTCAGAATATGTGTTGAAATGGGATGCTAGTACTGCGATACCACTGCATGTCAATAATCGGACTCCCGAGGTGTTGTAGTGGACGCAAACACGCAAAACGGCTGCTGACATGCCAGCCGTTTTGCACCTTCACAACCAAACGACATAGGAGAAGCTCATGCCCCGTACGCATCTATCTTGTCTCACCCGCGAAGAGCAGCGATCTATGCTCTTCCGCACTGAGGTCCTCTTCCCCTGGCTCACGGCTGTGGAATGGCGACTCTACCAGTCGCAATTCCTCGACAACATGCCCTACCCCGAACGGCTCGGCGAACTCGTGCAGTGTCCGCGCCACGTACTCCGAGCGTACATCTCGAGGACACAAGAAGCCTCCGTTCAATGCAAAACCATGAATCACCTCGTCGCGATTGCCACAGATATTCTCGGCGTCACGCTCGGCGTTCATCTGACAGAACACCTCGAAGTATTGTTCACCACAGCCTGCACCAACGCCTCGATCCCGATGGATCCACAACGCTGTTGGCCCAAGGAGACGCCGGAGCCTTCCGAGGAAAAAGGTGGGAGTGCCTCAAAAACGCTTTTCCTCAACGTCCGTGCCGGGGAGCAGTACACTCTCCAACTCAAGAGTGACTCCACAGAATTCCATCTGTGGATCGACCGATGCTGGGATGGCGCAACCATGGGCGATTTTCTCGTTCCTGGAGAGGGTCACAATGAATACCCATTGAAGCGCACAGTACAAAACCTCCTGGAAATCATCGACAACACGCTGTCACTGCAGGGCCTCACCTTCGAGTACGAATCCGTCTCTTTCGCAGCGCCAGAGCACGACCAACACGTCGTCAGTCTCTGGCCTCAACGCCGACTGAACAACCTGCTCGATCTCATCGAACCAGACGTCGGCGAGGAGTGGGATGAGCCTGGAGGCGAAGTCATCACAGACCTGGCCAAAGGCGGCGTGATCACATTCTTCTTCAGAACTGTTGCCAGCGCTCAACCGCTCAGCCACCCCTAACCCACACCCGCGCCGACTCCGATCGCCGCGGGTGTTCCATTTTTGCCAACACACGCTATACTCTCTCCATATGTCATACATCGGTTGTCACGTCTCAGCTGCAGGCGGCGTTGTGAAGGCGCCCCAGCGCGCGCACGAATTCGGATGCGAAGTGTTCCAAATCTTCAGTCGCTCCCCACAAGGAGGCTCAGTCCCCGTCCTCTCGCCGGAAATCGTCGAACAATTCCTCGCCGAATGCGAGAAGTACAATCAGAAGGAGTGGACCATCCACACGCCATACTTCATCAACTTCGCTTCCGCGAAAAATAATATCCGCTTCGGATCCTCCACTGTCGTGCGCGAAGAACTCGAACGCGGCTCACTCATCAAGGCAGCCTACGTGATGACCCACCTCGGCTCATACAAAGATCTCGGTCACGACGAAGGACTACCAAAAGTCATCGAAGGACTCGACCGCGTACTCGACGGCTACACAGGCTCCACAAGATTCCTCATCGAAATCTCCGCAGGATCAGGCGAAGTCATCGGCGACACATTCGAAGAAATCGCTGAAATCATTCATCACCCCAAGCTCAAGGCATACAACATCGGCGTGTGCTTCGACACCCAGCACGCGTTCGGATCTGGATACGACTTGCGCGACGCAGCAGCTGTCTCCGCAACACTCGACCAGTTCGACAAGACCATCGGCCTCGATAGATTCATGATCAGCCACTGCAACGACTCCATGGTCGACCTCGCTTCACACAAAGACCGCCACGAACACATCGGCGACGGCAAAATCGGCACCGAAGGATTCCGCGCCCTCCTCAACGAACCACGCCTCAAGCACGTCAACTGGTACCTCGAAACCGAATATGACAAAGTCGTCGCCGACATCGAGCTCCTCAAAAAGCTCCGAGGCTAAGCGCATCACAGTTCACGCGCACCCAGGCTCAAGCAAGGAAGTAATCACCGAACGTGCACCCAACACGTTCGACGTCTGGGTCCGTGCTTCAGCAGTAGACAACAAAGCAAACAACGCGATTGTGCGCGTTGTAGCAACTCATTTTGCTGTAGCCCCATCTCGAGTCTCGCTTCTTCGGGGCGCGAACACAAAAACAAAAATTCTCGCTATTTCTTAACACTTACGGCAAATCCACTCCACCAGCGCTCCAAGGATTACACCGCACAATCCGCCAAGCCGTCTTCACTGATCCGCGTACAAATCCATACTTCCCATACGCCTCATACCCATACTGCGAGCAAGAAGGCGTAAATTTACAATAACCATGAGGATATTTGGCGCGTAACCAGCTATGATCAGGCGACAGCGTTCGTTGGTAGAGCCGAATCAACAACTGCGCCAGCCGCCTCGGAATGTGCCAAATTACACGAGTTATCCACATACTTATTCACACCTGTGTATAACCCAATGTCCGAAGTACATCCTCCCGAATCTCCTGGAATTTCGCTAATTTCGCAGCAGGATTCACAAGAATAACCACAGATTTTCCACTGATAGCCTTCTTCGTGATCGCTTCACGCAACACTTCACGAACCCGACGTTTGATCCGATTACGCCCCACCGCCGTCTTCTCCGTCTTTTTGCTCACGACAACCGTCACGAGCGTCCGACCTTCTGCGTTTTTCGCTATTTTTGCACGTACAAACTTGCCTGACCGGGACGAACCCTTCATCAGGACCTCTTTCACCTCAGTTTCGTGGCGCAACCGGTTGCGTGCCGGGTACATAGCAGCAGTCCTTATAAATCAAAGAGGCCGTCGAAAAACGACAGCCGCTCGAAATTGCAACAAAAATCTTAGCGCTCGCTCGAAACAGTGAGTTTCTTGCGACCCTTCGCGCGACGGCGAGCCAACACCTGGCGACCATTCTTGGTCTCCATGCGCTTGCTGAACCCGTGCGTCTTAGCGCGCTTACGCTTTTTCGGCTGGTACGTTCTCTTTGGCATACGATTCCTTAACGACGCAACTCTATCATGCCAGCCGATTTTACACAAGCCCCGAACCCGAGTAGGATAATCCACACACAGAGCCCACCCCTGTGCACAGTCTATGCACTACCTGTGCACTGATTGTCCCCTGTGGATACCTTTCCATTTTACCCACAGGTGGTACACTGATCACACATTGCATCTCGGTCACGTTTTTGAACCATTTGGAGTATGACACACCAGCAAATTTGGGACGCCGTGCTCGCGGAATTTGAGCTGTCTGTCAGCCGTGCGAACTTCATTACATGGTTCCACAATACTGGAATTAGCCACTTCGAGAAGGGCAACGTTATCATCACCGTCCCAACTGCTTTTGCAAAGACGTGGCTCGAAAAGAAATACCATTCCCAGATTCTCCACGCCATCGAGCGCATCAGCGGACTCGGCGTCCAAAAAATCTACTATAAGGTAGAGCAGATCAATCCAGCAGCACGAAGTGCACAACCACAGACCGTTCCAACGCAGTCTTCTGGAGCTACAACACCAGTACAAGCTGCGTCAGCACAGACCCCAGCAACTGTGAACCCACAACAGCAACAGCCTGTCCGCTCTGCGTCTGACCCCATCCCCACTGTCAATGAATTCGGCCTCAATCCTCGATATGTTTTCGAGAGCTTCATTGTAGGTAAGACCAACGAACTTGCTCACGCTGCAGCGCAAGCAGTCTCGAGCCGCCCAGGTGTTGCGTACAACCCACTCTTCATCTACGGAGGTGTAGGATTGGGCAAAACTCACCTACTCCAAGCAATCGGTAACGAGCTCCTTCGCACACAAAAGATCAAGAATTGCATCTATGTCACCTGTGAGAAGTTCACCAACGACTTCCTGAACTCCGTGAGAACTGGTAGTGCAAAGGAGTTCAAGAACCGTTATCGCAACGTGGATCTCCTCATGATCGACGACATCCAGTTCATTGCGGGCAAGGAACGAACCCAAGAAGAGTTCTTCCATACATTCAACGAATTGCACCAAGCCAACAAGCAGATCATCCTCTCATCAGACCGCCCGCCAAAGGCGATTTCTCTCGAAGAACGTCTCAAATCTCGCTTCGAATGGGGAATGATCGTCGACGTCGCTCCACCTGACCTTGAGACACGTATCGCGATTCTCGAGTCCAAGTGCAACGATCGTCAATATAGAGTAAGTAAAGAATTGCTCGCCATCATCGCAACATTGGTGCAAAATAACATTCGCGAGCTCGAAGGCGCACTCAACAAGATCATGGCGTGGCACGAACTCAAGAACATCACTCCCACAGAGGATTCTATTCGTGGTATTCTGTCGACGGTTGAGACCACCGGCACTCGCCAACCCAAGTCTGCAAAGGCGATTATCGAAATCGTCGCGGATTTCTACGCGGTGCCGCTCAATGAGATCCTCGGCAGCTCCCGTGAGAAGCGCCTCGCATTCCCTCGCCAAATCACCATGTATATTCTTCGTGAAGAGCTCAAGCTCTCCTATCCATCCATTGGCGAAGAGCTCGGCGGCCGCGATCACACCACCGCGATGCATGCACATAACAAGATATCCACAGAGTTGAAGAATAATCTCCAGCTCAAACAGGAGATCGAAGGGATCAAAGCACGGTTAACAACCGAGGGATAAGTAGGGGGACACAACCGTGGTAACTTGGGTACAGATTTTCCCAATCCACAGGCACACCCACTTTGTCCCAAAATCCACACACAGGACCCTGCTGTTCGTCCCCATATTGTCCCCTGTTGTGCCCGGTCAAATTCAATCAGTTTCTCGTTCACTTCGCGCGTTCCTAGCACGTTATCCCCTTCGTCCACAGGTACTACTGCTACTACTGCCTTTAAACACATAAATACAGAATATGAAATTCACCTGCACCAAAGACAACCTCGTTCATGCACTTCAGTTCGTTGGCGGAGCTGCAGGCAAGAATATTAATTTGCCTATACTGAATAACGTGTTGATAAGTACTGAGGAACGCACAGTACGCTTTATCACCACCAACTTAGAGATGGCAATCAAGACAAATGTTCGAGGAGTAGTCGAACAAGAAGGCAAATTCACTGTTCCAGCAAAGACTCTCTCAGAATATATTCAGCTTGTATCGAGCGACCAAGTCACACTTTCTCTAGAAGACAACGAAATTGTCATTCAAACAGGCAAAAGCAAAACAAAAATCAAAGGCAACCCAGCAGATGAATTCCCTATTTTGCCAACAGTTGATGTTCGCGCTCGATATGTAGTAAATGCACGTGAACTTCGCACTGCACTCTCTCGCGTACTCTTCGCGTGCTCACGCTCAGAGACACGACCAGAACTTTCTGGTGTTTTCATGCAGTTCAACAAGACACCTAACACCCTGACACTTGCTGCAACCGACAGCTATCGCCTCTCCGAGGCACAAATTCCACTTCTTGGTGCGCAAGAAGGCGCTGTGCAGGCGATTATTCCACAGCGCACACTTTCCGAAGTCTTGCGCATCACTGTTGGTCATCCAGATGACACACTTATCAATGTTATCTTCGACGAAACACAGGTTGTTTTCGAGATTGGTGAAGTAACACTGTCTACGCGCAAGATCGATGGAAGATATCCCGACTATGCACAGATTATCCCCACCCAGTACAAAACTCGTGCATATTTCTCCACAGAAGCACTCGCAAAAGAAGTAAAAGCAGCAAGTATTTTTGCAAGCCAAGGAGTGAACGCGGTAATCATGGAGTGCAAGCCTGCAGAGTCTTCATTGAGCATCTCCTCAACGAGCACACAATTGGGTGAGCACGCATCATCACTCACTGTCGAAGCAACAGGCGAGGATGGTGGTGCACTTCTCAACTATCGCTACGTTCTCGATGGTATTAGCGCACTCCAAGCCACCGAAGGAGAAATCTGGTTCCTCTCCACCACCTCTCCAGTAGTCTTCAAACCAAAAGACAGCCAAGGATTTCTCTACATCATCATGCCTATCCGCCAGTAAGTCGCTGGAGAACGCAACAGCCGCCCTCTATGGGCGGCTGTTTTGATTTCAAGAACTGGATTTCGCACCAGGATGCGCTAGGGCGCGTTGAGAGTGAATGTAACTGGTGCTGACTCACCTCGGTTACCAACATCGTCGTAGGCGCGAGCCTTGAGCGTATGAGTGCCATTAGAGAATCCTGTGAGGTCGATCGTGAGTGCAAATGGGAATGTGAACGTCGAACCCATTTCACGATCATCGATGAAATACGCCACACGACTAATCCCTCTTGGTGCCGCAGCATTCACATCTGCAGTGATACTGCGCGAGGTTGCCACGGTGTTATTCGATGGTGTTGTCACTGTAACACTTGGTTGTAATTCTTTGGTGTGTACATCGTCGTACTCCGTTGGCGGCGCATCAAATGAAATCGTGCTTGTGGAAGTCTGGCGAATTTTGTTGATCCAATCTTGCACACCTGTCTCCCATGCAATGTATTGTGGATCAGCAGCGGGATTTGTTGGTACTGGTCCACGTGGATCATTCTTGTCCACGAAATGGAGAATGTCATGTGCTTGCACATATGTGCGTTCTTCCACGAGTTCGAGTGGTGTTGCATCAGTGGCGAGTTTGCCAGAGAATTTGTCGACCTTCACTACTACACGTCCGCCATTAGAACCACGCAGCACAGGCTTGCTCGCTGTATTTTCTGGTGGTGTCGCAAATGCAACGACAGGTTGCTTATCGAGTGCACGTCGCATATACGCATTCCAAATCGGACCCGCAGCAATGGATCCGCCCGCAGATTTCATCGGTGTGTTGTCGTTGTTACCACTCCATACACCTGTCACAAGTTGTGGAACATATCCCATGGTCCATCCATCGCGATAGTCGTTGGTGGTACCGGTTTTTGCAGCAGATGGTCGGCCCGGCAGCACGAGACTGGAGTTGTTACCAAATACATACGCGCGCGCTGCATTGTCCGACAGAACATTGGTGATGAGGTGTGCATTGTCAGGATCCAGAACCTTTTTGGATTGAGGTTTCCAGTTGTACAGTTCATTGCCTTGTGGATCCTTCACATTGAGGATGAATGTCGGTGCGTTGTACACGCCCTCGTTAGCAAGCGCAGCGTATGCTGCGGTGTGCTCGAGGAGAATCACTTCGCCGCCGCCCAATACCATCGACAGCCCCAATCGACTCTTGTCGCTGAGTGTTGTGTATCCGAACCGCTGCGCGAATTCCACCATTGAATCAATGCTCACGAGATACAACATTTTCACCGCAGGAATATTGAGTGATCCCTGCAACGCAGAGCGCACTGTGATAGGTCCCCGCTCTTTGCCATCGTAATTTTTTGGAATGTAACTCTGTCCAGGACGTGGATCGAAATTGGTGATGGTGTCATAGAGCACTGTCTCTGCTGTATACCCCTTCTCAAATCCAGCTGTGAACACAAATGGCTTGAACGACGATCCTGGTTGGCGTGCTCGCAACGCCACATTCGTATTCGGTTCGAAGACACAATTCTTACCAGCGGTACATCCAGCGGGTTCAGATTTGCCGAAGTAATCCTTGCTGCCGATCATGGTGAGCACTTGTCCGGTCTTTGGATCCATGGAGACTAGCGCTGCATTACCCGCGTTATACTTCGTTCCATTGTCCTTGAGGAATTTCGTGATCTCTTCTTGTGCAATTTTGTATTTGTCGTAATCGAGCGCGGTGATGACACGAAGTCCACCTGTCTCTACTAATTTCTCACCAAATTGCTTTTCGAGAAGTTCTTTCACATAGAGCACATAGTGTGGCGCCTCAATTCCTGTGAGACGGTTGCGCAAATTGAGTGGCTCGTTCTGCGCACTATCCATTTCTTGCTCGGTAATGAATCCCTCCTCCTTCATTCGGTACAGCACGAAGTCGCGTCGATTCTTGAGCAGGTCGTGATTGTTCAGGAATACACTTGGTCGCTGCACAATACCTGCAAGTACTGCACTCTCAGAGAGGTTGAGGTCTTTACTACTCTTGCCGAAATAGCTTTGCGCTGCTGATTCAATACCGTAGTTGGTGGACCCGTACGGAATTTCGTTGAAGTAGAGCTTGAGGATCTCTTGTTTGCTGTATTTGCGCTCGAGCTGCATCGAGAGGATAGCCTCTTTGATTTTGCGGTTGAGTCCTGCTAGGCCGCCGCTCTCATTTCCTACGATGGCGTTCTTTACGAACTGCTGGGTGAGCGTCGAGGCACCTCCGCGACCCGTCTTGAGATGGAGAATGTCCGAGACACCCGCACGGATGATAGACGTAACACGAATACCGTTGTGCTCGAAGAATTTGGCGTCCTCAACAGCAACAGTCGCATTGATGACAGATTGAGGAAGGTCCGAAATCTCAACAATCGTGCGCTTGCGATCCAAATAAATCTCATAGAGCAGATGCTCCCCTGTTCGGTCATAGATCTTGGTGCTCTCTGCAACGTGGCGGTTGTGCAAATTGTTAGGATCCGGCAAATCCCGGCTAATCCAGGCAACGTAGAGAGTCAAAAGTGCAAATCCAATGACACCAGCCACAAGACAACCGAGGAAAATCTTCTTCCATGGAATCTGGCGGCGCTTCTTGGGTGGCTTTGGGCTCGCGGGCGATGTGTCTGCTGCAGTAGTGTGTGTATGGCGGGCAACTGGCATAAACATTGACAAAAACGCTATTTTATGGTACTATAGACAGTACTAAAGATCACAAATATGACGAAAACCACTTCTTCGCTAGTTCGGACCGTGGAGCGCGCCATTGCAGTGACTTTTGCTGCAATTCTAGCTATTACGCCTATTATGACCCCTGCGGCGGCGTATGGCGCAGGATTTGCTGATTTCCTTGGGGTATCATACACCTCTTCTGGCCTTTTGACACGTGGATTGGCCACATCTGATGATGTTCGTGAGCCCCGCTCTACCAAATGGGTTGTGGCTTCGGCATACACCAGTGAGCCTCGCCAGACCGACGGAACCCCGTACGTGACGGCCAATGGTAGCTTCGTCTATGACGGACTTATCGCTGCAAATGGCTATCCATTTGGAACCCTCGCTACACTCGATGCGTTCCCTGGCAAGGTATTTCGTGTAGATGATCGTATGAATTCGCGCTATGGCGCTGATCGTATCGATGTCTGGATGACGGATATCAAGGAAGCACGCCAGTTCGGTATGAAGCGCGTAAAGATGGAAATCATCGGTCGCCAGCATTCGATGGTAAAGCGTTAAATCCCTCGTGACTCAATAGCCGCCCCAAAAGGGCGGCTATTGTTGTATATCTGTTTGGAGGTACCGGTGGGAATCGAACCCACGGATAAGGGTTTTGCAGACCCCTGCCTTACCACTTGGCTACGGTACCAATTGCCTGCCGAGTGTAACACCTGATTGGGTCATTGACAAGGTTTTGATGGTTTTGTAGTATACCCGCCAGTCTGTGCGGTTGTACGCCCATTCGGGTGGGCAATTGTGCAGCATAACCAGAGCTCCAGGATAGTAGATCCTGGGGACGACAAGAAGAGGAAGAGATTCGATGAAGGTGCAGAATGCTCGTATCACCCGGGGCAACCTCGGTGACTTCAATCGCTTCAATGGGGTCAAGCCCGGCCAGATGCTCGCGGTCGAGTTCGAGAACATCGCGAAGTCCAAGCGGATCGATCTCATGGTGGCGATCGCATCGATCGAGGAAGGGGCCAACAGCGCGGAGCTCAACTTCGCCGACGAGAACAGCAACAACAAGACCTACCTGGGTCGCATGGCCTACGACGGCAATGGACATGTGCTCGTCCAGCTCGGGCTCGATCTGGACCTGGGTCTGGAGCAGACGCGTCAGGCGCTCAGCGCGCTCAGCGGTGCGATCATCCAGAACAACGGCACGGACCAGGCGTTCGACACGCAACTGTGCGGGCTCACCAATCCCCGTCGCACCCACTACGCCCTCATCACCAAGGGCAACCGGGGTGACTGGAGCGACGCGCACGTCACGGCACCCACCACGGTGCGTGGCACGGCGCTCAACTTCGCCATGTTCGACCCGACGTACCGCAGCGATGACGGCAGCAGCCGTATCACCGGCTTCTCCAGGCTCACTGCTGTGGCCATGACGTACGGCGGCAAGGACGGTAACGAGGTCCTGAATCGCAGCGACAACGTGCGTACGAAGCTGCTGAACGCCGACACCGAGACGAGCGCGGAACGACAGCTCCAGCTCCTGGGGATGTCGCGATTCGAGAACCTCGGTGACGGGTATGCTGCCGTTGTCACGGTGCGCAACCCCAACGGCACAACTGGCATCTACGGCACGAAGGTCATCCTGGGCAACGACGGGCTGATCGAGTTCAAGAACGCGACCCAGCTGGTCAACACCTACGCCGAAGACGCTCTCATCGAGCCGACGGGCGTCATCGAGGACAAGACCTTCGGCGGCGGAGTCGGCTTCATCCGGCATCGGACCGAGACCGACACCAAGGCCAAGGCGTTCATCCGGATGCCCACCGAGTTCGGTGGACGGGAGATCGACCTGGGCAAGTCGAAGGTCGTCGCGGCTCACCTCGCTACGATCACGAACGCGGTGCGCGGCATCAAGGGCTGACCCAGCCCACGCCGCCGAGCACACAACGTGTGTCTCGGTACAGTTGAGAACTGGTTACCAGTGATCAACTGCAACGGCTGCTCTTCTTCCCACAAGGAAGCAAGGGCAGCCGTTTTTCATTTTGGGGACCCGTGGTAAGGTATGGATATTCTATGGCCAAAACATCCCCCACAACTCCAGTATTTGTCATTATTGACGGTAACGCCATCATCCATCGCGCGTATCATGCGGTTCCACCATTGAGCACCAAGAGTGGCATGGCGGTGAATGCGGTGTATGGTTTTGCCAATATTATGTTGCGAGTGCTCAAGGAATTGCAGCCAACGCACATGGCAGTGACATTCGACCTTGCTGGGCCGACATTTCGTGATGAACTCTCTTCGACCTACAAGGCGACACGTGTTGAGGCTGATCCGGAGCTCTATGCGCAGATCCCAGTGATCCATGAGTTGGTAGAAGCGCTTGCAATGCCGATTGTAACAAAGGCGGGGTTTGAGGCCGACGATTGTATTGGGACGTTGGTGGAACGGATCTCGCTCGCAGATGGAGATTTGCGAACGCTTATTGTGACGGGTGATATGGATACGCTGCAGTTGGTGACTGATCGCGTGAACGTGTACACGATGCGCAAGAGCATGAATGATACCGTGATCTTCGATATTGAAGCAGTGGCAAAGCGATATCCAGGGCTCACACCGGCTCAGGTAATTGAGTACAAGGCGCTTGCGGGTGATCACAGTGACAACATTCCTGGTGTGCGCGGTATTGGTGAGAAGACAGCGATTGCTATTCTCCAGAAGTTCTCCAACCTCGAGGCGCTCTACGCAGCAGTAGATGCGAATGAGGATGGATTGCCAGCAGCGCAGCACAAGAAGTTGGTGGAGGGTCGTGAGAGCGCATTTTTGTCACGTCAGCTTGCAACGATTCGACGTGATGTTCCTATCGAAGTGTCGCTTGCAGATTTTGTGCGTCGGCCGGTGGACGAGACGAAGTTGGTGGAGTTGTTGCAGCGGTGTGAATTCACATCGCTCATCGCACGCATTCCAGGACTTGCGGCGCGTATGCCAAGTGCGGGTAGCAAGGCTACTCGTCAGGGTGAGGTTGCGCCATCAGCTGTTATGACGCTTGCAACAGAAGAAGAAGTGAAGACGCTCATAGAGCGGCTCGCTGGTGAGCCTTGGGTGGTTCTGCGCACGCACGCAACAGGAGTCATAGCACTTGATGCAGAGTTGTATGGTGTCGGACTTGCGATTGCATCTGGTCAGTCGTGGTATCTCCCAACCACAATCAAGAACTGGCAGGATGTGTTGCGCATGGCTGTGCTCTATGTGGGTCATGATTGCAAACGCGACATCGGTATTTTGCTGGCACGCGGGTTTGCAGTTCCTGGAAGAATATTTGATGTGATGGTTGGGTCGTATCTACTGCACTCGGAGAGCAATCACGAGTTGCAGTCTCTAGCGCTCAAATATTTGGGTGAGCGACTCGAGGAAGAGACGCAGGGGCAGCTCTTTGGCAAGGATCAGACGGTGTTGATGCAGGAGGTTTCTGTTATTGCTCGTGTGGCTGCAGCAATTCGCACAGAACTCGACGAAACAAAACAGTGGAAGTTGTATGAGCGTATTGAGGAACCGCTCTTGTGCGTGCTTGCACGTATGGAGCTCGCGGGTATTGCGATCGATGTGCCACTCTTGAAACAACTCGCTGTAGAAACAGACGCTGCAATTGCTACGTGCACAGCAACAATTCACCAGGCAGCGGGTAAGGAGTTCAATGTAAGTTCCAACAACCAGTTGCGTGATGTTCTGTTCGATACATTGCAGTTGCCAACGTACGCAATCAAGAAAGGAAAGACTGGATATTCCACCGCAGCATCTGAGCTCGAGAAATTGCGTGGGTTGCATCCCATCATCGAGTCGATTGAATCATATCGTGAGTTAACGAAGCTCAAGACAACATACATTGATGTGTTGCCTACACTCACCCACCCACGCGATCATCGCATTCACACAACGTTCAATCAGACCGTCGCTGCTACTGGTCGCCTCTCGTCTACTGATCCGAATGTGCAGAACATTCCTATTCGCACCGAGGCTGGCAAGCGTGTGCGCAACGCATTCATTGCAGAACCGGGTAACGTCCTTGTTGCAGCCGACTACTCACAAATTGAGTTGCGCATCGTTGCTTCCCTTGCTGAGGATCCAGAAATGATTCGCATCTTTGAGGCAGGTGAAGACATTCACCGTTCGACTGCTGCACGTATTCATGGCGTCGAGTTGAGTGAAGTAACGCATGAGATGCGTCGCAGCGCAAAAGAAATTAACTTCGGCGTGCTGTACGGCATGGGAGCATTTGGGCTCGCATCTCGTACAGGTATTACGCAGCACGAGGCCCAGGATTTCATCAATCGATACTTCGAAGTATTTGCTGGAGTGCGTAAGTATCTGGATGATACGATTGCGACTGCGAAGCGCGAGGGGTATGTGGAGACGGCATTTGGCCGCCGCCGCTATATGCCAGAGATGAACTCAGGTAATTACCAGATTCGCGCTTCTGCAGAGCGAATGGCAGTGAATCATCCGGTGCAAGGGACTGCAGCAGACCTCATGAAGCTCGCGATGATTGAGGTAGACAAGTGTATTCAGAATGATCCGAAGACGAAGGCTCGTATGCTCCTGCAAGTACACGACGAATTGATTCTCGAGGTTCCGGAGGCAGAAGTTGTAGATTGGGAATCTCGCGTGAAGGTGGCGATGGAAGGAGTGATGACATTGCGAGTTCCAGTGCTCGTTGAAGTTGGTCACGGACATTCTTGGGGCGAAACAAAGGCGTAATAACTGATTGGGGTATGGTGATTTTCTTGTACGGTCCAGACACAGTGCGATTGCGCGAACATTTGCACAAACTCACAACTCGATTCATTGAAGAACGAGATCCGTCGGGGATGAATGTCACGACACTCGATGCAACCAGTGCATCTGCATCAGAGCTCATGGAGGTGATGATGGCAGTACCGTTTCTCGCATCGAGACGCATGGTTATTGTGCGTGGTGTGTGTGATGCGGAGGACGATATTCAAGAATGGATTACAGGGAGATTGGAGCGGTTCCGCACAGACGACGACGTGGTGATTTTCGTGCACGGGGACAAATTGGATGCGAAGAATGCGCTTGCGAAGTTGCTTGCGAAGGAGCAATACGCTATTGCGTTTGCAACACCTGAGGGTGATGCATTGCATTCGTGGATTGTTCGTCGTGTTACAGAGCTTGGCGGCACGATTGCAGTGGATGCAGTGGCGCATCTTGCGAGTGCCCTTCCTGATGACATGCCGATGTTGGGTAATCGTTTGCATCAGCTTGCACTTGCTGCAGATGGAGCGATGATTACGCGTGAAGATGCGGTCGCACTGGTGCCAGAGCCTGCTGGAGATGTGGTATTTGCCCTCATGGACGCAGTGGTGAAGCGTGATCATGCGACGGCGTTGCAACTCCTCGAGCAGCAGTGGCAATTCCGTGGAGATGCACAGCAGTTGTTCGGTATGCTTGTACGACAATTTCGTATCATGGCGGATTTGATTTCCTATACCGAAGCAAATCCGGATGCGAAGGAGTCAGATATTGCCAAGTCGCTCTCCCTACACCCGTATGTGGTCAAAAAAACACGCAGTCTGATGCGTGGTATCACGCGCGACTCCATCGCGCGTTCTGTTGATGCACTCCTCACGATTGATGAGAAAATAAAACGAGGAGCTGGGCAAATGCCCGAACTCCTCGCTGTATTTATTCGTGAACAGTAACTCGCGTTACTTCTTGAGTGCGTTCACCTTTTTCATTACTGATGCTTTGCGGCGATCAGCGGTGTTGCGCTTGAGGACTTCCTTCTTCACTGCCTTGTCAGCGAGCTGCTGAACCTGGAGTGCAGATGCAAGTGCTTTGTCCTTGTCGCCAGCTTCTACTGCCTTGATCGTCTGCTTGATCAAGAACTTCAAGTTGCGCTTGAGGGTCTCATTGGACTCTGCGCGCTTCTTGCTCTGGCGCAATGCTTTGATGGCTGCTGCTTTGTTTGGCATATGTTCTCTTTGATGGGAGGAATATAGCAATTACTTGAGAAAAGGTCAAATCCCCGGCTCTACCGGATCAATAGCTGCGACTGCTTCGAGCACTTCCGCGTCCTTTTGCACAGAAAGCTCTAGTTTTGCGCCAAATTTGTCGAGGCGCTTCTCAGACTCTGCATAGGTCTTTTGGGCATGGGCTAGGTGGGCGCCAAGAACGCGGTATTGATCGGAGAATTTGTCGAATTCGCCGCGCAGGCGTGTGAGATTCTTGAAGATCTCTTTGGCGCTGGATTCGATTTGCATTCCCTTGAGGCCCAGGAGAACGGTCTGGAGGTAGGAGTAGAAGGAATTGGGCGATACTGGAATTACACGACGTGTGAGCGCGTAGCCCATGACTCCCTCGCCCTCGTCGTCCTTGATAATGAGCTCGTAGTAGACGTTCTCTGCTGGGATATACATGAGTGCAAAGTCGAGTGTTCCCTCATCTGGGACAATATATTTGTCTGCAATTGCATCAATATGCTTCTTCACATCGCGGACAAATACTTTGCGGTGCTCGCGTTGTTCCTCGGGAGGGGCCTCGATAACTCGTTTGAAGTTTTCGAGCGGGAATTTGGCATCTACTGGGATGAGAATGCCATCACGCAGGCGAATAATGGCGTCGACCTTTTCATTATTCTTGAAGGTGTGCTGCAGTGTGAAGTGGTTTGCGGGTAGAATTTGCGCAAGGAGGTCGCCAAGGAAGAGTTCGCCGAGAGCTCCACGTAATTTGGGAGAACGAAGGATTTCTTGAAGGGAGGAAATATCTTTTCCTACGTCAAAAATTCGCTTATTTGACTCTTCAAGCTGCGAAAGCTTTGCGTTCACTGAGGCGTAGACACGTGAGGCATTGTCCATGCGCTCGCCTACGCTGCGAGTGGATTCTTGCATGAAATGTGCGTTCTCCTTGAGCCGCTCATTGATCTGTGATGTGACAGCATTGAGCTGGTTGTAGAACTGGGTGCGCTGTTCGGTGATGGCTTGCGACAGATGCAGGAGGTTCTCTTGCAGACGCAATGTGGTGTCATCGTTCTTGGGCTCTGACAGGATTTGTACTTTGTGCAAAACAACGTATAGTAAGATCGCGATAAGAACAGCAAAGACGACAAAAATGATTGTAGTTGGTTCCATACTCCTTGGGTTACATACATTATATAAGGAATAGTGGGTAAGGGCCAATATGCACAGCCCTTGTAGTTCAACGGATAGAACAGGTCCGTCCTAAGGACAAAATGGTGGTTCAATTCCTCCCGAGGGCACATATTCTGAGATTTGTATCTGTAATTAGATACTTTTAAGTGACGTACAATATATTAGTTTGTGCACAAGGCCTGTGTATAAACTGTGCGTAACTTGAGGAAAACGTGTGGAGACTGTGGAAAACTCTAGAATTTCCGTAGTTCATTGCCACAATGTTTTTTCCTTGGATTGCGTGGTCTGTAGCATGCGCAGCAGGCATTGGTGGTGTTGAGTGCTGGGTGTGCTGTTTCCGTGCTGTGTTGGATGTTTCATGTGAAACATCTGTACTCGAAAAACTCAAACCCAGGATTCGTTGTCTTCATGAACTGAGCACATGTTTCACATGAAACCTGTGGATGAACTGTTGAAAAGTAGCTACTTTCCACGAGTGCTTGTGAATAAGTCTTTATTTTTTACGTCGTAAAACACGTTTTAACTTGCTAATGGTGGTTTTCAGGAGTATAGTTAGTACTATATAAGGTCTGTGTTGAGAACGTCGGATCCTGTTGGCGATAGTGTGGTAATTCACTGTCATTGGCTGTTAACTTCACGCAGTATGAAAAATTTGGGTATTGTAGCAATTGTATTTACAGTAATTGTGGCTGTAATTACTGCTGTATATGTGTCGTACAATAGTGTTGGTACGCAGCAGACACTTCCCATCACACCAGGGGTGACAACAACTACACCGGATACCAATCGAACTGTCATTGTTATTCCTGAAGAAAACATTACCGTGCGCGAGCAGCGCGACATTGTTGCCTACACTGATGCAGCTGTCGCAGAACTGCGTGACAAGAAGTTTGCCGCCTTTGCGAGCCGAATTCACCCAACAAAAGGAATTTTGGTAGAGCCTTACCAGTATGTGAGTACAAGTACTGGTGTGCATTTCGCACAAAGTAAGAATTTTGTTGCACAAATGGCAAGTACTTCGACCAGATTGTGGGGTCATGCTGATGGACTTGGATCACCGATTGCGATGAGTTTTTCGAAGTTCTACAGTGAATGGCTCTTTGATCATGACTATCTCGAGGCGCCGACCGTTCGTGTGTTTCGTTCCTATTCGAATATTCCAGAGGTTTTTCCTGATGCGCATGTAGTTCTCTACGAGTATCCAGGCTTTGATCAAGAACTAGGTGGTATGGATTGGTCTGGACTTGTGCTAGGCATTGAAGAATACGAAGGCGAATGGTATGTTGTGGTTCTCGCACACGCACAGTGGATGATTTAATTCGCACACACGCTATGTCTCTCAAAATTGGAATCGTTGGACTACCAAATGTTGGTAAATCTACACTCTTTAATGCGCTGACTCGTAGCAAGCAAGCAGAGGCTGCTAACTATCCATTCTGCACCATCGAGCCAAACGTTGGTATTGTTGAGGTTCCTGACACTCGTCTTGCTGATCTCTCTCGTGTCTCTACGTCAGCAAAGACTATTCCAACAGTTATTGAATTCGTAGATATCGCGGGCTTGGTGAAGGGCGCATCAACGGGCGAAGGACTTGGTAACAAATTTCTTGCGCACATTCGAGAGTGTGATGCTATTGCACAGGTGGTGCGTGTTTTTTCGGACAAGAATGTCGTGCATGTGCATGATTCAGTAGATGCGCAGCGTGATTTTGAAATTGTCAGTCTTGAGCTCGCTCTTGCAGATCTCGATACCGTTACCAAGCAACTCGATCGATTTAGCAAGGAAGCGCGTGCAGGCAAAACACCAGCACTTGAGAAGAAGATTGCGTTGCTTCAGCGGTTGCATGATGCGTTGACCGCGGGTAATGCTGCACGAACTGTTGAATTGCGTGACGAAGAAGAACGGGTGATTTCGCGAGATTTGCACTTGCTCACGAGTAAGCCGATGATGATTATCGAGAATATTGATGAGTACGACACGCCAACGCCAGTAGGAACGTACGCTGGGCTGTCTGTGGTGCAGGTTTGCGCGCGACTCGAGGCAGAGTTCGCAGACATGTCTCGTGACGAAGCGACACAGTATCTCGAAACACTCGGCAAGCACGAAACAGGTTTGGATCGTCTTATTACTGCAGGCTATACGTTGCTCGAGCTCGTGACGTATTTCACATCAGGAGAACAGGAGACTCGTGCATGGACAGTAACGCGTGGAACAAAGGCTCCGCAGGCAGCAGCTGTCATTCATACTGACTTTGAAAAAGGATTTATTCGTGCAGAAGTAGTTGATTGTCCAAGCTTTGTTGAGCTTGCAGGATGGTCTGGTGCAAAAAATAGTGGTAAAATGCGTGTTGAAGGAAAGGACTATGTAGTTCAGGACGGCGACGTCTGTTATTTCCGGATTGCGAGTTAGAATGGAGATCACACATCATCAAGAAGGGAATTCCAATGCCTGGACAGATACACTGCGTGAGGCGGTATTTGGTTTGGAAGATGGAATTGTTTCTACACTTGGTGCGCTTGTTGGTATTGCCATTGGTACGCAGGATCGATTTGTTGTTGCGCTCTCAGGACTTGTTATCATTGCAGTAGAGTCGTTGTCCATGGCGGCAGGATCGTATCTCTCATCGAAGTCAGAACGCGAAGTAACCGAACGATATCTCGAGGAGGAGCGCTGGGAAATCGAGCACGAGCCTGAGCGCGAGCGTCAGGAACTCTATGGATATTACGCAGCAAGAGGATTCACACGCACAGAAGCTGATATTCTCGTACGTCGTGTGACGAGTGATCCGAAGTTGTGGCTCGAAGAAATGGCGCACCATGAGCTCAAAATCATTCCAGGAGAAGCGACAAACCCACGCCGTAATGCGTGGGTGATGGGGCTCAGCTATATTGTAGGTGGCTCGATTCCACTTGCAAGCTATCTCGCTCTCCCTATTGCGCAAGCAATTCCACTCTCTATTAGCTTGAGTGTGGTTGGATTGTTTGCAATGGGTGCGCTCATCACACGACTTACCAAACGTATTTGGTGGAAGAGTGGTTTAGAAATGGTCGTCGTATCTGTGAGCGCAGCGGGAATCGGCTACATTATCGGCTCAGTCGCACAATTTCTCTTCCCACAGCTGCAGTAGGACGAGCGTAGAAGAGGTCAGTACCTACACGAGGTGCTGCTTTTTTGTATTGTGTGCCTTTGATCCACTCATCGGAGATGCGGAACCATTCTGTGCCTGACCAGAACATAGGAATCGCAAGGACAATGGTCTTTGGTGCTTGCTTCATGGCACCCAATGCAACAACGGCCTCGTGGAGCAACGCCTGAATTTCCTTCTGAATCGTTCGGACTGCTGATTCTGAGTTGGGGAGGCGTGCGGGACCAAGATACGTCTCTGCTACGACTGCGTCTGCGCCAGTGATTGGGAATGTGCGACGTGCATCGTGCTGGAAAATAATAGGCTTCGCTGTTGCATCTGCCCACGCAGTATTCTTCTTGCTGTCTGCAACTGCTTTGGCGCTGATATCAGAGCCATATACGGTGCGTACTCCCATAGTGAGTGCCTCGGACAACACCGTTCCAGAGCCACAAAATGGATCGAGTACACTGGTTGTGTCCTGTACTCCTGCAATATTGAGCATCATGCGTGCTAATTTTGGTGGCAACATCCCTGAATGTGCGTCGCGTGCTGGTCGGCCATAGTCTCTCTCACTCCAACTCTCGAAATCCTGAACAGATTTGCTCAGTCCTACGTGTACTGCATCTCCCGCAAACACCAACGAGAGGTCTAGGCCATCATCAACAAGCTTGTTGTGATGAATTTGTGCAGAAGAGAGCACGCCAGCGTCGCCAGTAATGATTCGAATCGAAAAGCCGCGGCCCGTGAGCTCGCGCTTGAGGTCCATTGCGAGTGACTCGTGAATGTCTTGAGATGCAGAGCCAAAAATACTCACACCGATGTTATTCTTGCCTGCTGAAAGACGTGGAACAATGATCTCAGCAATGGCAGAGACGTCGGACGATGTTTCACCGATGATTTCGCCAGCCTTGATCGTGCCGCCAAGAAGTGATTGTAGAGATGCAATACTCAGAGGGCTCTTGCACTGCGCGATAGCAACACCACCCACGACGTGCAGTGATTCGAGGCTTTGTGATCGTGCGGCGAAGACTGCTAGGAGTTCTTCGTGGGCAAGAGGTTCGTGTGATCCGAGTTGGAAGAAGTATGTGGCCATAGGAGTAGCATCAGTATACCAGCAATGATGAGGAAGTCGGCAATATTTGCCACAATTCCGCCAATACGCAGGTAGTCGATCGTTGCATCGAATCTGATGCGATCAATGAGATTGCTCGCGCCGCCCCAGAGAATCCAGGAGAGTGCAACGGTTTGCACAGCGCTTCTACGCCCCCGTGTTAGCACGAGTAGAGCAGTAGCTGCGAAGAATACCACACTGGTGAGCACAAGCAAGAGCCAAGAAGGCACCGGAATCCAAATAAAAAGGCGAGTATTGTGTAGTGGTTCGATTCCCACCGCCCCTACTAAGTGGGAGAGTGAGCTCTCAGCACGCATTACTTGCGACTTACACCACTGATCTACAACAAAAAACACGGGCGCAAGTACCAAAAGCGCACGTGTCCACCATGAGTGAGTCGATCGAGAGGCGATTATGCTTCCTGGGTGATCGTCTTTTTGCATTCAACGCAGGATCCAGAGGTCGGTCGAGCGCGCAAACGCTCCTCAGCAATAGGCTTCTTGCAATACTTGCAGACGCCATAGGTCTTGTCGTCGATAGTGCTCAATGCCTTCACAATGTCGCGCAATTCGCCTTGGAGAGTCTCCTCGAGTCGAATATTGGTCTCGTACGTCGCCATTTCCTCAGCATTCTCGTCTTCTTTGGTGCCGTAATCAGGGAATTCGTCAGTAACGGTTCCTTTGAGCTCGTGTTCGATCTTTGTCTTCATTTCTTCCAGAGAAACCTTCATTTCCTTCAGGAAAGCAGCAGAAAAATGTGCCATAGGAGTGCGGCTTAGTGTAGCCTCTAGTATAAAAGAATCAGCGAAAAAGTCAATTAAAAATCAAGAAGGGCCGGACAGTACGCGAGGCCGAAATTAGAAATTTGTGCCTGGTACGCCGAGCCCTTTGGGCCACAGTATTTGTTACGTGGACCGATAGCGATTACTGACCGCCAACTATTGGCGAGCACTGACCGCTATCGATTCACTAGATACTGAAGCTTGGTTCGCTTCTCACCATCCGCTGGTGCTGATCCCGGTGTAGCTCAACCAGCTAGGCTGGGAACTACGAATTGGGGGCACCGGTGTCACTTTCGTGACGAGACAGTGCGAAGCAAGACGATGATTCGATCGAATCACTACTCTTTTGATGCGCCGTTACAGCGCGGAGAGTGTGACATGTGCAAGTTGTGTAAAGAACGATCTAACAAAGACACTATACCACAAAAAAACAGTTTTGTCAACTTGATCACATTTGGTGTACGACGTGTGGATAAAACAGTGGATAACTTGTGCATACATATGTGTAAAACCTGTGATCTTTGCTCAACTTAGCAAAAACGAAACCGCTAGATGTGTGGACATCTAGCGGTCGTGTTCGGGTTGGTCTCGCTTGGCGGCTACTTCAGCGCGGCCCGGAGTGAGCGCTCCATTCGCTCGACACTCTCCTCGGTGAAGTAGAGGAAGTAGCAGTCTCCGCGCAGGAACTTCATGATGGGGTTGGACTCAAATGCACGTCGGTACTGGAGCAGTGGCGGGGTGTCGGCGACCACATGCTCTCTGCCACCAGTTGGGTTCATTCGGCCCGCGTTCCAGAGAACGATGGTCGTATGGTAGGTTCGAGCGAAGTCACTGAATCTGATTGGTTCCCATCCCGTGTTGCGCGCGACTGCGTAATTGAACATGAACCGTGCGAGCTCCTCAGACTCGGCATTGTAGAACGTGCCCTCGAATAGAAGATCTGACCGCTCCACCCCCTTTCCTCGGAGCATTTGGGTTCTGAGCGCCTCGAGTGCGGACGGTCTGGGGAGCTCGGGTTTGTCCTGGGTGAGCGGGAAGTACTTCACGGATGCGAAGATTCTCGGGTGTTCATCGTGAATGAACGACATGGTGCGGACCTCTCTTAGATTGTTGTCGAACGGTACGGCAACATGGGATGGTAGAGTAGTCTGCTACTGTTGTCAATCATAAATACACAAAACCCCGCCTTTTGGCGGGGTTTTGGTTGTGCGACATTTGGACTAGTAGCGAGGGCGACCACCTGGTCGGCCACCGCCAAATCCGCCTGGGCGGGATGGGCGTGGTCCGCGGTCTTCGCGTGGCTGCTCCACATAACCTTCTGGTTTTGGCTTGAGAGCCTTCATGGAGAGGTTGACGCGACCCATTTGGTCGATTTCCTTTACGAGCACTTTCACTTCGTCGCCGATCTTCAATACGTCAGATGGGCGATCGATGCGGCGCCAGTCGATTTCGGAGACGTGAACGAGACCGTCCTTGTTAGGGAGCAAGTTCACGAATGCGCCGAAGTCTTCGATGCGGACAACCTTACCAGTGAAGGTTTCGCCTGCTTCTACTTCGCGTACGATGTTCTTGATGATGGTGAGCGCCTGTGCCATGCCTGCAGCGTCGCTGCTGGTTACCATGACGCGGCCGTCTTGCTCGATGTCGATCTGTACACCAGTCTTGTCGATGATTTCGTTGATTACTTTACCGCCAGGTCCGATGACTTCGCGGATCTTGTCGACTGGGATCATGATCGTCTCGATGCGTGGTGCAAATGGAGACAAGTCAGGGCGAGCGGCTGGGATCACTGCTGCCATCTGGTTGATGATGTCCATGCGACCATCGCGTGCTTGTGCAAATGTCTGTGCAATGATCTCTGGAGTCAGACCATCGGTCTTGGTATCCATTTGGATCGCGGTGATTCCATCACGAGTTCCTGTGATCTTGAAATCCATACCGCCGTCGCCGTCTTCGAGATCCTGCAAATCAGTGAGCACCTTCCAGTTGCCGTGTTCGTCAGATGCGAGACCCATGGCAAGACCAGCAACGTGCTTCTTGATAGGTACGCCGGCGTCCATGAGTGCGAGTGTGGAACCACATGTCGAAGCCATGGAGCTGCTGCCGTTGCTGCCAAGGACTTCAGATACTACACGGATCGTGTATGGGAATTCTTCCTTTGGTGGGATGAGATATTCGAGTGCACGTTCAGCGAGAGCTCCGTGGCCGATTTCGCGGCGGCCTGGTCCACGCATTGGTTTCACTTCGCCTACAGAGAATGGAGGGAAGTTGTAGTGGTGCATGTAGCGCTTCTTTGCGTCGAACTCCATGGTGTCGAGTGTTTGCTCGTCTCCAGGAGATCCGAGGGTGACGATCGAGAGTACTTGGGTTTCGCCACGCATGAAGTGACCGGTGCCGTGAGTGCGGGGGAGAATACCGACTTCGATCTTGAGTGGGCGAACTTGTGTGAGAGATCGGCCGTCGATGCGAACACCCTTTTCGAGAATGGCTCGGGTAGCTTCGGCGTCAACGATGTACTTCACCTGCGCGAGTGCGAATGAGAGCAACTTTGGATCAGTATTTTCTGCGATGAGATGCTTCTCGAGTTCTGCGGCCATAGCAGAGAACGCAGCTTTGCGTTCATGTTTGTAGGACTTCGGACCACCGCTGAACATGTGCTTGTCTGCAATCGAGTGCATGAATTCTTGTGCCTTCTTGAGCACAGCGAGACGTGCTTCGCGATCTGCGATCTTCTCTGGAGAGAGCTTGGCTGTTGGGTCGCGCTTGACTACACCGAGCGCTGCTTGGATTTCGGTGATGAACGCAACGATTGGCTTGAGTTGTTCGCGTGCGAGATCAACAGCGGTGATCATGTCTGCCTCAGATACTTCGCGAGCACCTGCTTCGATCATGGTTACCTTGGTGTCAGATCCTGCGACAAAGAGATCGAGTGTTCCTTCTTCGCGCTGCTTGTACGATGGGTTGACGATCCACTCGTTGTTCACGCGGCCGATGCGAACACCACCGATAGGTCCGCGCCATGGAATCTCAGAAATCGTAAGTGCGACCGATGCTGCGATCATGGATGCAACATTCGGATCGCTCTCTTCGTCGAGCGAGAGTACGGTGAGCACGACCTGGAGGTCGTTGCGCATCAATTTGTCGAAGAGTGGGCGGATCGAGCGATCAACAAGACGACCAGAGAGGACTGCTTCGTCTGTTGGGCGGCCTTCACGCTTGATGAAACGTGAGCCTTTGATCTTGCCGGCTGCGTAGAGACGCTCTTCGAACTCCACCATGAGAGGGAAGTAGTCGATCTCGTCGCGCACATTGTCACTCATACACGCTGTTGCAAGAACAGTGGTATCGCCGTACTGCACGGTGCAGGAGCCAGATGCCTGTTGCGCGAATCGTCCCACCTCAACGGTGAGCGGACGACCGGCCCAGGTTGTTGTAAACCGTTTGGTTTCCATCATACTAAGGGATTATTGATAAACAAAAGCCAGGTTCGCATGAATCTGTGGGTATAAGTCTTCGATTATCCTGGAGTGAAGAAGCGTGAGACTTCATCGATCCATGCACCCCAGGACAATGTTCTTCGTGTGATTATGGTTTGTCAGTCATAGGAGGTTCTTGGGTTGTTCTTGCTCGTGGAGGTGCGCCAGCGCTAGTGCGGCGAGGTGCGCGTTCTGCACGGTTGTTATCACGAATGAGGAACATATTCTGATCTCCGGAAAGATCAGTGTAGCAATCAGCAGCTTCTACAAGACGTGTCGAAGTGGTTTCGCGGAAGGACATGACTTCGACTTGGCGGCCACGGTTCTGGAGATATTCAACAAGTGGGAGATAGTCGCCATCACCTGAGACGAGAATTACTACGTCGAGTAATTCTGCGATACGAATTGCGTCTACGGTGATACCCACATCCCAGTCAGCCTTCTTGTTGCCGCTGAAGTATGTCTGGAGATCGCGCTCGCGGGTCTCGAGTCCTTGGTTGTAGAGCGCTTCGAAAAATGGCTGCTCTTCGCCAGACTCAGTGCGAACAACATAGGCGATAGCGCGGATGAGTTGGCGACCAGCAACACCTTCTTTCACTACGTTGCCGAAGTGACACTTGGCGCCGAAGAGATTCTTGGCGCTGTAGTAGAGGTTCTGGATGTCGATAAATACACCAACCCGCTGATGCGGGTGCTTCAGCGGGTGTGCAGCAGGAGCTGCGGTTTGCGGAGTCCGCTTAGGACTCTGGTTCGGTGTCGTGATCGGCATCTTCGAGGAGCTTAGAATCATCTTCAAAATCTTGCATGTTCTTCGCTGTCTTGAGCTTGAGCTTCTTGCTCAAATCTTCCCAGCTCTTCTTGTTCTCGCGCTGCAAGAAGCGGAGAAGACGGCGGCGCTGACCTACTTTGCGCAAAAGACCGCGGCGGGACGAGTGGTCCTTCTTGTGGATCTTCAAGTGCTCGATGAGTTCGTTGATCTCCGCAGTGAGAATCGCGATCTGCACCTCAGAGCTACCTGTGTCACCAGCGTGGGTCTGAAATTTCTTAATAATGCGTTCCTTGGCCTTTTGGTCCAACATATGTGCGTTCTATTCAACGAGGCGGCGCAGTGCACATACCGCGAGCCACGTGTAAATTAATGGGTGAACTATAGCAGAATCTGTGGTTTTGGTCAAATACTTTGGTTTTGCGTATGATGGGGGAATATGAAACACCTTCATGAGCTTGCTGGAGCGCATTCTTCCCATGTACAACTGGTAGACATTGATGGGGTCAAGTGGGTGCTCAAAACTGCAAATCCTGTTGAAATTGTGAATGAACATTTGTTTTTTGAGGTTGCGAAGGCTCATGGGATGCCGGTGCTGACGGTACTTGATGCTCCTGATTTGGCGGCTAATCAGATCCTTCTCTCTTATATTGATGGCTCGCCCACGGTGGGAGACAATCTTTCGCAAGAGACGTGTCGTGCGTGGGGTGCAGCTGCTGGTGCTCTGCATCGTATCTCACATACAACTGCAGCAGTACTTA
This sequence comes from Patescibacteria group bacterium, assembly GCA_038065555.1. GTDB lineage: Bacteria > Patescibacteriota > Patescibacteriia > Magasanikbacterales > JBBTQS01 > JBBTQS01. Next base: position 116,373 of record JBBTQS010000003.1, read on the forward strand.
CGTTGCATGGTTTGGAGTCGGTGCAGTGGAAGCATTTTGTACAAGGACAGGTGGCCGAGGCTACTCTGCGTGCGAAGGAGAAGAGAAGCGACTTGCCAGTTGAGCAGATACAACAGGCACTGCGGGAATTAGAAGAGCATGTGCCGACACGGTATGGATTGCTGCACGGCGACATGCACAGCAATAACGCATTAGTTGATCATGATCGTGTGATTTTGTTTGATAAGGCGTCGGATATTTTTTATGGAGATCCGTTGTTTGATTTGGCCTTGGTCATGATTGAGCTCTTTGGGGAGCCTGAGTTGCTTCGTGCATTTTGTGAGGGGTATGGGAGTGATTTTGTACGTGAGGGTGGGAAGGTTTTGAACCACTATATTTTGTTGCGCGCGTACAGTCGCCATCCTAACCCATTCGAACCGCAAATTCCGCAGGTGGTGGCTCAGATTCTGGAGACGATGTAGTACTGCAACATTGCGTGACAAGATGTGGTGTCGTACAATACGGACAAAGATCGATTGTATGGGGGAAAAGAAGTCGGCGTTGTCGCGGTATATCCGCGAGTTCCTGGAATATTGTGAAATTGAGCGTGGGCGGTCACCTCGGACCGTGCGTAATTATGATTTTTATTTGTCGCGGTTCGTAGAGTGCGTGGGGGACAAGGATCCGGGCGACATTACGGGCGATATGGTGCGCACGTATCGGTTGTGGCTCAACCGACTAGTTGATGTACATGGTGAGCCGCTCAAGAAGAACACACAGAATTATCATTTGATTGCGTTGCGGTCCTTCCTGAAGTATTTGTCGAAGCGCGATGTGATGACATTGCGGTCGGAAAAGATTGAGTTGGCGAAGATGCCGGATCGTGAAGTGTCGTTTCTCGACGGTAATGACTTGGAGCGTCTGTTGTCTGCGCCTATTAAGGATGCGCATGGGAATATCATGGATCAAGGGCTCACACTGACGCAGTTGCGTGATAAGGCGATTGTGGAATTACTCTTTTGCAGTGGGTTGCGTGTGTCTGAACTCGCGCATCTGACGAAAGAGAGTGTGAATCTCAAGCGTGATGAGTTCACGATTCGTGGTAAGGGTGGGAAGTCGCGTATTGCGTTCATTTCTGAGCATGCGCGGTTCTGGCTCAAGCGGTATCTCGATGCGCGCAAGGATATGAATCCGTTTCTTTTTGTTTCGCATGATCGTGCGCAAAAGGCGAAGACGCGCGCGGACAAAGATGCGTTGCCTGTGTCGGAGCGTTCGATCCAGCGCATTATCGAGAACATGGCGCGTGCAGCGGGGATTACCAAGCCGGTGACGCCGCATACGCTGCGCCATTCGTACGCGACAGATTTGTTGCGCAATGGCGCAGACATTCGATCTGTTCAGCACATGTTGGGTCACAGCTCGATCACGACAACGCAGATCTACACGCACATTACCGATGCGGGATTGCGTGACGTGCATAAGAAATTCCATCGCAAGTCCAAGTAATATGCCAACTGACCGGATGCGTGTCTCTGTAGTGGTGCCTGCGTACAATGCGGGTGAGCGGCTCATGCAGTGTGTGGGTTCGATCATGATGCAGACCTATCCTGCGGCGGAGATTATTGTTGTGGACGATGGAAGTGTAGACGAAACTGCATCGTACGTAGATACTGCGTCCTCGGCTGGTCGAATTGTTGGAGTACATATTGTGCACGCGGGTAGATCTGCGGCGCGTAATGCTGGTATTGCAGTTGCGCGAGGTGAAATTATTGCATTCATAGATGCCGACTGTGTCGCAGAGCCTGATTGGTTGGCGCATCTTGTCGCAGAGTTCACTGATGAGAAAGTGGTGGGAGTAAGTGGACGTGTCGTATACGGCGCGTACGGATATGCACCTGCATATTATGAGCGCGTGGTGGAAAATCCAGATGCTTCGTGGCCCATGTCTGGTAATTGCGCGTATCGCGCGGAGATTTTGCGGATGATCGATGGGTTTGACGAAACATTTGATCGCTACGAAGACAAAGAGCTTGCGTTGCGGGTGTGGCACTTCGGTGAGATTGCACGTGCGCCACGTGCTGTGGTGTTCCATCAGGTGACGGGGCAGGTCTGGCCAGATCTTGCGTACGCAGATTCGTCTGCGGCGTGGGTGCGGCTTGCGCGTCGGCATGCATTGTCGCGTGATCGGAATAATCCAGCACCAATGTGGGGACCGGTGCTCATGCCACGTAAGTACGGAGCGCTTGTGAAGCGTGTTGCGCGTTTGCCATGGACACTTCGTGCGCGCAAAAGTCCGGATGCGCATGTGCGTGCTCGAGCTGCGTGGGAGTTGCGATGGATACGATTTTTGTTGGCGGAACGCGCAGCGATTTGGCGTGCGGCGTTGCGCGAACGGGTGTTGATTGTGTAGGATGCTCATATTGCCCCTGTAGTTCAATGGATAGAACACGGGACTTCTAAGCCTGATATCTAAGTTCGATTCTTAGCGGGGGCACATTCCTTATTATTTCCGAGGGTACAACATCGATCCCCCTAACCGGGGTATCGTGTCTCGTTCTCGGTCAGCCGGATGCGTATCAACGCCTCACGGAATTTTTTGCTTACCGGCTGGCCTCCGAAAGCCCCTCGGAAATAATAAGGAATGTTTGGGTTACCTATTCGCGGGGGTTGGTAAAAGCTTTGCTTTTACGGCACTGCAAAATGGAGTAGGATAGGAGTCTATGAACAATTACGCAGAAGAGGCTTTGGGGTTGCATAAGGAGAATCGGGGGAAGTTGGCGGTTGTGAGCAAGGTGCCGCTCGCTACGCGAGCTGATCTTTCGCGGGCATATACGCCTGGTGTGGCTGCGCCTTGCCTTGAGATTGCTCGTGATAAGGAACTTGCGTATGAGTATACGTCTAAAGGCAACATGATTGCGGTGGTGACGGATGGGTCGGCGGTGTTGGGTCTTGGGAATATTGGACCGGAGGCGGCGTTGCCGGTGATGGAGGGGAAGGCAATTCTTTTCAAGGAGTTTGCGGGAGTGGATGCGGTGCCGATTTGTCTTGCGACGCAGGACGTTGATGAGATTGTGGAGACGGTTCGGCGGATTGCGCCGGGGTTTGGTGGTATTAACCTTGAGGACATTTCTGCGCCGCGATGTTTTGAAATTGAGGAGCGATTGCAGGACCTCGGTATTCCTGTGTTCCATGATGATCAGCACGGCACGGCGATTGTGGTGTTGGCGGCGCTGATGAATGCGTCGCGTGTGGTAGGGAAGTCGATGCGATCGTTGCGCGTGGTGCTCTCGGGCGCCGGCGCTGCTGGCACTGCCATCACACAACTGTTGCAGTGCATGGGTAAGGAGCATGGTATCTGTATTTCCGTAGCAGATGTTGTTGTGTGTGACTCCAAAGGAATCATTCATGAGGGTCGTGTAGATCTCAATGAAGAGAAGCGACGTATTGCGGAATCTACCAATCATGATAATCGCAGTGGCACTCTCGCAGATGCGATGGTGGGTGCAGATGTATTCATTGGTGTTTCTGCGGCGGGACTTGTGACGCAGGAGATGGTGCGGTCTATGGCGCCAAATGCGATTGTTTTTGCGATGGCAAATCCAACACCGGAGATTATGCCTGACGAAGCGCGTGCTGCGGGCGCTGCTGTAGTTGCAAGTGGTCGCAGTGATTTCCCAAATCAAGTGAACAATGTGCTTGCGTTCCCTGGCATCTTCAAAGGAGCGCTCGCAATTCGTGCGCCGCGCATCACCAATGAAATGCAGCTCATTACTGCGCAGACACTTGCGCAAATGGTTGAGAATCCAACGGCGGATTGTATTCTTCCAGATCCGCTCAACAAAAATATCGCGACAGCTATTGCTGACGCGATTGCAAAACACTGCGCGGATTAATCAACCAAGTACGGTTGCAATTTCGCTACGAGCTCCTGCGTAGTCATTTTCGTGACGTCGAACATTTTTGTGAAAAGATTGTGTGTCTCGAGTACAACAGTATCAAGCATTGCGTGGTGTCTGAGAATGCGATCTCGGATTGCTTCGTTCATACTGTCGCCGCGCGCAATGCGACGGTTGATGCGTTCGTGCACCTCGGCGTGGAGCTCGATGAGTGTCCATCCTGTTGTTGCGAATTCTCTGATCTGCGCTGCGGTGAGCCACGACGTGAGGTAGATTGCGCGTGGAAGCCCGATCACATCGCGGTTCACAGATTCGAAGAGCGCGTCGAGTGTGTCCATATCCGCAGGCCATGATCCTCCTGTGATTGCGCGCACTGCGTCGTCAACATCGATCACGGGTGCATTGGTGATCGTGCGCAGTGTTGTGGCGAGGGTTGTTTTGCCCGTTGCTGAGAGGCCAAGAATGAGGAGGCGCATACTGGTGCGTTATTTCCAGAGTGAGAACTGTGAATAGCGAGTATCTTGTCTTCAGTGTGCACTGCATGTGCTACGTTGGCAAGTAGTCTGTGATGGTTGACAAAACAGGCAATAACTGCTATATTATGCAGTCCTACCTACATTCGGGTAGGGGTGAATTGGCCTGTGGAGGGCTGTAATGAATTCTCGTTTTCTCAGCATCGTTCTCGCCGCGGTTCTGGCTTCATTCGTGGCGAGCGCGAGGCGCGACTGGTTCGAGCTGCGCAACGTCATTAGCGAGGAAGGGTTCAGCGACGCGAGCTACGACTTCGGCGGGAACTTCGTTCTCGTCATCGATGATCGTGCGGATCAGGGCGGCAGTGATTTGAAGCTCGCGCTGCGCAAGGCGCCTCTGGGCAAGAACATTGTCTACGTCGGCATCCGGCCGACGACCGGGGACAAGAAGAAAGGGTTCGCGAGTGACCTCGCCGCAAGGTACCGTCTCGGGAAGCAGTTCCCGATGTGTGCCGTGTTCAGTGGCGGCAAGGTCATTAAGAGGGCGCACGGATTCGATGCTTGTACGTACGGCCTCATCGACCGTCGCTGATGTGAAGTGCCGCGCCGCGCGATCATCGGAGGCTGATCTGCGCAACTACCGACCGACGTGTTACAGCAATGTAGCGCGTCGGTTTTTGGTTTGCAAAAGGAAACGACCTCGCACTGCTTGAGACGGTAGTCTGTTGCAAGTGCGAGGTCTGGAGCTCTACGCAGCGATGTGCGGTGGGAGCTTGAGGTGCATGTCTGTGAGGTCGGTCGTGATGTGGTAGATGAGTTGTGCCACGTATGGTCCGGAGGCTTGTGCCTGAGCCACCACTTCCTTGTGACCTGCATCGTCGTCCTCATCATCGTTTTGGTCTACATCTCCTGAAAAGTTGGTGATGATGGAGAGTCCGATCATGTTCTGTTGTCCGGATTGTCGCGCACCGATGACGTCCGAGGCAGTGCTCATGGCGACTGCGTCGCCACCGAGCATGCGCAGCGCCTCTGCGTCAGGTCGGCTCTCGTAGAACGGACCGGGACGCATCACGTACACCCCGCGTCGAAGCACGAAAGTGCCATTGGGTATGCCGTTGACTTTGTTGTACGCAGACTGGACCAGGTCTCGGATCAGACGACGACGGAAGCTTCTCGAAATGTCGAAGGACTGTTCGCCCAATCGCGGATCATGCGGACCGAAGCACATGTTGACTCCTGCGAAGAGCGTCATGATTCCTGTGATGGCCATCACGTCACCAGGTCGGAAGTCTCGGTTGAGTGCTCCTGCTGCGTTGGTGATGATCAGCAGCTTTGCACGCCACATCGGGAGTGACACGCTGCGTGCGAGGATCATGACCTCTGCGTCGTCGTAGCCTTGGTAGAAGTGTCTGCGTCCGCAGAATACGAGTACGCGCTTGTCGCCGATGCGTCCGAACACGAGTTTGTTCGCGTGCCCGGGAAGATCGGATTTGCTGGCTAGCGCTGTGAATTCGTTGAACGGCCAGATGTGCTGATCTTGGAGCACGCTCCCCAGGTCCAGGCCTGAACCCAGAATCACTGCGACGTCTGGTGGTTCGTCTGTCCGCCAGGCTTCCAGGGCGCGTCTCTTGTACTGATCGACGGTTGTTTGGATCGTATTGAACGTGAAGTCCTGTATCGTTCCCATCGGGTGTACCTCCTATTGGTGGCCGAATGGTAGCGGCAGTGTACTGAACACATTGGGCGTGGTCAAGAGTTGACTGGAAGGATGGAAGTTACGTACTGTAGCGAGTGATGCAACAAATTGGTGTTGCAAAAAGGAGTGTGCGATGAGATCGAAAGACCGAGGGAAATTGGCTCAGCAAGATTTGGAAAGACAATACCGTGATGCCAAGGAGCCTGGCTACTGGGTGTTCCGTCTCCTGGCACAAACGGATCAGCTGCTGTGGCGGTTGGGTCTGGAAGTGAAGGAAGTGGATGTGTTCAAGGAACAGATGCAATGGCTGCGTTCGCAACACATGCGGTTCGTTGCAGATGTGCTGCTGGCAACGCGAGTCTCGTCTGCGATCGATCAAGGCTTGCGGGCGCTCGGACTTCGCGATGTTCGGCTCGATGACATCACGCAGGAGTTCATCAGAGAGTTCATCCGGTTGCGGCAAGACGGGCACACCACTGAACAAGCGGCACAAGTGCTGCGCAGTCAGCTGCTGGAGAAAGCGTATCGACAAGAGTCCGCGGCGTAGAAGCCACTCCACAACAACAACTCCAACAAAGGACTCGCAATCAGCGGGTCCTTTGCGCATTTGGAAGGTGTGGTAGAGTTGGTACATATGCTCACTCCCGATCAGATCCAGACGCTAACCACGATCGCCTTTTGTCTCGAGCCGTTGGCTGAGAAGTCTGGGTGTACGACGCGAACCGTGGATATTGTTGGCAAGCCACTCACAGATTTTTTGATTGCAGGTATCTCAGTTGGGCCGGCGATTCGTCGGTTTGCTGCATCGGTTATTACTGATGAGCGTGCGCCGATTTTTGCAGAGTATTGTGCAGCGTTGCAGATGAGTACTCAGTATAAGTCTCCCAAGATTATTAGCATGGGATTGCTGGAAATTATTTTTCCTGTTGTCTATGCACGGTTGCGGTGCGAGGAGCGGGATCGTGTTGTTGATGTTGTTGTGTCTGTTATGCAGCAGGAGTCACCGCAAGATGTTGTGCATCTCAGTGACGCACGAAAAATTGCTTGGCAGACTTCTGGTGATGTATCCAAGCGAGCGTTCGATAGCGCGCCATTTGTGAGTGCGCGTTCGCCGTGGGAATTCTATGAGCGCATGCACGTGCAGCAAGGTGGTCCGGAATCTTCGCGACAGTGGGCGCAGGAATATTTTGATGGGCTGCCGATATTGAGACAAGTGTTGGATGTGTTAACTGGGATAACGGACGCTACGGCGATGGTTGCGGCAACGGCTCAGGTGCATGCTGATGTGGTTGCAGCACGTCCTGGCGTGAAGGTGGGAATGGTGGCTGATATGTGTGCGGCAGGTCTCTTCTTGCACTTGACGTTTTTGCAATAGGTGATACCGTATTGCGGTCACTCACTGACTGCTCGGGGAACCGGGGGGAGGATTACAAGGATGCAATGGTTTCATAGAGGACGACGTGTTCTCGATGCGCTTGAGCTAGACGCTCGGTTGCTCATCGTGGGATCGATCCTGGGGTTGCTGTGTGCGAATCTGTTCGCAGATGCGTACCATGGTCTGCTACATCTGATGGTTGCTGGAGTTCTGCTTCACTTCATCGTCAACGACATGCTCATGGCGCTCTTCTTCGCCACAGCGGCGGCAGAGATTCGTGAGGCAGTGCTGCCGGGTCGCGACAGGCTCGCGCCGCATGTGGGATCGGGGAGTCTGTACGGTCGCAAGGCACTGGTGCCGATTGTCGCAACAGTCGGCGGCATGGCAGGTCCGATGGTCGTGTACTACCTCATCGCGCTCTGGATGGGGAAGACCGACATCTACATGCAGGGCTTGGCGATTCCAACGGCAACAGACATCGCATTCAGTGCGATGGTTGCGCGCGCGATCTTCGGCAAGAAGCATCCGGTGATTCCGTCGCTTCTTGCCATCGCAGTTGCTGACGACTTCGGCGGCGTGATGATCATCGCGACGTTCTACCCGCAAGGGGAGATGAACCTCTGGTGGTTGGTGGTCTCTGGCGTTGCTGTTGCTGCTACGCTTTATTGCCACTATCTGGAGAGGATCGGGAGTCTCTGGGTGTACGCGATTCTGGGGATACTTTCGTGGGTTGGTTTCTTCAAGGCTGGGATTCATCCAGCGTTGGGGCTGATCCCGGTTGTGTTCTGCATGCCGCATGCGCTCTCTGACTTCGGCTGGTTCGATGCGGCGGAAGATGAAGCAAGTGACGCGTTGAGTCGGATGAAGCATCTGCTCAAGAAGCCGGTGGCGATTACGCTCGGAGTATTCGGATTCGTCAACGCTGGTGTTCCGCTTGGTGGGTTTGGTGAGGCCACAATTCTCGTGGCTGCTGGACTCATCATCGGCAAACCGCTGTTCATCTGGCTCTTCGGCATGGGGACAGTGAAGCTCTTCGGTCGCTGGGGTCTGGTGCTGCCAGACGGCGTTCGAGGTACTGACTTCCTCATCATGGGATCAATCGCGGGGATCGGGTTCACGGTGGCACTCTTCGTCTCTGAGGCGGCGTATCCACCTGGTGCGATTCTCGATGCTTCCAAGTTCGGTGCGCTGCTGTCGCTCGGGTCCATTGTCCCGGCGTTGGTGCTGAGCAAGCTGTTTCGCGTGCAACGCATCGACGTTGATACGCATATCCGCCTTTAGAACCTGCGAAAAGGACGCAGAAACAACGCCCCGAGTTCACACACGTGAATTCGGGGCTGTTCGTTTTTTTCCTTGCTTTAATTCCTCAATGCGAGATAGTAGTAGAGGGGCTAACCGATTGTGTATGTACTTGCGACGAATCTTCGGTGTGGCAATCCTGATCCTCCTTCTTGGATTGATGTGGTGGAACAGGCTCGGCGCACTGCGCGTCATGCCTATGACGGTAGAACAGCGGATCGAAAAACTTATTTCGCAAATGACACTGAACGAGAAAATCGGCCAGATGGTACTTGTCGAAAAATTTTCTATTCAAAAAAATGATCTTGCGCAGAAAGGTATTGGTGGGTTGTTGAGTGGAGGTGGAGGTAACCCGCCGGAGAACACCCCCACTGCATGGCGTGAAATGGTTGTAGCGTATCAGCAGGAAGCAATGCGTTCACGACTTCGCATTCCGATTTTGTATGGTGTGGATGCGGTGCATGGGCATGGGAACATGTATGGCGCTGTGATATTTCCACATGTGCTTGGGTTGGGTGCGACACGCAACACAGATCTTGTTCGCGAAACAGCGCGAGTCACAGCGCGCGAGATGCGTGCGGCTGCAGCAAATTGGAATTACGCACCTGTGCTCTCTCTACCTCAAGATATTCGGTGGGGCCGGACCTACGAGGCATTTAGCGAGGATGTTGAAATTGTGACATCACTGGGTCGCGCGTATGTTGAAGGATTGCATGATGAGCATGTGCTCTCATCTCCAAAGCATTTCATTGGAGAAGGGCGTGAAATGTGGAAGTCGTCGCGTGAGTATTTGTTGGACCAGGGTGAGATCGCGATGTCTAGCGGCGAAGTATTACGCAATGACCTGGCGCCATTTGCAGCGGCGATTAGAGGTGGTGCGATGAGTATTATGGTGTCGCGCAGTTCTGTGGACGGCTCGAAGATAAGTACGAATCGACGTTTGCTCACTGATGTAGTGAAGGGTGAACTTGGATTCCAAGGATTCTTGGTTTCTGATTGGGGAGCGATCGATCAAATTTCGGATGATCGGTATGCCAATGTTGTGACATCGATCAACGCAGGTATTGATATGGTGATGGTGCCAGTGCAGTATGACCAGTTCATCGCTGATATACAGCAGGCGGTACGGCGAGGTGATATTGCGCAGGAGCGTGTGACAGACGCAGCGAGGAGAATTTTGCGGGCAAAGTTCTCGATTGGATTATTTGATGAACCTGTGGGTGACGCTGCGCTGTTGTCTAAAGTGGGGAGCGCAGCGCATCGCGCGGTTGCCCGGCAGGCAGTGCGTGAGTCACTTGTGCTGCTCAAGAATAATGAGGTGCTTCCGCTCAAGGACGTCTCAACCGTGTTAGTGTACGGTCGCGGTGCAGATGATATTGGATTGCAATCAGGTGGGTGGACAATCGAGTGGCAAGGAGGTGAGGGTTCGATTACTCCAGGTACGACGATGCTCGAAGGTCTTCGCAGTGTTCTGACTGAGGCAAAGATTGTGTACGTCACCAGCACCCGTAGTGTTGCGTCGACGAAGGCTGATGTAGCGATTGTTGTCATCGCCGAGCAGCCGTATGCAGAAGGCAAGGGGGATACGGAGAGTGTGGAGCTGACAGCGCTAGAACGTGGGCTCATTACTTCTGCAAAGCAAAATGCAAAACAAGTGATTCTTGTCCTTGTGGCAGGCCGACCTCGAATAATTTCTAGTGTGTTGCCGAGTGTTGATGCGGTTGTGATGGCGTGGTTGCCTGGGACCGAGGGCGCTGGTGTGGCAGAAGTGTTGAGCGGGCAATATCCGTTTGTCGGAATGTTGCCGATCACTTGGCCACAGAGTATGGATCAGGTTCGGTTGCCTCGACCGTGGGTGGAACCTCCACAGTATCCATTGGGGTATGGTTTGCGTTACGTGAAAGGTGAGTAGAAGTTGCGATACGTGTATTGCGTCAAAAATAAAACACCGCCATAAGGCGGGTTTTATTATATTGGGGTGGCTAACGGGGATCGAACCCGTACAAAGGGCTCCACAAGCCCTTGTGCTACCACTACACCATAGCCACCAGTCGCATTCGAACTGGATATTCGGTAGCGTCGCTAGTATAACCGAGAGTAGAAAAAAAGCAAGGGCTGGGTGCCCTTGCTCCGAGAAGTCTTGCAACGTGCGCGCGTCTAAGGACTTGGCGGTCCAACAAATGGGCCATTCTCAGGATTGGGAATATTGAACTCTGTACCTGTGGCAGCGCCAAATGAGCGAAAGACGAAGGAGGTGAGGATATACGCTGCCATAATCACCACAAGGCCAATGACTGCTTGTACGATGATGCCGCGCGCCTTCTCGACCTGGTCAGAATTACCTGCAGAGGTCATCCACAGTACTCCTGCGTAGATGGTCAGGACCACGAAGAGAATACCGAGCAATCCAAGTACGATGCGAACAATGTTGCCGATGGTGGTCATGAGTCCAGGACGCGCCTCGTATGCTGAAGCATCGCCGTAAGTCGAAGCACCTGCTTGATCGAGGGCAGATGTCGCATCATCAAGAACTGTTCCTTGCGCAAGCACGAGTGATGGTGCAGTGAATGCGATTGTTGCACCGAGCATCACTGCAGCAAAAATGTGGCGAAGACGTCGGAACATATTACGGTGCAGTCTCAAGCGTCGCGAGCCTGTCGAATACGAACGCTGTAATTGTATATGCCGAGAGTACAATAACCAGACCAATCACCGCGTGCACAATGGTGCCACGCGCATCTTCGATAGCGCCAGAGTCGCCCTGTGCAGTCATCCAGCGCAGTCCGCCGTAAATAACCAGAATGAGGAAAATGAGTCCAAGGAGTCCGAGGATGATGCGGATAATGTTACCCACAATGACTGGCAACTTGTTGCCTGCCTCGACATCTCCACTGTAAGGGAGTTGACCGTTGAGATTCTCACCCACGGTGTTGAGACCGTAGCGAGTTTCGCTCGGCGTAACTGCCTCGCCTTGAGCAAATGCGAGTGATGGAACAAAGGTGAGCAATGAGAGACCTGCGACGAACGAAAGAGCAACCTTCTTGATACTCGAGATCATAAAGAAGAAAAAACGATACAGCAGAGACCGAAGTCTCTGCTGTATAGTATACGGAAAAAGGAAATTTCCTACAAGCGTATTACTGGTTCGTATCTGGTGAGAACGTAGTACCAGTGGCATCTCCAAATTCATCGAAGATGAATGTGGTGATCGCGTAAGCCGACATGATGATGATCAAGCCGATTACTGCAGAGATCAAGATGCCCTTAGCCTTGCCGATCTGATCTTCGTTACCTGTTGCTGTCATCCAAAGGAATCCAGCCCAGAGTACGAGAAGTACCGCAAGAAGTCCAAGGAACCCGAGAACTACGCGAACGATTTCACCGATCGTTTCTCGGAGGTCATTTTCACCCAACTGGGCCTTTTCATTGAACTCATCCAAGCCAGTACCGATTTGTGCCGATGCGACGAGTGGCATAGCCATCATCAAACCGGACATCGCTGCTGTTGCCCAAATACCTGCTTTTTTGATTGTCATAGATTCACCCCCTCTCTAGTCAGAAGATAGCACTGCTATTTACTAGCCGGTCGCTGTGAGTCTGTCGAAGACAAAGTTCACAATGACGTAGCTACTAAATATTACCACAAGTCCGAGCACGGCCCAAACAAATACATTGCGACCCTCTTCTACCTTGCTGGAATTTCCCGCAGAAGTGAGCCACAAAATTCCGCCGTACAAGAACAGCACCAACGCAATGATACCTACAATACCGAGAAATGCTTTGATCACTCGTGACACGAGATCTTCGATTGGTGCGTCGGTGTTGAGGTTGAGCGGATCTACAAGTACAGGTGCTTCAGCAGGAGCTTCTGGTGCAGGAACGCCAGCTTGCGCAAGTGCGATCGACGGTGCAACTGCGAAGAATGCGACAGCAAGTGCGATGAAGAGAGATTTGATCTGTTTCATAATGAGATTACTGGGTGACGACGCCGCACGTTGCATTGCTCATGTAGAGCGCGTATTCCTGCTGCACAATAGTGTCGGTAGCGCCTGGATCCTCGGCATCACGCTGTGACTTGAGCCAGTTCGTGTAGTGGCTCTTGCACGTTGCGACATTCACGAGCGGATTGGCACCAGGCTTGCCGGTGAAATTCTTCTCAGCAACTTGTGCACCGCTGATTCCTGTGACTTTGCAGTTGCACACGGTCTGCTGCTGCTCTTGCGCGTCGGTGGTGTAGTTGCCGTTGGTGCCGGTGCTGTTGCCCTCGATAGGAAGTGAGTTGTAGATGTTGGGATCAGCGCCTAGTGTGGTCAGGAATACCTTCACAATGGCGCCAGCGCTGAAGATCAAGATGAGCCCAATGAGGGAACCAGTCATCACAGCGCGACCATGTTCTACAGAGCTCGAGTTGCCGGCTGACATGAGCCAAACCGCACCGCCGTAGATGAACATGACGAGCACAACTACGCCGATTATACCAAAGATCCAGTTGCCAATTCCAATGGCGGTGTTCTTGATATCATCGAGCGAATAGTTGCATGGAATGTTGGTGCCGACACACAGACCATCTGGACCACAGGTGTTCGCTGTAGCAACAGGTGCTGCAGGATCAGTTCCGTTTGCAGGTGCAGCGTTGCTCACTGTTGATGGGCAGGAGCCAGTTGGCTTGAGTAGAAGTGGTGCAGCGTGTGTCGTCAGAGGCAGGAAGAGCGCGAGCGCTAGAACAGAGACGCTTACAAGTGCGCTCACACGTGAGAAAAAGGTACGCATAGGTGTTAGAGCGTTTGGTTGACGCGGTTGACCGCGCGATTGATCGCATTCTCAAATGCTTCGCGCGGATCGATCGGCGCGTTGGCGAGTGCTTCTTCGATCATGTCGCGCATGATGGCTTCCATTGCTGCGCTGTCTTTGCCACGGTACCAACTCTTTGCGGTGAGGAGCTGCTGCGCAAATGGAATACGCTGTGGTACTTGTTCGTCCTTGATCTGCACATCGATAAGTTCGCGGAGTGCGGTTGGACGCTTGGTCTTTGCGAGATACTTCTGTGTATTTTCCTTTCGTGTGGTTGCAAAGAGGAGGAAGTCCCATGTTTCGTTCGGGTACTTTGTCTTCTTCGAGACTGTCTCGAGATAGTATGACGCCATGTTCACACTTGCATCTCCGCGAGGCTGGAGAACAGTGGAGATGGAGTAGTTGAGCTTGGGCGCGCGCGCCGCGAGAAGTTCGATGTGGTAGTTGTAGCCGAAGAAGAACGCAGTCTTGCCATCAGCAAATGCTTCAAAGCTCTCAGGCAACTTGCTGTTCCATGTGTAAATCGTCTCGAGAGGATTCGCGAACTCGGTGTACACCATGAGAGCTTCGATGCCTGGCGACACTTCGCGCTGCTTCACGAGTTCTGGTGGCGTGCTGTTGAATGTTGCGCGGCCGAAATCATCTGCCATGCGTGTACCGTTTTGCATCATCAAGAGCGAGACAATGTCACCTGCGCGGTTGATGTTGATTGCGGTTCCTAGCGCTGCGCCAGACTGCGCAATCGTGTCATCTTTGTTCACTTTGGTGATGAGCTTCACTGCGTTTTGCAGTTCATCCCAGTATTTGGGCGGCGTTGCAATTCCTGCTTGTGCGAGCAAGTCGTTGTTGTAGAACATGGCGAGCGTGTCGACGGAGAATGGTACGCCAAGAACTTTCTTCTCGAACTGGTTGCCTTTGGTACCCACAGCAACATCACGCACAGCATCTGTGGAGACTACATCAACAAAAATCTTCTTGAACGCGTTGATGCTCGGCGTCTTGTAGCTCTCGAGAATTACTTTTGGTTCCTTTTTGATCGTGCCTTCCATTGTCATCTTTGGGATCTCGATGTTGGCTGGCATTGGGAGGATCTTGTTTGCGTATGCTCCTACCCAAGTATTATGAACCGTGAACAAATCTGGACCGCGGTCCTCGGCAAATGCCTCAAGAAGCGCCTTCTCGTATTCTTCGGGGCGGAATTTCTTGTACTGAATTTGGATATTGGGGTGAGACTGGCGGTATGCAGCGATAATTTCTGCAAAATCGTCAGAGTCATCGAACATGCGCCAGTATGTGAGAGTTACTGGCTTGTATCGGCTCGCTACTTCTTCCGAAGTCCCTTTGCAGCCCAGGCCGAGCATGGCAAGTGTCAGCGTAATAGCTGTGATACGAAAGAACGAATTGCGCATAGGACTAGGGGTGAGAGAGATACTTCGTGAACGCTTTGCCGATTTCGGGGTGTTGCTTGCCCAGTTCGACGGTTGCCTTCAAGAATTCAAGTTTGTTACCGCAATCATACCACGTTCCTTCGAATGCGTGTGCGTACATTGGATGGATTTTGATGTACTCGTGGTATGCGTTGGAGAGGCGGATCTCTCCATCTTTGGTTGGGGCAAGATTCGCGAGGATTTCAAAAATATCTGGGGTGATGATGTAGCGTCCGATGACTGCGAGATTGCTCGGTGCGTGTCCGTGCGCAGGTTTCTCAACCATTTTCTTGACGCGGAAGGATCCGTGTCCTACGTCTTCACCGTCGATGACGCCGTAATTATGGAGTTCGTCTTCTGGTTTTGCTGCAACTCCTACAACCGGAGCGCCGTACTTCTCGTATACATCCATGAGCTGCTTGATTGCAGGAATTTTGCCGCCCACAATGTCGTCACCGAAGAAAACAGCACACGGCTCATCTCCAACTAATTCGCGTGCGCAGAGAATTGCGTCGCCATCACCCTTGGGCGAGCGCTGGCGCACGTACACGAACTGTGCGAGATCGGTAATATCGAGAATTTGGCCGAGGGTTTCTTTCTTGCCCTTCTTCTCTAGACGATATTCGAGCTCGAAGTTGCGGTCAAAATGATCCTCGATAGCGCGTTTGTTCTGGCTGGTGATGAAGATAATCTGCTCAATGCCAGCAGCAGCAGCTTCCTCTACGATGTACTGAATAATTGGCTTGTCGACGATGGTGAGCATTTCCTTGGGCTGCGCTTTGGTGGCAGGAAGAAAACGGGTACCAAGACCAGCAACGGGAATAATCGCCTTGCGAACGCGAGATTGGGGCATATACAAAAAGATATCGCCCCAAGTATAGCAAAAAATCGCGCAGTATCAAAGCATTTTTTTCGCCAGTCGCACGAGTGCTAGCCCCATGAATTCCTCAGGGATCTCTCCTGTGAGTCCCATGCGTGCGGCTCGGGTGAGCGAGACTGTGTGTACTTCGATCTTTTCATCAATGTCCTGGGGGAGATGCGAAGGCGTGAGACCGTGTGCGGCGAAGAGATAGGTTGGTGCAACAATAGACGCGCCGGAGTATCGTTGGTAGATGAGGCGAAGGGTTCGGGCGCGATATCCTGCTTCTTCTTGGAGTTCTCGCTGCATTGCTGTACGCAGTATTGGCATTGGGATACGCTCGAATCTCGGTGTTGGCGCTGCTTCTTCGTTATCGATGCGGCCCCAAGGCAATCGCCACTCCCATGCATTGTTGAGTGCGCGCCATTCGCGCAAGAGAATAATGCGCGCAGGACTCACGTACGCGACTGCTGCGACCGATGGGTACCGATATGCGCGTTCGTAGAGTACCGTCTGCCCATCTGCAATGGTCCGAGGCTCGTGACGTACCGTGAATAATTTGCCGTCGTACACTGTTTTTGATTGTGTGAGCGCGTTTGCCATATAGGGTATTGTCATGCGAGACGTGCATCTTTGTCAAAAAATGCTACAATGATTCCAAACACTATGACATTCAAAAATTTCCTCATTCTCACGGGTATCGTTGGTGTTGCATTCATCATTGGGCTGACGGTGCACGGAGCATTTCTGGCATCACGTACTGATGACGGCAGCATGATCACGGTTACAGGTTCGACCAAGATGCGCATCACCTCAGATATGGGGAAGTGGGTTGCGTCGTTCTCGCGTTCGGCAACTCCAGTCACACTCAAGCAGGAGATTGAGGCGATTGGTCGCGACATGGACAAGGTGCGCGCATTTGCGGTGTCACTCGGACTCGACGCTGCGTCTGTGACAGTGCTGCCTATTAGCACAGACCCAGTGTACGAGCCAATTGCGGGCGGATATGGCACCACACAGAACGTCATTGGATATGTAGTGCGTCAGGAAGTACGAATTGAGAACAAAGATATTGAAAAAGTAGAACGCCTGGGCAAAGAAACCAAGAAGCTAATTGACCAGGGTGTTGTGCCTCAGTTCCAGCGTACTGAATATTTCTATACACAGCTCGATGCACTACGTCCTCGTCTCTTTGCTGACGCAACAAGTGACGCGCGGATGCGTGCGGCGGCCATTGCAAGTGGTACAGAAGTGGAAGTAGGGGAACTACGCAGCGCACGCACTGGTATTATTCAAATTCTTGCGCCAAACTCCACAGACATTTCAGATTACGGCTCATACGACACCACCACAAAGGAGAAAGATATTTCTGCAACAGTTACAGTGACATTCGAACTCGAAGATTAGTGTGCGTGATGTGCGTATATAATCAAACACCCGCTCTTTTGGGAGCGGGTGTTTGATTTCGCATCGCGCGATTGATTATCCCTTGAATGGATTTTCGCCACGGATGACGCGCAACAGTACCAGAACGATCGCGACTACCAATAGAATGTGGATGAATCCGGAAAGGGTGAATGCTGTTACCACACCCAGGAGCCACAATACGATGAGAATAATTGCGATGGTCGTCAACATAAAATGGGGGTTAAAGGTAACAGTTTGACCTTTGGTATAAGTATACGTCCATCCTTTGGATCCTGCTATGGGAGCGGATCTTGACTCTGACGTTGCGTCAATATCATCCTAGCAACCCAATCGCTCGCAATTGGCGCTTGCATTCTCGGAAATCTGGAACGCATTGCGCGACGCGTTCCCAAAATGCGGGTGAGTGATTGAACTCTCGCAAATGACAGAGCTCGTGGACAACGATGTAGTCGACGAGATGCGGCGGAAGGAGCGCAATGCGGTAGTTGAAATTGAGATTGCCTGTTTTGGAGCAACTACCCCAGCGTGTTCGTTGGTTCCTGATGCTCACTCGGTGAAAGACAAAACCGTAGTGCGTATTGAATTTGGCAATGCGGGATTCTGCGAGTTCACGCGCTTGTAGTCGGAATCGTTTGATCTCAGTTGCGGTGTGCTTGGGAACGGCAGCGCGAGGTGATGCACTGACACGATCGAGTTGCGCGAGCACCCAATCAGATTTGCTGAGCAAAAATTGTTCTACCATTCGTACCGAAATACGCGGAGGTGCCGAGAGGGCGACACGACCGTCGATATGGATTGCAATTTTGATCGAGCGGCTGCGGCGATAGGTGCGAAGTGAATATTCGACTACGCGGGAGCCAACACGTATCTGCCGGATCATGCGGGTGTGTGCACGACGAGACTACTCGACTAGAGCAGTGTTGATTCAGTGGTGTCTGCTGCCAACTCCTCGTTGATTTCCTTTTTGATCACTTCGAATTCGTTTTCAATTTGTGCGAGACGGCTCTTGCTCTCTTTGATGAGGCCAGCGGCGGTCTTCACTTTCTTGAGCCCCTCTTCTACGTCGATTTCTTTTTGTGCATCGAACCAGTCAGCGATTTCGGTGAGTGCAGCGAGGTTCTTGTTGAGGTCGATCTCTTTGCTCATAGGGATTTGATTTCAGAAATAAGTTCTCCATCAGCTACTTGTACGTGGAGTGTAGCACCTGGTTGTACGTCGCGCACACTGCGAATGACGATGCCGTCTACGCGTGCGATACTGTAACCGAGTTGCAATTGGCGTTCGGGGCTGTTGGAGTCAATGAGACGCGTTACTGCGGTGATTCGTGTGCTCACGTTGGTGATCGCTCCAGCGAGTGCTCCGAGTATCTCGCGCGCATTGCCGAGCATCAGACGACGCGACTGAACAATTTGTTGTTCAATCTTTGCAAGTCCCACGTCGCAAGTAGATGCAATCAAGAGTGATGCATTGCGTAGAGTTGCTCCATACGTACTCACAATTGCGCGCTCGTGACGAGCCAAATGTGCGGATGCTTGATCCCATGCACGACCAAGAAGCGCAGCAACAATAGATGGTGTGGACTCTTGTACATCAGCAACGAGTGCTGCAAGCGTAACATCTTGGTGATGCCCAACTCCTACGAGTACTGGTACAGGGAATCGTGCGATTTCTCGAACAAGCGATTCGTTGTCAAATCCTGCGAGCGACTGAATTGATCCACCACCGCGAATGAGCACGAGTACATCGATTGCTTCGTTGCGCATCGCACGCACGGAGAGCGCAAGTCCACTTCCACACTCCGGACCTTCTACGCGTGCATCGAGAATGCGCACGCGAAATCCTGATTTGCGCAGGTTGTTGCTGAAATCATGAATCACTGCGCCGTGCACCGAAGTAATAACACCAATCGTGCGAATATACTGCGGGAGTGGTCGCTTGCGTGCAACATCGAATAATCCTTCTGCAGAGAGCTTCTTCTTGAGGAGTTGATATGCCTTGAGCAGTGCGCCTTCGCCAACAAGTGCGACAGTCTCTGCGATGAAGGTGAGTTTGCCGTATTCTCCTTTGTAATTAGGCTCGCCACTCACTCGTACTTCCATACCAACTTCGAGTTGCACTCCGCAAGTCGAGTAGCGGAATTTCCACATTGCGCAGGGGAGTGTGTCACCGCTTTGTTTGTCCTTGAGTGTGAAGTAGGCGTGGCCGCTGGCTGCAACCTTCAATTCGCTGACTTCACCAACAACAACTGCATGCAGCTGCTTGAGCGCGCCGTTGATGATGGCGACGTATTCTGCGATGGAGATGGGTTGCGTGAGTTCCATGGTGTTACTTGAGGATTTGTACTGAGTGCGTTACCAAAAAGATTCCGCTAATAGGGTATTTGCGCCAATGATCAGTGCTGAGTCGTTCGATAGGGGTCACTACACCCGAAGCTGTGATGCGCTGTCCGGCAGAAATCGTCGGCGAAAGTTGTGACATTGCCGAGAAATTAATCGCGTAATACGTACCATCGTCAGTCTGCATGCCAAATGCGCATTCCTCGGTCTGTGGACCATCGACGTTCACGTGAGGGAGACAGAGGTACACACCTGTAAGTGTTGCTGGCTGTGGCATGTCTGCGTCGATTGGGTCAGCATCAGGCACGAGCAAGAGATTGTCAGCTGATCCAGAACAGTCGCCGCACACAATACTGCGCTGCGACACAGCGTAGTACACTCCCAGCCCAACGCACACAGCGAGAAGCAGGATGGGGAGTAGTATCTTGGGTCGGTGTGCTGCTGTTGCCATAGGAGCGTTTAGGCAACCTTCATGAGGCTCATGTCGTGGTACACCGCTTCGACGTTGTTCCCATCGACGTCGAGCACAAATGCGCCGTAGTATCCAGCGTGGTATTCAACACGATATCCAGGTGCGCCATTGTCCTTGCCGCCAGCAGCGAGAGCTGCTGCGTGGAATGCGTTCACTTCTTCTTTGTTCTTTGCTGCAAATGCGATGTGCACCGCGGTTGCATGTGGTTGGCGCTCACTCGATGTGCTAATCCAGAAGAACGGTCGAGTGTCACCGAACCCAAAGTATGAACCTGCTTCACCATGGAGTGGCTTGATCCCCAGTGGAGCAAGGGATTTCTCATAAAAAGACATACTGTCTGCAAAATCTTCAACATGGAGGCCAACGTGGTCCAACATAGTATTCACATTAGGAATTGATACCAAGAGCGTAGCATTCTTTGACGCCTGGCGCACGTCTGCTACTGTTGGTTCGTGCCAAAGGAGGGCACCAACCATGGCAACCGTTCTTCCGAATGGGTGCATACTGCGCCCAGTGACATACGATGCAGTGCTCGCTGCGCAGGAGCGAGTGCTCAAAGGTACTCTGAGTCAGTACTTCCTTCCCGAGACCGAGTACACGGGAATTTGCCTCAGAACTGCGTTCGATGTGTTCTACGTTCATCCGCAACTCCTGACTCGTGCGACGTACGACGCGCTGGAAGTAGTATCTCAAGATCCGCAAGTGGAGATCGTCTGGAATGGCGAAGTTCTGGAGCTCCATCGAGAGGGTGGAGGTATGCTCGCGACAGCACGTGCACCGCGCGCTCCAGACCTCGTAAGCGTCGACTACCTCATTCTGCTGGCAGCGCAGGCGAACTTTCCAGGTGTATGTACCTGGGAGACTGAGTGTCAGGGAGTGGAGTCGTTCGCGCAGCTGTCTGTGCGAACGGCAGTGCTGATGCTCCCGAGCAACCCACATGGCATGCACGGTTCGAATGAGCCCGAACTCTGGTGCGCGACCTGCTATGACGCGCATGCGCATGATGAGCAAGTCGCTGCACGTCTCATGATCGATGGGCGACGCATCGGATATCGCACACCCATCGCGCTCGAGCAGGTGCAGGACTGAACGCGCATGTAAAACGAAAACACCGCCCCGGAGGAAGCGGTGTTTT
This sequence comes from Patescibacteria group bacterium, assembly GCA_038065555.1. Lineage (GTDB taxonomy): Bacteria > Patescibacteriota > Patescibacteriia > Magasanikbacterales > JBBTQS01 > JBBTQS01. Next base: position 137,536 of record JBBTQS010000003.1, read on the forward strand.
GCTTTTGTGCGAAGACTATTTCAGGATAATATTCACCAGTGTGAGCACGATTGCGAAAAGCAATGCGGAACCGAATCCCTTGATCTCAAATCCAGGAACAACAGCTGCTGCAAGCATGATAAGGGCTGCATTGATCACGATCGTGAACAGTCCAAGTGTGAGAATGTTCACGGGCAACGTGAGAATGAGAATGAGCGGCTTGATGAAAATATTGAGAAGCCCGAGTACAACCGCTGCACCAAGTGCAGAGAACACACCAACGCGCGCACCTGGGATTACAAATGAAGTAATACCAATTGCAACCGCTGCGATAAGCCAATGCCAAAACATAGTGTGAAGATTACGAGTAGATACTCGAAGCGTAGCAGGGGCAGGGTGGATGCGCAACCACTACACACTCGTTTGATTGACGCTGCTTTTATTGTGTAGTATTGTACCGCGTCTGGTCTGCAGCACCAGACATACGTGTTCTTACAACCAAGCTGCAGTGAGAGGTGTACCTGTGGATCAACCGATCATAGCCGTGGACAGGGAGTTCGAAGAACAATCACAACTCAGCGTGTACCTGATGATTGTGCGCGACGCCGATGGATTCTACATCGCATTCTCATCAGCAGACAGTGCATCTGAGGTTACGTCGCACAGTGACGGTACGGTCGTAGAAGTGTTTCCGGTCGCAATCAGCGGTCAACAGGAAATCATCGCGTGGGGGCATATCGAAGGTCTCCTGACGACGTGGCCGGGTATCGGCATGATCGAGACACTCCTGGACGCCGCGTTCCAGAAGGGGCGCGAGATCGAGTGTTTCGAAAGGGTTCTGCATCAAGGAGATCCACTGTGTCGGCCGCCGTTCCTCGCGGTGGATTACGAACGGACGAAGTGCGGTACATCGGAGCCTGAGCGCGCTACGATCCTGATCGATGTGGATTGCAAGACGCGAGCGTTCTTGGCTAACAACACCACGCTCGACACATTCCCGATTCCTGAGGGTGTGCAGGTCGGCTCAGCGCTACCGCGCCTGCTGCGCTGGCTCGAACAGGCTGGACAGCGACCGACACGGATCTACGTCGTCCGCAATGATGACACTGCGCCACAGTACATCTTCCGCAACGGCGCGATCATCGCACTTCCGAGCGACGTCGCATAACGCGAAAGCCCCTGGGCACTTCGTTCATCAGAACGTTGTGACCAGGGGCTTCGTCTTTTATAGAGAATGCTTACGCCTTCTTTTTCTTTGCAGCTGCCTTCTTCGCAGGCTTTGCTTCCATGACCTCAGCGATCACTTCAGCAACTTCAGCTACAGCTTTCTTCGATTCTTTCTTTGGGTTGAGTGCAGACGCGAGAGTCTCCACTGCGCGGATGAGCTGATCGAGCTTGCCGTTGACGTTCTGGAGCTCGCGAGTCATTGCGCCGTTGTCAGCAGCTGGTGCTGATGGGCGCGCTGGGCGATCTTCGCCATAGCTAGGACGTGGAGCTGGACGATCGAAATCACGCTTTGGAGCGCGCGAACCGTCGAAGTCACCCTTCTTTGCGCCGAAGCACTTGCCGCAGAAGATTGGACGTTCGCCAGTTGGGCGAAATGGTACTTCGCAGTTGTCACCACAGTCGCTGCATACTGCTGGGTGCATGCCACCTGGTGCGCCGCCGCGGTCACCACCGCCAAAGCTGCGTCGTGGTCCAAAACTTGGACGATCATTATAGCTACCTTCACGGCGGAATCCGCCACCTCGATTGTTCCCGCCTTGATATGGCATAGGATCTTTGATTACTTGAGTATTTCTTCTATTAATTCGCCGATCCCAATGTTCTTCGCGCTGGAGAACGGGATGACTTTGTGGAAGCCTGCAGCTTCCCGAACCTTTTGCAGTTTCGCATCGTACTCGCTGGCCTTGATTTTGTCAACTTTGTTGGCCACAACGACAAAATTCTTGCGCGCTGCGTCGAGCGCATTGATCATATCGACGTCATCTGGCGTCGGTCCGACATTGGCGTCTACGATGAGCGCCAGTACTTTTTGCTGGTATTCTGTGCGAAACAGGTACCAATTGATCACCTTGTGCAACCATTCGCGCTCTTCTTGCGAGCCCGAAGCGAACCCATACCCTGGCAAGTCCAACAAATAGTAGTTCTTGTTGAGCAGATACACGTTGATTTGGCGTGTTTTGCCTGGTTTGTTGCTCGACTGCGCGAGATTCTTGCGTCCCACGATCGCATTGATCGTCGACGACTTGCCTACATTGGAACGCCCAATAAACGCGATTTGCGGCTTCTCTCCGGCCAAAATCGCGTCAGTTCCGACCACTCCTTTTACAAAGGTAGCTGACGTAATGCGCATAGTTTTCGTATGCTACAGCATTTGTAGAGGTTTGGCTAGGGCTCGATGTCGGTGCATGGTACACTGTGCCTATATGCGTATCATTTTTGGACTCATTGTTGCGTTGGTGTTCGTTGGTGCTGGTTGCGGGGAGGAGACTGTCGCAGATCGAGGAGTAGTAGCGCCGACTCCAGATGTCGCGCGTGCATTTACCTTTGATCAGATCGAAATGGAAGGCGGTGGTATTCAGGAATGGATGAGCTCACTCGTTGGACAGAACAAGCGCGTTCGATTGCCCGTGATTAGCGTATACGGATTTGCGTGCGAGACTCCGACGCAGTACTGCGTATCGACCATCAATGGCGGCTGCTATGGTCCGTTTGTGCAGTTCACAGGGAATACGGAATTGATTGACGCACGTCGCAACGCGTGTGCGAAGACATGTGATAACGCAGAGATCTATGATCTGGAGACCGCGGAATGTTCGCTCGAATTCACAGACAAGAACTGCGCGGTGATGTGGGATGTAGAAGGAACGATCACTGCAGGAGCACCTCCAAATCCTGTTCTTGTTGATGAGCGCTGCAGCGCGGGCGAGCCTGTGTACACAATCAATGTAGATCGCGTTGTAGGACCAATTGATGCACCTGCTGACGAATTTGAAATCCGCGAGTACCGGTAGTACTACGCTTGAGGTTTTTTGATGACCTGAATTACTTTGCCGCTGATCGTGAATACGTCGTCCTCGTGAATATAAATCGGCGGGAATTCACGTGTTGAGTCTGAGAGAAGTGTGATGCAGTTGTTCGCTGCGTCAGATTTGTATCGCTTGATGTTGGCCATGTCATCGATCACACTGACGACGATGTCATTGTCTTGTGGTGTTCGTACCTCGCTGTCTACGATCACATAGTCACCGTCTTCGATATTCTTGCCGTCTACATTGGCGCGATTCATCGAATGACCATCTGCTTTGATGGCGAATACGCGGGAAGTTTTTTTGAGCATGCGTGAGGAGATCTTCAGGTAGCCTTCGAGTTGTTCCTCGGCGACGATGGTTGCCGGGCCGCAATTGGCGCTGCCGAAGATTGGGATAGAGACGAGTGTGCTGCTGCCTGTGAGCGCGCCTTGGCGCACACGTTCTATGGTGTTGCGTCGTTTGTCGATGCGCAGCAGTCCCTTTTTCTGGAGTTGTGTCAGGTGGTGGTGGATCTTTTGCGCAGATGGTTCGCCAATAATCTCGCCTATTTTACGCAAAGAAAGCGCGCCCAACTGGGACGCGTCTGCTGCCTTGAGGAGTTTCTCCTGCGTGGAGTGCATTGCCCTACTATAGGGGATAACTCGAGATTTATCAACAAGTTATCCACATCTGTGGAAAACCGGAAAACTTGACACTCCGAACGAATTTTGAATTTGCTAAAGCAAATCGAAGAACGCTTTGCGCGTTTCGTATGCGTCTCGCACTTCTTCGCGTACGTTGTCGAACAAAATTTTTGTGTGAAAGTCGCGTTCGATTTTCGGCAGGGCCCAGGCTCGGATTTCCTCGGGGGATTGCGTGAGGCGGCGTTCTCGTGTTGCGCGGTCGTAGAAGTCAGAAGTGAGATGGATGACAGCATCTGCAGTTGCCATCACTTTGCCTTCGAGCGTCATTGGGAGTTGTCCGTCGCGACAGCTGTGCAGCGTAATTGCATCGTCGACAATGGTTTTGATCTCGTCGGGTGCAAATGCTGCCTCAGTGAGGAGCTCACGGGCGATGCGTTTGCTCTCTTCGGAATGCATGGGATTGAAACGGCTCATCACTGCGTCGGCGATGTCGTGAAGCATCCCGGCGGCCATGGCGAGCTCTTTGTCGGCACCAAATCGGTCTGCGAGTCTGCCTGCCTCGTCTGCAACCAAAAATACATGATCAGTGTAGAGCCAGTCTGCCCACTCTGCGCGGCCTTCGTGGCGGGCTTGGTAGAGCGCGTCAATTTTTTCTTTGAGCTTTGCGAGGCGATGCATAGGAATGAGCTAATGAAGTGTTGCTAGTGCGTTGAAGACATGTTGGTTCACAATTTCAATTTCGTCCGGGTTGTGTCGATAATCGTGGCCAATGCCTGGGATAGTGACAAAGCGTTTGGGTTGATTCGCGCGTTCGTAAATTTTTGCTACTTCCTCTGGTACGACGATATCATCCTTTTCGCCAGCGATGAGTACGATCGGTGCGTGCACTGCACTGATTTCTTCGAGTACATGATATTGTAATCGATCGATGACGTGCGTATAGGGGACTACAACTTCTCGTCGGTCGGATGTCCCTGGAACGTCTCTCGAGACTGTGCGCACGCCGCTGATCTTCCATGCATCGATGATCGTTGCATTGGCAGGACGTGCAAATGAGTATGCGCCCATGATGTCGACTACGCAGGTAATGCGCGAGTCGCGTGCAGCGTAGAGCATCGCAACAAATCCACCCATGCTGTGGCCGGCGATGAGGATCTCGGTGTACGTCGAGGTGCTGCACATGTGATCTATGACACTCTGCACATCCTCGAGATACTGTGTAACCGTGTATAGCTCAATGTTGCCGGCACTTGCCCACGTGCCAGTGGGGTCGAATCGCACGGCGGTGTATCCACGATCTGCCAGTTCGTCCGCTAATGCCACGAGATGTGCATAATCCTTGGAGTCCACAAACCCAGGACAAAGAACGGCGAGTTTCCCTGTAGGAGCGTTCGGAGCGTGGATCGCAGCAGCAAGCGCACTTTCTTCGGGGTGGATGAGGGCTGGGACTGAGGGCATATTTATCATTACAGCAGAGTGCACGTTTTTGCGATAGGCCTAGAGAATAATTGCAGAACAACGGGAAAAACCAAAACCCGCCCATCTGTGATAGATACGGCGGGTTCTGTTGGGTGGTTCTAGTCACTCGTCTAGAATGTTCGTTTGAGTAAGGCGATGGATCTTTTGGTTCGGATTTACATCTCCTCCTCCGCTTCATCGCCGATGAAGACGATTTCCACGTAGACAGCTCGGGAGTTGGCGTCATTGACGACGAATATCCGGTAGGAGCCGTCTCCGTAACCAGATTCACTGACACAGCCCCATGGGAATACACCTCCGCCATGCGGTCCGTTGGTGAGCTCACATGCCTGACCGTAGAACGTCGTCAGATCCCTGTGTGTGCCATGTCCGTTTCCTTGCGTGCGATACGTTTCGGCGTCGAAGATGCCGCACATGCCCCGATCTACACCCGCCTCCCAGTCGAGCTTGACCCTGTCCCTAATCACCGAGTTCTCGTCGGGATTCAGGACGAAAGATTCGTGGTGTGCGAGCAGTCGATGCACTCGTTTTCCATCGCGGGGATTCTGGTGGATCACCACGTGCGCAGTCCAGGTCCCTGGAACGGCTGGAGTCTGCCCCGCACACCAGATGCCTATGGTGTAGCTAGGATCGGTGATCCGTACGGAGTCAGAAGTGACAGTGAACGTGCCGAGTGTGTGTCTCACGGAGTGCCCTCGCTAGGTTGGTGGTTTTTCGAATCCTGCTCGCGCAGGACGCTCTATATAAACATAGTGAGTAAGGAATGTCAAAGTACGCTCTCAGCGATAGTGATGCTCAAGTGTGATGTTTTTGGATTGCTTTGCTGATTTGCTCCAGCAACTCAGTTGCATTTGCGTATTCGAGTTTTGTGTCTGTAACTGATGCGAGTGCGCTCGAAGGAGTTGTCCCGGATTTGTAGACGCAGACAATGGGCACGCCTGCAGCATTCGCCCAGCCGAGCTCGATCCCCATGCCAGTCGAAGGGAACGAAACCTCCGCGATCACAAGATCGCATCCGTTTGCAAACAGCTCTCGAGAACTAAAGAGCGCGTCGCTCGCGTCGTGCGGCAATAAGAAGGTGTGCTCTGTGCCGAGCGTGCTTTCTTTGATCGGAATATAAAGCTCAGTTCGGAAATCGAAATTACTGGAGTGGGCGATGTAGATGCGCATACGGTTTCGGTACTTTTGTTCACTATACATGAGAAACGCAGGGGCTCATATTTTCGCGCAAGCTGTGCTGTAAACAAAGTACATCGCCGTCAGGCGATGTACTTTGTTTACACGGGGGAATGGAAACAGGCGACCGATCCCAGCGTGGCGAAAGCTATTCAACCTCGATAGAATTCTGGATAGTCTCGAGAACTTTCTTGGTAGCGTCGTCACCAGTCTTGTAGAAAAGTGCGCTTGCTACCTTACCATCTTTGCCGTGGTACTTAATGTCCTTTGGGAATTCATCTTTTTGATCCTGGGTCATGTTGCGCGTTGGAGCTGGAGCTGCATCAGGCTCAAAGTCGCCAATCATGATTTTGCCACTTGGGCCTGAAATAGTCGTAATGCCTTGTGCGTCCTTTGTAGCTTGGTAGTTGCTTGGATAGAGCGCCAAAAATTCATCACCAGTGTAAGACGTCATTCCTACTGATTCCGAATTGTTCCCCCAGCACTTCGCGTACGAAGTTTGCCAGCAGTAAACCCCGATGCCTACGACAAGAGCAGTGACAATCACTGCGAGCATCATTTTTGCTGTCTGCGACATGTAAAAAAGATTAAGATTTTCTCAAGTATAGAATAAGGGGGGTAATCATGCAATGCAATAAATCATAATTCTTTTGCATGCGACGGTGTCAATCGCGGTGCGTTGTTCCTTGAGAGGTGTCAAAACAACGAAGCCAGCGCATCCCAAAGGAATACACTGGCTTCAAGTTGGTGTGCTGATTTGTTTCAGCTGTTGGTGTAGGATCTGGCGTGATCCTACGAGGCGTGCAAGGACGCGCCACGCTCTTTGGTCCGGGTTTGCGCCACGTCTTCCTCGGTTTCATCGTCGATGAAGACGACTTCCACGTAGACAGCTCGAGCGGTTGCATCCCTGACAACGTAAATCCAGTAGAAGCCGTTCCCGTGGCCAGCCTTGCTGACGCAGCCCCAGGGGAAGACACCCGCGCGATTTTGTTTGCGGATGAGTGCGGAGGCCTGACCGCAGAACGTCGTCGGATCCTTTTCGGTGCCTTGTCCGTTGCCCTGTGTACGGTACATGTTGGCATCGAAGATGCCGCACGATCCGTAATCTACGCCAGCCTGCCAGACGAGACGGACCTTGTTCTCCACCCGCACAGTTTCGTCGGGGTTCAGGATGAACGATCTGTGGTGTGCGAGTAGTCGGCGCACTCGTCTCCCGTGGCGTGGACTCTGACGGATTACCACATGTGCTGTCCAGGTTCCTGGAACAGCTGGTATTTGCCCTGCGCACCAGCGATCTGAGGTGAAGCCGGGATCTGTGATCCGTATCGAGTCAGAAGTGACAGTGAATGTGCCGATTGCGTATCTCACGGAGTCTCCCTTCGCACTGTTCGTGGTTTTTTGGATTCTGCTTGCGCAGGACAATACAGTACACCCTGTATTTGTTTCGTCAATCAATATGTCAAAGAATTCTTGTATCAGGTATGATAGGGGTATATGCGATTGTCGACCCTGTTGCGGGGTGTGCGAATAGCCCTCGTTGCCTGTGTGATTGCTCTGCTGCTTAGCAGCGGTGTGATTGTTGCTGCTACGATGCAGCATGAGGCGCACATGGCGATGACGGGCTGCCCGTTCATGCCAGGAGAGAAGACGATCTGTCTCATGGACGTCTTCGATCATATGGCGATCGCGCAGCAAATTGCTGCAGTGGTCGTGCCGCTCATGCTCCTGTATCTCATTGTGTGGGAAGTGTGGAAGACTGCTGCATTGATCGTGCCGCAACAGCATGCGCGTCCGCCTTCGCGGCGACAGTCTCCCAGTGTTGCTCCATTGTTTGAGCAACTTTTCGCAGACGGAATCCTTCATCCCAAGGCACCGTAGTGAATGAATGTGCGTGTGCGAACATTATTCATTCATTTCTTGTATGCAAAAACAAACAGTTACACTCATTATCGTTGCGATTGTCGCCTTGCTCATTGGATTTGGCATCTGCTGTGGCTTGCGTGTGTGTGGTATGTGGGGATCGAACAATACGATGCCAATGTCAGGCATGCACATGATGTCCGACGGTACGATGATGTCGAATACGCAGGGACAATCCGCGAGTATGCACTCCATGATGATGGACATGAACGCACAGTTGCGTGGCAAGTCTGGAGACGCATTTGATCAAGCATTCCTTGCAGAAATGATTGTGCACCACGAGGGCGCAGTTGAGATGGCAGAACTTGCGCTCAAGAATGCAAAGCATCAAGAGATCATTGATTTGGCAAAAGCGATTATCGCTGCGCAGAACAAAGAAATCAGTGACATGCGATCGTGGGAGAAGCAGTGGTTCGGCCGCTAGTGTTACAAAAAAACAATACCTCGTCGACATCGGCGAGGTATTGTTTTTTGTACGGCTGAATACTAGATCTTTGCAAAATGCGTAGCGGGAGTTGTGACTATCGGAGCAGGGATCTTCACGCCGAAATGCTTGAGCGCTTCTTCTGACTTTGTGAAGACGAGATTCTGTTCCTTGAGTGCGCGATACTTCGGAGATACTTGCTCGAGGAATTCTGCAACAGGCTCATTGAGACTTGTGATGCAGATTTGCTGTCCGCGCTTTTGTACCAACTCGATGATTTCGTCGAGTGTCTCTGCACCATCGAGATCAATGAAGTACACACTGCGTAGGCGCAGGATTACAATCGAGTGCTTTTCCAATCCTTCTTCGAATCGGCTCAGGTGCGCGCGGCTATTGATGTACACCAACTTGCCCTTGATTGAGTAGAGGAGAATGTCAGCTCGTTCGTGCAGATCGTGGAGTTTGTCGCCTTGAATATTCTTCACGATTCCTTGATCAAACATGTTGAGCTTGAGGTCGAATTGGCCGCGAGACAACTTCTCAATGAAGATGAGGAGCGAGAGCGCGGTACCAAAGACGATACCAACGATCGGATCCTGGTAGAACGTCACCGCTGCGACGATGAGCGAAATCCAGAATCCAGACTTCTGATACTGATAGAAGCGCACGAAATGTTCCTTCTCTACCATGTTGATCGCAACGTACACGAGAATGGACGCGATTACGCTCATCGGAATGTAGGAGAAGTATCCGAGGAAGAGGAAGGAAATCGCTGCAAGGAAAATGGCGCTGAGCGCTGCAGAGACCTTGCTCGTCGCTCCGGTTTTGATATTGAGTGACGTTCGAGCGAGTGCTGCAGTTGCTGGGATACCACCCGCAAGACCTGAGACAACGTTGGCAAGACCCAGCCCGAGCATTTCCTTGCGTTCGTGATGCTTCGTGTGTGTCATGCCGTCAGCGATCTTTGCAGACAACATCGTCTCGAGAATTGCAACGAGCGCGATTGCCGCTGCGCTCACAAAGAGCGTGGAGGAGAATTCCAAGTGAGGAGCTTGTACGAGTGTAAATGGAATGTCACCGAAGATGCTGCCAAGTGTTGCGATGTGTAGCCCAGGAATTACTCCAGTAATGGTGAGATACCCGAGGAGAATACCGATAGGAGACAAGAGGAGCGCGCCAGGAATGCGTGGGACGAATCGGCGCAGAACAAAGAGCATCACGAGGAAGAGTGTGAAGATCAGTGCTGTGCTCACAGACGCCTGCGAGATGTGGCGGAATGATTCTACGAGGTTGGAGAAGAAGTGTTCGTGCTTGGGCAATCCGTAGAGACCGAGTGCCGAATTGAACTGACCAAATCCGATCACCAGCGCAACACCCAACGTGAATCCATGGATCACGCTCGATGGGATGAGGATGAGGTAGCGTTCCAACCGCAATGCGAATGCCACCAGAATGAGAAGGCCTACGAGAATGGTAAGTGTTGGGAGTGCTGCAGTTCCGTTGACCACAACATACGCTGCGATGAGACCTGATAATGCACCCGTTGGTCCAACAACATTGTAGTTGCTTCCACCGAAGAGTGCTGCGAACAATCCAGCCCAGATAGCCGTGATGATTCCAACAAGGGGAGTAGAACCCGAGGCAACTGCAAGCGAGATCGAGAGCGGCATCGCCACAAGCGATACAGTTAGTCCTGATTTCCAGTTTTCCTTTGCTTTCTCAATAACATTTTTCATAGGGACACACCGGTGCACGGTGTTGGTTAGGTTTTTTGGGACATGGTGAATACTTCGAGGAGTTCTTTGACAGCCTTCTTCTGCTCACTCTTCTTTTGCATCTGTTCTGTTACGTGGATCTTGAGATGGCTCTCCAGAAGGAGGTGATCCAAGCTCTTCAGAGAGCGCTGGATCGAAAGGGATTGAATGAGGAGTGATTGGCAGTAGGACTCGTTCTCAATCGCGCGAATGAAGGCCTCGAGCTGTCCCTTGATAATCTTGGTTCGGTGGAGCGCACGAGCCTTGATCTTTGGGTCAACCATAGAAAAAAGAGATTAATATAGGGGGTACCCCTATATGGTATATACACAGGTGTACTGCTGCGGCAGCGCGTTGTCAAGCGCGTACTAGACGTTATTGGCGAACTGCAACGAAACCAGGTATGCTGCGCAGGTATATAATCACTATTCTATGGAAGCACTGTATCAGTTCACGGTTCCGATGTTCGTCAAGCAATTGGGTGCGCTTCGCAATATTCTCGACAAGGTTGCAGCACACGCACAGGAGCAACACGTAGATGAAATCACGATATTGCAGGACAAGCTTGCGCCAGACATGTTCACCTTCACGCGCCAGGTCCAAATCGCCTGCGATAATGCAAAAGGAGCGACAGCACGATTGGCTGGTGTAGAAGTGCCAAAGCACGAAGACACGGAGACGACGGTTGCTCAGCTGCAGTCCCGCATCGACAAGACGCTCGAGTTCGTGAAGTCTGTCCCAGAAAGTGCATTTGCAGATGCAGCGACACGCCAGGTTACGTTGGCATTTCTTCCTGGTAAGTACATGACGGGGTATGACTACGCACGCGAGTACGCGATTCCAAACTTCTTGTTCCATGTCGTCACCGCATACGCACTTGCGCGACGTAACGGCGTACAGATTGGCAAAGCTGATTTCATGAATGGGTTGCCACTCAAGGATCTCTAAAAAAGAAGCAACAGAATATCCCCAAATAGGGGATATTCTTGTATCAGTTGTACATTTGCCATGGAGGTTCTAGGATAGTGACTATGGATCCGAGACTTACAACAACACTCAAAACGTATTTCGGCTACGACCAATTTCGTCCATTGCAGCAGGAAATTGTTGAACACGTGCTCAATGCGAAGGATTCTCTGGTGCTCATGCCAACAGGCGGTGGTAAATCGCTCTGTTTCCAATTGCCTGCACTCATGATGGATGGTGTAACTATTGTGGTGTCGCCGCTCATCTCACTCATGAAGGATCAAGTTGATGCGTTGCAAGCCAATGGTGTTGCTGCTGAGCTCATCAATAGTTCGTTGCCATACAATGAGATTGTGCGTGTGATGGATCGAGTGAAGCAGGGCGCAGTGAAGGTGCTCTACATTGCTCCGGAGCGCTTGTCAGCGGTGGATTTCGAATCGTTTTTGCGTGCGCTGCCTATCAGCCTCTTCGCTATTGATGAAGCGCATTGTATTTCGGAATGGGGACATGACTTCCGTCCCGAGTATCGCAACTTGCGGATGTTGCGGACGAAGTTCCCCACTGTGCCGATTATTGCGCTTACGGCGACTGCAACAGAGAAGGTCCGTGCTGACATTCTCGCACAACTGCAGATTGCTGATGCGCGCGTGTTCATCTCCAGCTTCAATCGACCGAATTTGCGCTACGAGGTGATGCCGAAGAAGGACTCGTTGAAGTCTGTGCTGGCATTGCTTGCTGCATACAAGGATGAGAGCGTGATTATCTACTGTTTCTCACGTACGGACACAGAGAATCTCGTGGAGAATCTGCGCAAGCACGGACACACCGCGGTCGCATATCACGCGGGACTCAATGCCAACACGCGTCGTGAGAACCAAGAGGCGTTCATCAAGGACGAAGTGAATATTGTTGTGGCAACGATCGCCTTCGGCATGGGGATCGATAAGCCAGATGTGCGCCTCGTGATCCATCACAGTCTCCCGAAATCCGTCGAGGGGTATTACCAGGAGACGGGTCGTGCAGGTCGTGACGGATTGCCGTCACGATGTGTGCTGTTCTTCAGCTTCTCTGACAAATTCAAACACGATTACTTCATTCGTGGTATCAAGGATCCCGCAGAGCAACGCGCTGCGCGTGAGCATCTAGATCAGGTGTTGCAGTACGGCACATTGCAACGGTGTCGTCGCGCATTCTTGCTCGAGTATTTTGCCGAGGAGTTCGCACAGAATAATTGTGGTGGGTGTGACGTATGTTCGCCGTCTGAACCGCTTGTGATCACGCGGGTAACGACTCCGAAGTCACGCCGTGCGTCGACGGCGAGTGTCGAGGAGCCTGCAGCATATGACACAGCACTTTTTGAATTACTCCGAGGGATTCGTATTGCAGAGGCGCGTCGTCTCAATGTGCCGCCGTATGTCGTGTTCGGGGACAAGGTTTTGCGAGAAATGGCTACAACATTCCCGCAGACACCCGCAGCATTTCTTGCCATGAGTGGAGTGGGCAATCAGAAGCTCATACAATTCGGCGAAATATTCATGACAGCGATTCGCCAGTACGTACAAGAGCATGCAATCGTTCCTCCAGCGGCAACGACACGCACATCCGTACAACGCTGGAGCAAGCCTGCAAGCGAGGGCAAAACATATCAAGAAACAAAACAGTACGTATTGCAGGGGATGACACTCGATGCCATTGCTCAGGCGCGAGGACTCAGCCCGACGACCATTGTCGGACACATCGAGTGGCTTGCGGCGCACGATACTGAAGTTGATTTGCAATATCTCAGACCCGCGTCAGATCGATTCGAGGCGATTGCGGATGCATTTGCGCAGACGGGCAGCACATTTCTCACGCCTGTGCGCACACTCCTGGGCGAGGAATATTCATTTGAGGAGATACGGTTGGTGCGAATGTTCATGGAGCGATAATTTTACACGCCGCACAGATTCAGAATATACAAACCCCGCATCGTGTAAAACGTGCGGGGTTTTGCGAACGCTCGGTTGTCGTTCAGTCCCGGGGGAATTCCTCGAAGACTGGTGGGAGACCTGACTTGCCTCCGCCGATGAGACCAGGCGTCCAGTACACAGCGCCTCGCTTCGAGCACAGGGCGATGATCTCATCTGCTGTGTACACGTGCGCCCGGAGGCTCGAGTGTGGGTCTGGCTCCTGCATGCTGAAGGCGGTTCCGGTTTCGGCGTGAACCAGCATGAGCACTTTCGAGACCCGAGCGTCCCGCTTTTCGAGCACCTCCCAGACGTGTCTGAGCAATGCTCGATCCCGGACCAGAACCGGTGAATGTGTGTCGCTGGCCAGGGCGGTGAAGGCTCCTGTGGTCTGAGTTACGAGCTCGAGGAAGGTGCACTCGGCAATTTCCCAGCCCGCGAGATCTCGTCCGTGTAGGCTGCCCAGAGAATAGAGTTCGGTGACGGCTTGCATTGCGTTATCTCACCTTGTCGTGTTGAGTTGGAGCCGAACAGAATATTCGGACTGGAGATACCGTACACTTTCTATTGATTACGTCAATTCACCTTGCTTAGGGTGTATACATAGCTCTTGCCTTTCTTCCAGCTCAGCCACTTTCCCAGTGGGGGCATAGTCGCGTCCGTGTCTCTGGTTTCTGGGAACGGCCAGCTCACCTGATTTTCTTCCTCGTCCAGGACGCACCAACCTATGTGATCGATGTACACAACGACGATGTTCTTGTCTTCTCTGCGCCAGCGCGGTCGGTCATTGTATGTTCCGTCGAGGTGAAATGTGTAGACGACTTCGTCGTTGTCGCGGTGGAATTGGAGGGTGTTCATATTACGTTTTCTTTCATTGTGAGTGCAGTGGCACAATTCGGGAATGCTCTTACATCGAGGCTTTTAGTGTACAGATAATAAATGCTTACAGATATCCTAACTTGCCAAACATCTCAATGGACGGAGGATTCAATTTTGCAAACTTTAATTCAGACAACTCGAACCACTGGTATTCCGTAAATTCGCGCTGATCAAGTGTGACTACAATTTGATCAGCAGGCTTGTCTAACACTACCTTGTAGGTAAAGAATCTCATTTTCGCCAGTACTTTTTCTCCAGTATCAGAAAGAGTCTTCTCCGCTGTGCCTGTCATCACATGGTCTATCGCTTCAACCTGAAACGGGGTGATATCAATGCCAATTTCCTCTAGAACCTCGCGCACGAGTGCCTGCTCTTTTGTCTCTCCTGCCTCTATTGCGCCACCTGGTATTTTCCAGCTATCGCCATATATTACCGCGGCCTCTGGATGTGTGTTTCTCGCCATCAGCAACTTCCCATCACTGGAATAAACATGTGCTGCAACAATTTCTCGGTCGATGGTTCTCATAAGAGTTCTAACCTGCTGCGGTGTGTATTGGACGAAGTTCGAATGTATTTCGGGCAAAATCCGCAGGATTTTGACGACTAATCGCACGCGCGGAGCGCGTGGTGGCTCTAAACCTCTCCGTACGCCCCGA
>JBBTQS010000004.1:0-64429 GCA_038065555.1 Patescibacteria group bacterium
ACTGCAGCCTCCCGTAGGAGTCTGGGCAGTGTCTCAGTCCCAGTGAGGGGGGTCGTGCTCTCACACCCCCTACTCGTCATAGCCTTGGTGAGCCATTACCTCACCAACTAGCTGATAAGCCATAGGCCCCTCGCACACCGAAATTCTTTACATGAGAAAGTCATGCGACCCCTCATGTCCATCGTGTATTAGCGTCTCTTTCGAAACGTTATCCACGAGTGTGCGGTAGGTTACCAATGTGTTACGCACCCGTTTGCCACTAGACGTTCCCTTGATGTAATCGCAGAAACATCTCGTTCGACTTGCATGCCTCAGCCACGCCGCCATCGTTCGTCCTGAGCTAGGATCAAACTCTCAAATTTGAGAGAATAGATTCTTTCTTGTTTTGATGGTATTTGATTCTCTGTCTGCGACAGGTGTCACAGAATTTGTCAACGGACTGGGGGAAGTGTACAAGGACAGCCCTACCCTGTCAAGAGCATGTTCAAACGTACTGTGTATAAGTGACCAAAACCCTGTCAACATTGGATTTTTGTCACGTACAGCGGGGCAAAATTAGCCACGTTCTCACTCCGAATACTTCACGGCTTTGAGCGCGCTGAGGCAGGACTTGGGGATATCGGTCGGTGTGCGCTCTGGCGTGTGCTGAACAACGAGCATTTCACTGTCAAGAACCAGCTTGACTGCAGTGCGATCGGATGATGCGCCTCGCTGGCTGGATTCCCAAGCAGATTTGCTCATCACATAGTAGCGCACCCAGCTCCCAACCCAGAGATCGGAGCCTGGGACGATGACGTCCAGGCGCATCTGCACCGGTGCCACCTCGTCTCCCACAGTCACGGCAAATACATCTCTGCATTCCTGTGTTGTTACGATTGCAAAGGGATAGGTCGGATCATGGAACAGCACCTCCCCATACACAGGCGCCACAGGAAAGGCAGGATCGCCTTGGACTTCTTCGATGGGAGCCACGACCTCGACTTGTGGCTGGGGTGCAGCAGTGTGCTCATCGCGTTGTTCCAATAATACGTAGGTGATACCCGATCCTGCAGCAAGAATGATGATGAACAGGAGCTCAGCGAGCAGTCTCTTTGACATAGTTATTTCTTGCGTGATTCAGATCGCCACTTGGCAATCGCTGCATGGTTGCCAGAGAGGAGAATCGCTGGCACTTCCCACGAACCGAACTTCTCTGGACGCGTGTATTGTGGATATTCAGCACCTTGGTCATCATCCCCTTTGCCAAATGTCTCCTGATCAAGCGATTCCTGGTTGCCCAGCACCCCAGGAACAAGACGACTCACAGCCTCGATCATGGTGAGCGCTGGGAGCTCGCCGCCAGCGAGGACGAAGTCTCCGATCGAAACCTCTTCGTCCACGCAGAATTCTGCGACGCGGTGGTCCACGCCTTCGTAGCGACCGCAAACAAAGACAATCCGATCGTACTTCTCTACCCACTCCTCTGCTACACGCTGAGTGAAAGTGCGACCGCGTGGAGACATGAGGACGGTGTGGGTGCGCTCATCGTGCGTGCCTTCTGCTGCATTGGCCTTGGGAGAGAGCGCATTGTGCGCAGCAAGCGCGCGATGCCACGGCTCCACACGCATAACCATGCCTGGGCCGCCGCCATAGGGCGAATCATCGACGGTCTGGTGCTTGTCGATGGCGTAGTCGCGGAGATTGATCGATTCGATCTTGATCGCGCCTGCTTCTTGGCCGCGGCCGAGAATGCTCTCGTCGGCGTAATTACGGATGAGATCTGGGAAAATGGTAATGACGGAGAATGTTTTCATACGTGTGTAGCATACGCTACTAGGTATATTTTGCAAAAAGTAGAAGCCCTCCAACGATGAATCATTGGAGGGCTTCTGTTAGTTAGAGGCAGTGGATGAAACACCGAACCTCATCGGACTGAAGATATCAACTCGTACAGTTCTTGCAGTTGATACCAATGCACTGAACGCCGTAGCCTTCGCAACGCTCCAGCTTCCATTTGGCGGATTCGTTCTCGAGTGAGATTGAATATGCGTCCAACCTCCTCGAGAGAAAGTGGTTCCTCGCCACCCAGCCCGTACCGCAACATGAGGATCTTGGATTGCTTCACAGAGAGAACACTGAAGACCGAACCCAGAAGATCGGAAACGACCTGTGGGAATGTACACTGAACCATGATCGACTCGGGGTCCTGTTTTAGACCCTCAAGACGTCCACCCAATGCATCCCAGCCGATCTCGACTCCTGCACTCAGTTGCGTCTTATCCCGGTACATCTCAGTCGTGAGGTGTTCAAGATCTTCCGCACACCATCCCCAGTCTGTCACTCCAGTGACATCCCCATAATTGTGGTTCTTGTAAACTTGGAATGCCCCCTCAGGAAAGAACCGCGCCATGAAAACGACGTAAGAAATCTTCTCTGCCATTATGCCGCAGTATCGCAGAAGTGTAGCGCCTGTCCCCACGAAGAGCTCATGTCGGAAGATGACCCACCGAAACTCTTGGTAGAACGGGATTTTGTCCTCGGTAATGTGAGGTGATGAGAGGAGAAGTGTCCGGAGCTGCTCCGTGTTCTTGGGGTCCAGGGTTGGTCTACCGTAGTACCCTTCGAACACAATCCTCCGCTGTACCGTTACCGACTCGACATTGCCGAACTCCCGATTCTTCGTAGGCTTTGGCCTTGCTTCGTCGCTCTTCCGCTGTTTTTGCGAACCTATGAGCTCTCCTTGCTCATAGGTCGGCATATTCCAGTCGAAGAGATCAAGCGGAAGGATAGGCGGCTCCCGCAGCCCCTTCGGAATGATCACGCACACCATCGCCTCCTCCGTACCCCACTTCGTGAGAGGTCGGAAGAACTTCTGAGTAGCGCGCACCCACGAACGTACCGGCGCCAGGTCAATGAGCAGTTTGCACCGTGGTGCATTCCACCCCTCGATCAGGACACCGACGTTGATGATCGTGTCAACAACCCCATCGTCGAACGATCTGAGAATTGTGTCCCGACCTCGGGTTTCGCCGATCACCACCGCCGGCTCAGGTGTTCCAGGAGGACGCCTGAGTTTGAAGTAGTGAGCGAGATCGCCCGCTTGCTGACGCGTAACACAGCATAACAAGGCACTCTTCTTTCGATTCTCATCCGAGTAGCGACATTGAAGTGCTGCTTCCAGGAATGGAACGTCAGACATGATCTTTCCAAGCTCATCCTCATCGTAGCCTTCTTCCCCGATTACTCGAACTGTGGAGGCGTTTCGATCCACCTCCGCAACCCAGAGTCGCATAGGTGCGACCATTTCGAGTTCGAGAGCTTCCGTAATCGTGATCTCATGGATGAGTCTCTTAAAGTATCGAGCCAACCGTCTTTCGTAGCTGTAATTCGGCGTTGCAGTGAAGGCTACTCGAATAGCGAGAATGTGGAAGCCTTGCTTGATCACCTTCTGTCGCGCCACAGTCATACTGGCATGCGCCTCATCGAAGCAGACCAGCGATGAGCAGGCGAGCTCTGGCGGAAGACAGCCATGCTCGGCAAAAAGATTCTGGAGACTCTGGTAGGTGATGACGTTGATGCCCCACCAAACCAAACTCTTCTCTGAGTCATAGTAGGCGCCGATAGGAACATTCGGAAGCTGCGCACGCAACTCTCGTACCGTTTGTACCACCAACGCCCGCCGAGGAACGACGACTGTAGTCATCATCCCCGAACCCATCGCGATCTGCCCCATGAGAACCGTCTTACCGGTTCGAGGTGGCAGGATGATGCGCGCAGTAGGTGTGTCTGCCTCGTACAACTCCGGATTAGTCGCGACCTCTCTGAGGTACTCAGCAAAGTCGAGGTAAACCCCTATCTGCCGCTCGTAGAGTACACGACTAGACCCAGGTACCCCCCCACCCTCGAGCATGCCGATCCGATGCGCGGCGCGCATCAACCGGTCAGTCATGGAGAGAGAGGATTGTTCGAATTCCAGGAAGTGTGTGACTTCACCTTTGTCTTCCAGGACTCCGTCCTCTTCGAGTGTTCTCGGCTTCATCGACGAATAAACCGGCGCTCCGAAGAGCTTTCGGATATTGGCGTCATTTCCCGAGTTATGACTCGTCGTGAAGGCGAGTCGAACGGCTCGGAAGTAGTCGATGGCATGTCGGTACTTGAGAACGTTCACTTCCTGCACATCATCAATGATGAGGAGAGCGAACGCATCGGGGTTGAATCCGAACATCGTGTGGAGCGACTCCATAGTGGTTAGAAGGATGTCGCAGGAATACACTTCCGGCGCTTCACCCTTCCCCACGAAGACGCTGACACCCAGATCACCCACGGACTCGAGCAGTTCCTCGCGGAGTTGATCTAGTGGCGCTTCAGACTCAAAGAGCAAACACACTCGACCTCGTGCAGCTTCGATCCAAAGCCTCAATACGAGACCGTAGACGTAAGTCCTGTCGAGATCGCTGTTGAGGCACAGAGCCTTTTCACGACCCTCAGCGAAATGAGTCAGAACTGCCTCAGCACACGCCTCCTCCATATCGAATACCATCATTGCATTCTGCTGCATCATCATGATCTTTATCTCCAAGGTTTGATCGGAATGAAAAGAGCGGTGCTGGAGAAATCCGAGCACAGTCTTGAAGATAACAAGGCATACTACTAAGGATTTACCAAGTTGTCAATATAGCAAAAGCCCCAACCACGCGTCGCGCAGTTAGGGCCTCATTGTCTCTGTTGTCACACACGTCACCACACCATTTGCTTGCGCAGTTGCCTGATCCTGATGGCGAACGCCACAAACCCAATGGACAGGATCTGGTGCGCCACGAGCCATGGTGAATGCTGCTCGTACATGAGCCATGCGCAACTCACATGCATGAACACAAGCCACCAGTATCCACTGATTCGCTGGTGCGCGAGTTGGTAGGTCCCCGCAAGGAACCCAACCACCAATCCGATTTCCAGCCACTGCGTGAACTGTTCCATCACACCAAGATCACGAAAGCTCAGCGCGATTCCCAAGACAATACAGATGTTGGCGATATGATCGATGAGTCGCGGTGTTGCAACGCGAGTCCCAATCTGCCGCGCAGCGCGCAGCCCGATCACCATCGATGGCAGAGCGCTGAGCTCAAGGAGCGCAGCAATCCAGTTGCGCCATGAAGCGAATACCACCACCCATGGCAACAAACCAGCAATGTACGTCCACCAACCCAGCACCAGAGCGCGCGACGCTTCTTGTTGTCGTCGCCGCAACACGAGCCATTCATATCGCGCGAAGAACATCTTGTTGAGCAGATAGAGTACCCCTCCGATGATCTGCAAAACAAGCGAGACGGTTTCGTTGAGATCCATGACCACCTCCACAAAATAGAAACCCCCCGACACGCGTTGCGCATCGAGGGGTACAGAGCCACTGCGCTGTCTTGCGGCGAACGATCAGAAGTCTCTGACCAAATCCGCCCGCACAACCCGCATGACGATGTTGCTGTCGTGATTGCGCAGTGGGATGAGGTCATAGCTGACCATCGTCCCCGAGGCGCAGTCACGTGCAAAAGGCTCCTGCGACAGTTCGTGTGCCAGTCTGGCAGCACGATCTGTCGATTCGTTGTCACGCGCGATCTGCTGCGTGATCACACTCTCGACCTGTTGATCCATGGACACCCCCAATTGTCGACGTTCGCCCAACTTCTCACGCACAATACGCGAGTCGATGGACGCTGCATCCTACCGTTTGTACCGCCACTTGTCAACTACTCTCCAATGAACAAACCCTCTGCCTGTGAAGACAAAGGGTTTGCGGTTCGCGAGCAGCGTTCGCTGCTCGGGGTGCTACTTGAGGCCGTTCCCCGCCGGCTGCGGAAGGATCGCAGACATCACCGTGTGCTGCGCCTGCACCTGTGGCTGCGACGACGGACGTGGCATGGCTAGGCGTTGAAGCCGACTCAGCGGCGCCGTCTCGGGGCACCACACTCCGGGAGGAAGATTCGACGTGCGATACGTCGAACGGACTATCTGATTCGAAGACACGGTTTTGGTTGATCCTTGCCAGTGTTGATCACCTACCATCACAGACCTTCTGTGAGAAGTGACTCAGGCAGTCTATGCTGGTTGCGCATTTTTGTCAACCGCGCTGTAGACAAATAATATTCCAAGAATCGCAATACCCACAGGATGATTCAAAAAAGGCGAAACGAGATGTACAACCACAAGTGCAATCACACTACACACAACCCACGGCTGTGCACCGCGAAATATGAACACGAGGAATCCAACGAAAACCAACACACCGACCATCCCGACTTCCATCCACATATCCAACCACCCGAGTTCGAGTGCTGCAGTCGTAAACTGTCCTTGCTCACGCAAGTCCGTACTCTCGTACGTGATCGCCGTGCCAAATCCAGACCCAAGAATTGGAGCTGACTTGATCTGCGTCCACATTGGTCCTGCTTGCGCCACACGATTTTGCACACCAGGCTCACCTGTAGTGAAGATTTCTTTTTGAATCGAAGGTGTGCCGCTGTGCAACCACGCAAGCGTCGTGCCCACTCCCATGATAAGCAGCGTGCTCGCGATGACCAGACCAACGACAATCATTTTTGTCTTCACAACGACACCGAACTGTTTGCGCACGTACCACAATGCCATGCAACCAAGACCAGCAATCGCACCCAACCAAAAACTTCTAAATAATGTAAGCACCACAGTGCTCACAACAATCAGTAGAGCAACGACCGTCCATTTCTGCACTGCGCGCTCACGCACCTGCACTATCAACTGCGCCACCAAATACACCAGGACTGGCAGAAGTATGAGCTGCGGCCACTCGTAGATGCGCCACATCCCGTAGGATGCTGGAGCGATTTGCCCGCCACTGGTCTGTCTCACAAAATGATACAAATATGTTGCAACGGCACTCCCCGCTCCTGCAGTGAGCACAAAAATCAACCACGCTTTGGCACACAAGAACACGACACCCGCGCGTACAAGCGACGACACTTGTGAGAACCACTGCGCACGATGCGCGCGAGTAGCAAGATCGAACACAGGCAATACTGCCGCGAAGTACAGCCAGTTATTTCCGTCAGCAAGCACACGAGCTATGGGCAGATGCTCAATCCACGCACCATTCACCAATCCCCACATGATTACAGCAAGCATGGCAAGTATTGCGCGCACAGTGCGCTCTCGCATCAGCGCTGCAACACGTCGCTTGCGCACCACATCAATGATCCACGCCAGCATCACCACACCGAAGAGTCCCATGCGCAACGAAATCACCGCACCACCTGCATGTAATTCCAGGAGATGCCCATTACCACTCGTGAAGATCTCAGCAATCAGTGCAAGCACTCCATACTCCAACCGACGCAATGCAAGCACAAAGACAGCAACAACAAGCAGACCACACAAGACAGTCTCCACCTGCGCCGTACGGAAGACGACGAGACTCACGAGCGTGATCGCACTCAACCCAAGCAACCAATTTCGAAATGTATTGTCCATAACAACAAATGCGCTCGCGGCAAGTATACCGTGAGCGCATTTATATTCGCAACAGAACTAGATAGTGAAATCGTCGATTGCTGAGGTGTCTACTTCTTCAGGCAATGCGCTAGGCGTCATCTGCTGATCCTGATCGTCAGATTGCTGACGAGGACCACGCGAGCCTTCTGGTTCGTAGATGCGAACGTTCACGCGCGCATTGTTCTTCGCACCAACGGTGCGGACAAGGCGGCGGATCGCTTCCGCAGTCTGACCTGAGCGACCGATAACGTACCCCATGTCCGAAGGGTTCACGTACAGAGTGAGCAACACACCGCGTTCATCGACTTTGCGTTCTACACGAACGTCTGCCGGATTGTTCACGAGTGCTTTGACCAGGTCCTCGAGGAACTTCTGATCTTCCATAGTGCTTGTTCTACTATTTCGAGAGTGCTTGCCGCGGCTGGCGACCCTTTCAGACCGTGCTGTCTGACACAGCTGCTGGCAGGCTGTTGCGAGTATACCATAGAGGTTTTTTTGCTCGCAACAGACGCACAAACACAAACGCTTCGCACAGACGAACGCCCCAAACCCTTTGGGAGCTTCGTTCGCAAGTCCTCCCCGTAAACTGAGGTCCGGGCTTACTCACGAACTCCCAAAGGGTTTGGGGCTCTCGGTTATACGACGCGTGTACGTGTGCATCGGTTGCGCGTAAAAAAGATGAACCGCTCAGGAAGACGTGTGTCTTCTGAGCGGTTCGGGGATCACGCGGGGTGGGCGCATGGGAGGGATGCGGGGCGCGTGATTTTGGAGTCGTGGGTTGTCAGGGAATGAGCGTGGGGCTGTCGGCGGTACGTCGGCCGACGAGGACTGGTGTGAAGTTGTCGAACAACTCGTTCTCTGTCAGCACCATCGAGATGCCGTAGAGACGACCGGCGTACGGCTTGATCTCGACACAGGGTGCGTGCTGACGACCATGCACATCAGTGACAGGAGTTGAAGCGCTTGTCCAGGCGCAGTACTCGACGCGTGTGATGCCGAACTCCTCCTTTGTGAGATCGAGTTGCACACGTTTGATAGGCGCTGCGTACTCAGACTCCGAGATGAGCAGCGTGCAGTACTTCTGCGCCTTGGTTACCGCAGTGAAGACCGCCTTCCTTTTCTCCTTCTCATCTGACCACTGAATGGTCACCCTACCGTAGACCGGAATAGGCAATTCGATCGCATCGTGGACGAGCGCGTCCGACGTTGCGACACACAGCAATGCCTGAAACTCGTGTGACCTTGGTTGGGCGACCTTCTTTGCCAGCTCCTCGGCCGGTGTCAAAGGGTACTCATCACGGCAG
The DNA here is from genome assembly GCA_038065555.1 of Patescibacteria group bacterium. Classification (GTDB taxonomy): domain Bacteria; phylum Patescibacteriota; class Patescibacteriia; order Magasanikbacterales; family JBBTQS01; genus JBBTQS01. The sequence continues at coordinate 8,805 of JBBTQS010000004.1, forward strand.
CCCGCGCTAATCGCGAGGATGACGAACGTGATGAGAAGAGCGAAGACGAACGCACCAAATCGGTAGTGCGTCTTCATGCTTTTATCGAGTGCCATGAAAAGATCCTCATGCGCGCTAGTAACCGAGCGCGAACGGTGTAGGACTTCGGCTTGTGGCCGTGTCTTCAGCAAGTGCTCGAATTTCGAGCGTTTGCTGCAAATACGGAGACGCATCACCATAGCATAGAATTTCGATTTTGTCAAGACAAAACGAAACCACCCAGCGTGTGAGGCCAGGTGGTGCGTTGTGTTGGTCGGATGTCACTCTAGAATAATACCTCCACGAACTCATCCGGAACGAACATGCAGATGAGGATGACAACCCCCATTATGACAATGAAGCCGATGATCTGACCGATGTTCCCCATGAAGGCTTGCCAACGTGTCGGCGGCATCTTGATCGTCGCAGATGCTGGTGCAGGTCGAGCAGTCATGTAGGCTGGTCGCGCTGACTCACCTTCAGCGAGATCGCGTTGCATCGACTCGATGATTTCGAACTCCTTGAGGGTGATTCCGAATCGTTTTTCCAAGACCTGTTCGATGCGATCTTTCATATCGGCAACGACATCAGCATTCTCCGCGAGTTCAAGCGGCGAATCTCTCGAGAAAAACGAACGTATGAATCCTCCGCCTTGCTCCTTCGACGCCTTCACGAATGCGTTGTTGACCAATCCCGGTAGAATTCCTTGCTCAAACGGTTGATCATTGCAATCATCAACCAGCCTTTGCAACTTGGATTCATCGAGATCGTACACTAATTTCACCTTGAGGAAGACAGGTTGCGGCGTCAGCGACTCTGCAAAATCCCCTAGTGGCGTATTCCTTGTCCAGCGATTTTGTTTGAGCGTGTGACCGAGTGTGGCGAGCTTGCCTTGCTCGATACGAACCACGAACGAACTCGAGATCTCGCCCATCGGCACGACGTAGTCTGCGTCGTAGGAGTACCCAGCAAGTGGATGTTCACCAGGCGGCAAGATACGCGCCCTGTTGCCTTCGCCACCGTAGAGCACGATGCGCTCGTTGGGACCGACCTGACAGCTCGTTGTCTCGACTTGCTCCCACGTCATGTAGAGCGCGATGCCGAGAATCACCGCAACGAAGAGACACACGGAGACCTTCACTACCTGTATCTGTTTTCTTGAAGCACTGCTCACGGATCCCCTCCATTGGTGGTTTTGTTGTTCTCACCTGTGCGTCTTACGGTTCAGCACTGACGCCCAGGCTTTCTCCGTTTTCGAGCCGCTCCTCGACCTCCTCACGCAGTGCGGAGCGGCTGAAGGCGTCGATCCCGAGCGATGTGCGCCAGGCCCGGATAGTGTTCCTCGAGACACCACAGCATCCAGCGATTTCGCTGTCACTGATCTGGCCGAGAAATGGCTCAGCCACCGTTCGCCATTCCGGCCTCTCGTTGTAGGGATACTTCCCAAACCCTGCCCGTTCGTACGCATTGCGCAGCGTTCCGTAGTGCACGACTGCAGAACGGTGGAGCGATGCGTTCTCCTCCAGCAGCAGCGCCGGTTCCATGACGCCTGTGTTACGTAGCGCCTCGAGCACCTGCGATGGGCAGTAGAAGGAGACCTCGATCTGACTCATCGCATTCCGGAAGCTGTGTATGAGTTTTGCCACGAACCGATGCCGGCAGTGGGTACTCGGACAGGTAGTCTGGATATCTGTCGGACTGTCAGAGAATCCTGCGGCGATTTCTGCTGTGGTCAGCCGACGATTACATCCTGGGCACTCACCACGTGGTGAGTACACCTCGCCAGTGAGTGCTTCGACGAGCTCGAGCCGCTTGTCGAAGACTGCTTGTCTGATGGCGAGCTTCTGCGCCTGTGTCAGTGCGACATGTTGCTCCATCTTCTGCGACGGTACCTGCGATTGACTCATGCTAAACACGGTGCACCTCTTTCTTGCCACAGTCATCATGACTGCTTGGCAAGAGCTCAGAGTATGTGGTTTTTCCTCGTGTGTCAAGATAAAACGAAACCACCCAGCGTGTGAAGCCAGGTGGGTGCGGGAGAGATGGGTTGATGTCTCTCCAACATCGTTACGCGACTCGCGGAAAGTCGTACCAGACGCGGCTCCCCCGAGACCCGACATCCTCATACCCGAATCCCACTGCGCCGATTGCGAGCCCGCCAATTGCCGTGCCATGGACAAGCCCGCCAGGTGTCCAGCTTTCGAGTGGTCGATCTGGGTATACACCGCAGATCTCGCGTGCGAGGCGTCCGGGAGTAAAACTACTGAAACGAACGACGGTACTATCCGTTCGGCCCTCTACTGCGAATTCGACGGATTTGTAGCCGGCCGCAACTCGCGACCCTGCGAGGTGAATCAGGAAGAGCGCAAGATCCGTGACTCCTCTGTGAACACCACCAGCGTTGCCGGGTGTGTCCTCCTCCCACAACCCATAGAGCGGGGTAACGGAAGTGAACAGCTCACTGGACACCACATCGCGAAGTATTGTTTGACACTTGCGATGGGCATAGTAGCCGTTCGTGATTTGCATCGCCATCTCCACGCTACTCGCCACAGGCACACGGACGGTCGGAGGATCAATCGGTCGATGCTTCTCGATGACTGTATACCCCGTACGCATCTCCAACATGATGAGAACCTGCTGAAGCGCAGCAGACCCCGGAACTGATGAATCTGGCAGGTCGCGCACCAGTTCTCGCAGGAAGTGAACCTGAGATGCGCCGACCTGGCTAAGTGCACCCGCACGAACTGGGTACAGGTCGAAGGGCGGCGGTGTGGCGGCGGTGTGGCGGCCATGGGCTGTAGCACGCGCGTTGCACCGCTCGTGAAGTTAGGATCGTAATCCCGGCTCAATTGATACCGCCGTCCGTTCACCTCACGTACGAGATGTTCCGCCTCCTCGCTCTTGATCGCCCCAGCGCTCACTGCACTACTGATCATCCAGAGCATGTGTCCGGCGTTGTCTGTCTCGCCCACAACCCTGCCGCTTGAATCGAAGAGCACATAGAAGTGCGGTTGTCCGAGGCTACTGTACCTTGCATCCGTGAAGGTACGAATGGAAGCAGTAGAATGATTCAAAGAGCACCTCTCACAAAGTACACAGGTCTTGATCTACACACTGTGTGCAAACCACACGAGACTCTACATATGGCATCACGATCTGTCAACAGAAGCAAGCAAAACAAAAGACACTCCGCGGTGAAGCGAAGTGTCTTTTGTTTTGAAAATATCTTTATGCTGCTGGTGCGTTCGCTGCCTTCTTTGCGATGGCAGTTGCGCGGCGCTTCGTGATGGTGATCGAGCGGACCTTCTTGCCGGTGATGAGTCCCTTGTCGATGAACATGTTGCGAAGCGTGTCGGTTGGCTGTGCGCCTACTCCGAGCCAGTACTTCACGCGTTCCTCCTTGAGGGTGATTGCGCTCTCCTTCATGAGCGGGCTGAAATGGCCGATGATTTCGTTGGTCGTGCCCCATGGATCGCGGCCCTGTTCCACAACAATAATCCGGTATTCCGGCTGCTTTTTCTTTCCAATGCGTGCGAGCTTGATTTTGACCATAGAAAATAGGCTTCTTCAGTTCGGGGGTATTCTATATTGGATCCAGAAAAGCGTCAAGAGGCTATACCCAGGTTATTTTGCAGCGCGTGCCATAGCATCCTCGAGCCGCACCGACAGAACACGCGACACGCCGTCCTCGCCCATGGTCACTCCGTAGAGAAGCTGTGCTTGTTCCATGGTGGCGCGGTTGTGGGTGATGGCGACGAATTGGGTCTGGGTGGCGAGCTCGGCGATAATCGCACCGAATCTCACCGAGTTGCTTTCGTCGAGAGCGGCGTCTACCTCGTCGAGTACCACAAACGGCGACGGGTTGGTGGAGAGAATGGCGCAGATGAGTGCGACGCTCGTGAGTGCTTTCTCGCCGCCGGAGAGTACGGCAATGTCGGTGACACGCTTGCCTGGAGGTGAAGCGACAATGTCGATGCCGACGAGCGTCTCGGCGGTTGGATCTACTGCAGAAGCGTCTGTAGGCTCGCCCGATTCCTCAGATGCATTTGCTTGCTGCTCCTTCGGCGTCTGACGAATTTCAACAATCTCAGCACGGCCGCCGTTGAAGAGTGTCGCGAAGAATCTGCCGAACTCGCGGTTGATTTGTGCAAAAGCGACGGTACGACGCTTGGTGGTGATTGCGTCGAGCTCTACAATCCCCTTCTCGAGCTGCGCGATCGCGAGATCGAGGTCGCGAACTTGTGCGTCGAGGAATTCGTGACGCTCGCGTGTTGTCTCGTACTCCTTCATGACTTCCGGGTCAATCGAGCCGATGAGCTCGAGCTGACGGCGCAGGCGATACACATCCTGCTGCAATGCCTGCACGTCGACTGCGCGCGCAATCTCTGGTGGAATGGCTTCGATCTCTGCGCGATACTGGGGCACTTCGCGTGCAATCTCTTCGAGCAAGGTGTCTCGACGCGTCTCGATGCGCGCGAGATCTACTGCAATTGCACTGGCGCGCTGCTCAGTAGTGTGGAGCTGTTTTTGCTTGTCCTGTAATTCGCGCTGGAGTGCGAAGAATGCACTCTTCTTCTCCTGCTCTTCGCGACTGACCGATGCGATGCGCTCCTGGAGATGGATTGCTTTTTCTTCGATGAGTACAAGTGTCTTCTCCAGTTCGGCAATTTCTGCCTGCGCCTTGGTGTCCACAAACGCTGCGGGCTGCTGCTGTGGCGCTGGTTGCTGGAGACGTTCAATAAGTGAAGCTACTTTGCCAAGGACACCTTTCACAAATCGCTCGAGAATGGAGAGATCGCGTTCGTTCTGCGCATGCGCCACTTCGTCGCGGATGGCTTCGAGCTCGGTGATGATTTTGGTGAGCGGCAATGGCGCCCATTTCTGTTGGCTCGTGGCGCGGACCGTTGCAACCTCGATCGCATTCTTGAGACGAATAATTTCTTCGCGCAATTTGGTGCGCTCGCGGTGCACTGCGTCGTACTCCTGTTGGAGTTGCGAGTAAATGTCGTTCTTGGTCTCATGCACTTCCATAGTGCGCAACTGCGCAAACGCAGCATCGTACGCAGTCTGCAATGCCTTTTGCTCAATCGCAATGTGATCACGCTCTACAGACATGCGCGTGAGCTGCTCCTGGATGCGAACCCACTGACCGCCGTAATATTGGATGTACGCTGTGTGGAGCTCGCTCTCCACTTCGTCACGCTTCTCGAGACGCTTCACTTGGCGTGTGAGACTCTGGAGACGCGGCTCGATTTCGGAGAGCAGCATGCGGGACTCGTGGAGATTCTCGCGGGTGGCGTTGAGTTTGAGTACAGTCTGGTGACGTTTGATCTGGAATTCTTTGATACCAGCCGCTTCGTCGAAGAATGATTTGCGCTCTGCTGATGTCGCCATGAGCATGTGATCGATCATGCCTTGGCCAACGACGGTGTAGGACTTCTCCGCGAAGTGTGCGCGGGCGAGCAGGAGTTGGATGTCGACGAGACGCACGCGCGATCCATTGAGGAGATACTCGCCTTCGCCATCACGATACACACGACGAGTGATCGCGATCTCGGAATAATCCATTGGATGATCATCGTCAGACTCCGCAGGTTTGATCGTGCCGTCTTCGTTGTTGAGTGTGAGCGTTACTTCCGCATACCCCATGCGCGACTTCTTGTCTGAACCACCGAAGATGACGTCTTCGGACTTTTTGCCACGAATAATTTTGAGTGACTGTTCGCCCAACACCCAACGGATTGCGTCTGCAATATTACTTTTGCCCGAACCATTTGGGCCAACAATGGCAGTCACACCCTGTCGCCCGCCGGTGGGTGGGATGAACTGGATGCGTGTTTTTGCAGCAAAAGACTTGAACCCTTGGACTTCGATGCTGGACAGATACATATAGAGGTCATTGTACTATGAGGAAGTTGCACAGTACAATGGTTACATATGACAACTACCCACCGATTCACTGGCAAAGGGCTCTTTTATACTGCGGCATTTATTTGCATTATTTCTGTCGTGTTGTCCCCTGTTGGACTTGTGTTCCTCTGGATGGCCATCCACGCGCGCATCGAACTGACTGATGACGCATTCATCTACCGCATGTTGACCACGAAGGTGATTCCATACGCATCGATCCAATCCATCACACAAGCTCGGCCGCACACTGCACACGCGCACATGGACACACTCAACACCACCAAAGCACTCGTGACAGTAGTTCCACTTATCATCGAATACACTCGCGACGGCAAATCCAAACGCACCAAGCTGTCGCTCAACTTCTTCGAACGACCATACGACATCCTCACCACGCTCGAAACCCGCAGCGGTCGAGCAGTCGTAAAACAATAAAAAGAACGTCGCAAAGATTGACGAAGTGAATAAACGTAACATACCAAAAGGCTCTAGCGCTCGTGAGCAAACCGAACCTCAGTTAACGGGGTGGATTTGCGAGGGAACGCTAGAGCCTTTTGCTATGCTGTTTTAGTACGGTATGCCAACCCTTGCAACGAACCACCAACTCGTGTATAGTCATTTCTCCCTATGGAGACAATCAGCACCACAATCCATCAGCATCTGTCAGAAAAAGCGCACCATGTGTTGCTGATTTCGCATCCCCGACCAGATGGCGACACACTCTCCGCAGCATGTGCATTCATGCAGTATTTGCGATTGATCGGGAAGAAGTACACTGCGTTTTGCACCACCGCGATTCCCGCTGATCTCTTGTTCCTTCCTGGGAGCCGTGAGTTCACATCTGATGTGGGGATCTTTTCGCGCACGGCGTTCGACACGATTTGTTTCTTCGATACCGGCGACTTGCGTCATGCAGGTGTGGAGGAGCTCATGCAGTCGCTACCCTACCGCCCAACGATTGTGAACATCGACCACCATCACACCAACACACTCTTCGGTACGCACAATCTCGTGCTCACTGATGCGGCGTCGACCACGGAGACGCTCTACCATTTTTTCCAGGAGAACCACATCGCGATTACCTCAGACATGGCGACAGCGATTCTCACAGGGCTTGTGACAGACACAGGTAATTTCTCCAACCAAGCAACGACGCCAACGTCGGTGCGTATTGCGGCAGATCTCATGGCCGCTGGTGCAGACTTCGGCACAATTCTCTCCAATACATCGCGCAACAAATCCATGCGCGCGCTGCAACTCTGGGGTCTCATGCTCTCGCGTCTCACCTATGTTGCAGCCCACAACGTGACCTACACATTCGTACGTCGCGAAGAACGCGACGCCATGGGCGCAACAGATGACGACATCGACGGACTCGCCAACTTCCTCAATTCGCTCGGCGAAGGACGCGCTGTCATTGTCCTACGCGAAGTCGATGGCGGTGGTGTCAAAGGCAGCATGCGCACGACCAAGCACGACATGGACGTCTCAGCTATCGCCGCATACTTCGGCGGTGGCGGACACAAAAAGGCTGCAGGATTCACGCTCAAGAACGCGCAACTCACTGACGCCGCGACTGCGTGGAAGTTGTTGGAGCCAGCATTCCTTGCTACGATGCAAAAACAGTAACAAACCGTAATCAGCAGTATGACCAACCAATACCTAGTACCAACTGTCATTGAAAAGACGCAATTTGGCGAGCGAGCGTACGACATCTATTCTCGCCTGCTCAAGGATCGCATTATCTTCCTTGGTTCAGCGATTGACGATGGCGTTGCCAATGCTGTCATCGCACAGCTCCTCTTCCTCGACTCTCAGGACAAGACACAAGACATCAAGCTGTACATCAACTCCCCCGGCGGATCTGTCACTGCGGGCATGGCAATCTACGACACGATGAAGCTCATCAAGGCTGATGTGTCCACGATCTGTATCGGTATGGCGGCAAGCATGGCAGCAACACTGCTCGCATCTGGCCAGAAGGGCAAGCGCTATGTTCTCCCCAACGCCGAGGTCATGATCCATCAGGTAATGGGCGGCACCGAAGGCCAAGCAACGGATATCCAAATCCACGCTGAGCGCATCATCCGCATGAAGAATAGTCTCAACCAAATTCTCTCTGATCTCACCGGCCAAACACTCGAGCGCGTGAGCGCAGACACCGAGCGCGATCACTTCATGACAGCAAAAGAAGCGGTGGCGTACGGGATCGTGGATTCCATTATTGAGTAATTTCGCTCAGTAACTCGCACGTGTTCCAATAGTACAACAAAGATACCTATTCATCTTTCTGAGAAGTACGTCGTCGCTCGCCCTCCGGGACTCGCGCGCCTCTATCTCGGAATGTCGGACAACGAGCCACGCCTACAGCGTGTCTACCCAACCAACATTCCTCCGATGGCTTCTCAGAAAGATGAATAGGTATCTTTGTTGTACTTCCGCGCACGCGCAAGCTATCGAGTGGTTTTACGCAGTAATGGCATACCATATCCCCACACCACCCCCTCAAAAGCAGGGGTGCTAGGGTTGAGGGGGCCAACGGAGGCCAGCCGGCAGGCAGTATCCGCCTTCAGGCGATACTCATTGTCCGGCTGGCCGAGTTAGAGACCCGATTTCCCGGTGAGGGAAATTGAGGTTGTACCCCGACGCCCTAACACCCCTGCTTATGAGTGGGGCCGTCGAGATATGGAAAACCTTTCAATCCAGCGCTTGACAGCTCATAGGACACGTGGTAGTCTCCTTCCTTGAACCCCCACCACGGGTTGATCTTTTGCAAATTCCTTTCGTTCTCTGCGTCCACGACAAGCATGGAGGTGTATTTTTGGGTTATGCTGGCTCCGGCTGGTGTGCATCAATAATGTACCTTCTTGGGCGCAGAGACTGGGAGGGATTTTTTTGTTTTCCAGCGATTACTGGACAGGAGTTGGGGCTGGCGCGACGGGGGTAGAGGTCGAGACTGGAGTCAATGCAGAGTATGGCTGAGAGACCGTGCCACTTGCCTGTGCTGCCTTGAGCTCATCTGGAGTCACACCGACGAAGCAGATACGTGGAAGCGGACGATATGTCGAAGGGAACGCACGCTGATCAACTTTGCCGTCAGGACGCTCGATGAAGTAATCGAATGTTGTCTGTGCGCCGCGATACGAAATCTGACAGTGTGTTTTGCCTGGCGCAAGATCGGTTGTCTTCACACTGCGCGTCTCACCTGGATTAATCCACTTCAACACGGTTGGCGGTGTGTAGTATGCCTTGCGTCCATCACTTGTGCCCCACAAATAATATTTGAGCGTCACGTTGGGAACATCAACTTCGGTGGTGAGCAGTAGCGAGTGCCCCGTGTCATTGATGAACTTCAAATCACGCGATGGATCGAAGATCGTTGCGTCGGTTCCTGGATTGCCGTTAGTAAGATCGTTGTAATAACTCACCACGAGAGAATGGTTGTAGCGCTCCGAAATATTGAGCCCTGAATTCATGGCTGCACGAAATGCAGTAGAACCAATCTGGCACAATCCACCACCGACGTCTTTTTCAATTTTGTCACCCTTGATCACGTATTCTGGGACGTATCCATTTGCAAGGGTAATCGGACGAAGTGCAGCAACAAGGGAGAATTCCTCGCCTGGACCGATCAACAATCCGTGGAGCTTGTCACTGGCATTCTGAATATTCTTGATGCGATCAGGAGAGCTGTGTACGAACTTCGACACACCAACACCGAGCAAATCCTGAATACCAAGTTGGTTGGTATCTGCGGTGCGAATGGTTGGCTGTTGCTGCACCACTACTAATGTAATTGTTGTCGTTGCCTGAACATTTCCCGCTGCAATATCACGCATGCGCTCATTGAGCACCAAATACATCGAATCACGATCGATCGTTCGACCGACCACTGCTGGCTGGAACTGCGTCACGCGCTTGGTTGTCTCATCAATAGCGAATCGTGCGTCCTTCGGTTCCATTTCAATTCCCGTGGCGATCTGACCAATACGATCCTCGAATGCACTTCGAGAAATACCGAGCGTCACTTCACCTGCCGGGCGCTTCTGGACTTCCAGCCATCCGCGATTATCTGCTTCGGTGATGGGCCACGATTGCATCTTGCTCGTTGTTGAGGAAGACTCGCCTGAGAACGTGAGTGTTGCTACAGCACCACGTGCGACGTCTGCTGCGCGCGCAACCATTTGTGTTGCATCTGCCATTGTAATGACAGGCGACTTCTCGACACGTGGAATATCAATCTGTCGGAACTGCAACTGACTGACTTGGCGTGCAACCTCGGCGACAGCGTATTCATATGCGAACTCTTCGCCAGCTACTTCTGGAATCGCATACGCAGCACCATCGATTCCAAATGCCACCGTTGCATTACGCATAGGTGTTTCGTACGACTGTGCATTGGCATGCAGTACATCGAGCAATACTTCTGGATGCACCGTGGCGACTACAGGAACACGCACACCCTTGGTGCTGGAATTCCAGACGACTCGCAGTCTATTCCAGAATGATCCGCTGCGCCCGACCGCATACGCGCGAGCAACTGTGGCGTCAGCATCAATATCTGCAAAAGGCACACTCGTCTCCGTTGATGCACCAAACACCATTGGCAACGAGGTGAAAGAACGCACACTCCCCGCTCCATCACGCACTAAAAATGTAAATCCATTATTTGCGAGCGCCACGTCTTGCGCTCGAATCTGCGCTTCTACTTCTGCTCGAGTCAATCCACCTACTGCGTACACTCCAACAGAGACGCCAGGGTACATTCGACCTTCGTAATACAATTCATACAGCGCCGGTGCCGAAGCAACAAGACCGACCAACACTACAAATACGCCACCGAGAATAAAATACAACAACCGCCGAGGTGATCTCGGCGCGCGAGGTGTTTGTGTCTGCTGTTCTTCTCCTACGGTATTGGTGTGCTCCACAGGCTTGGATTATGCTTCGTCAATTATTTCGATTGGAATCTCGGCTGAGGCGCGCACGACCGGGATGCGGATTGTCAGAATCCCATTCTTGATCGTCGCCTTGGATTTGTCCTTGGACACCTCTACCGGCAAAATGATACTTCGCGAGAACGCGCCCCAAAAGCACTCTTGGTAGAAATACTCATGCGACTTAGCTTCGGTCTGCTGTTGGCGAGCTCCGCGTATCGTCACCATATCGTGGTCAATCGAAACCGACAAGGTCTCTGGATCTGCGCCAGCGATTGGCGCCACGATCACGAGTTCATTCCCCACCTTCGCCACATCTACTGCAAGCTCTCCTTCAGGTGCAACATGATGCCACGCGAATTCGCGCCGAGGTGCAGCGTTGACATTGATGGCCTTAGCGTTTGCGCGCAGAAATCGTGGCATACGTAATCGTCAAAAGGTACAAAAGTACGGCCAGATGCAGGTGTGTTGAGGATTCCATCCCCAAAAAACTCCCGTCGATGGCAACTACATACCCAAAGGTAAAAAGCACGGCAAGCCAAAATGGAATGAAGACGAACTGCATATGCGCATAGTATACCCCACGAGGCAGGCTCTTGCCAAGAATACGCAAGTGTGATGAGATCATCGACTATGCGCCGGAAACCACCACATTATTCCGACAAAATCTATGCAACCACCACGAGTACTGCCAGCGGGTCACCGCGTGGCTGTTTTTGATTTCGAGCACACATTGTTTGCCATGCGTCGATTCTTGCGTGAGCAGGTTTTTGAGGCGCTTGTGCCACTAGGAATGAGCGCGAAGCAATTTGCTACACACTATCGCGCACTCGCGAACACGTACCAAGAACGATTGATCCCGCGTGGACTCTGTCGTCGTCTTGCCAAGGAATGCGGCACATCGATTCTGCAAATCGAAGTCGCGATTGCGGAACGCCTCTTCAGTCCTGCAGCGCGCGACTACCTCTCACACCACATCAACCAACTCGTCGCACGCGCACGCATGTCACACGATCGGCTTCTCCTCATGTGTGACGGATCAGAACCGTACAAACAAAACTGGCTCCGTCATGTTGGTATCTACTCCTGGTTCAATCCCGAAGAAATCATTCTCGCGCGTAGCAAACGTGTTGCGCTCCAACACCATCTAGGCCCCGTGTCTCACGTCACCATGGTGTCTGGATATCAGCGAGACGCCCGAGACCTCGCAGCCGTGATCAACAAACGCGGTGCAGCAGTACTGCCCATCGTTACTAGACACGAGACACTAGACCGCGCAATCGAACTTTTGTAGATGCAAAAAATATGCACAGCCCTTGTTTGACACTGCAAAAACCCAGGCGTACAATTCCGTGGTCAATCCCCAACTTCTGCCAAGGAGGCACCTGTGGGAAGTAGCGCCAATGGTTTCCAACCCGTCGTTGCGATCACCGATGTTCGTCACTTCCACCGGAGGTCTCGACTCAATACGATCGTCGACGAGATTACGAAGATCCCGAGCACGCCAGTGTTCAAGCTGACGGCTCTCGAATCGCGTCTCGCGTCGATGCAGATCGACACGTACACACACCTCGCACTCCAACTGCACCACGCGATGACTCTCGGCAATGTCGGTGAGGCTATCGTCGTGGTGTACGAGGACTTCGCGACGGACGAGCAAGACGTCGTCGCTCGACTGCGATCTGCACAGCCCGGACTCGCCAACATGCGATTCCACATGTACCGTCACACCGAGGTACGTAAAGGACTCCAAGAAGGTCGGACTATCGTGGTTCGGTGCATGGATACGCGTGGTTCTGTGAACGGCTCACTGACTGTCGCAGAGCGCGTCCAACACCACCTCCAGTTGCCGGAGACTCCGTATGTCTTCGCACAAGCTGGCGGGTCGGGCATCGCAGACCCCTACGAACGCGAGATCTCACTGCGTCATCTGGGCCAGATGGTGCTAAAGGTCAGACCAGCAAAGATCGTGCTCACGGTTCACGAGCGCTGCGCTCGCATGTTCGGCGCACAGAAGGACATCGTCCCCCTGTGCACACAACACGAACAGCTCAGCGCCAGCAGCCTCAGCTACCGCAAGGGAGTCGAAACCCTGTTGCGCAACATGGGGCACACCTGTGAGATCATCGAGCTGCTCCACGAGACCGACGCATCCCACATGCACAGACTCGTAGACATCCCGCGCGACACCACGTTCACGTCTCACGCACACGCTGCGTAGGCACAACCCAGAGACCACAGTCCGGATGAACGAGAACACTCGTTGCACCGGCTGTGGTCTTCTGCTTTTGACAACTCGCAACCTTGCTCCTACACTGAGCGCATATTCATTTCTTCCTGGCGTATGCCCAACAAGATCGCTCAGTTCGTTCTCGAGCGCAACAACGAGCAAAGCACCGCATTTAGCAGCCCCGACGCATCCCTTGCTCGACGCAAATACCGCAGTTTGCACCCGACCGAAATCGCAGCACTCAAGTGCATGGATGGCCGTCTCAACCTCGCAGTCATTACGCAGACTCCAGTAGGTATCATCCAACCGTTTCGCAATATCGGCGGCAAATTCGATATGGGATGGCCATACTTCGGTCGTCTGATGCTCGAGTGGGTTGATTACGCGGTGAGCAAAGGACGCAACGCGCTCCTCCTCATCACCTACCACTACTCCAAAGGCGACACACATCGCGGATGCAAAGGATTCGGATACGACACCGATGCTGCCCGCGTGTACACCGCGAATCTCAAGAAGCAAGCTGAAGCAGTATTTGGATTTGGCCATGCTGTTGTCTACCCAATTCAGGTAGGTATCGAGACTGACGACGACGGACTCATTGTGCACAGCCAAGACGGTCGCACCCTCGATATGTCCGAAGTTGGTGACATCACTGAGGACGAATTGCGTGCACGCATTATTCGATTGTTCCCAGACATGCAGATGCAGGTCGTGGATGATTTGCTCGCATTGCTTCTGGGCAACCACAACCACATCAAGGCAGTTCGTGCGATGCAGCGCCCTGTTGCAGACGTCGAGCACAAGGAGCAGATTCTCGCCATTGGTCGCGGATTCGACTGGCTCCACTTGCTCAACAAGGCATTCATCATCGGTCCGTACGACACGGATTTGGTCAAGCCAATTGCAACCGCATCCAAGTTGCTCCTCGACAATCTCAACGCAGGACGCATTCCAAAAGAAGAAGGTCTGCTCATCATGATTGGCACTGCATATCGCTACGAAGCAGGTCCAGAAAAACCATGGGCAATTGAAAAAGCAAAGACTCTTGCTCATTTCACCATGGCAGTAATTCAGGACCACGCACCCGAACTCCTCGATCATGCACAGGTTCTTGTGGGCGCAGTCAATCAGAACACTCGCGTGTTCAATCAGATCACCATTAGCAAATATTGACAGAGTCTCTACGATCCCTTATATTGGGGTCGTAAACGTCGCTATCGTCTAATGGTTAGGACGCTAGGTTTTCATCCTGGAAATCGGGGTTCAATTCCCCGTAGCGATACCAAGAAAGAGTACCCGTTCGAGGGTACAACGTCCCCAGCCCTCCCGGGCTGGGGCGTTTCGTTCTCGGCTTGGTAGAGACATTCCTCTTGCTCAGACGTGCAGTCGCTACCTTCGCCTCCGAAGGCCCCTCGAACGGGTACTCTTTCTTGGTGCGTATGTGGCGTTGCCAATTCCTCTGTCTGTGTTAGGATTCTTGGGTATGTATATCCTTGGTATTGAGACATCTTGTGATGACACTGCGGCTGCACTCGTGACTCAACGAGGGGGTCGATTTGTTGTGGAGCGGAGTTGTGTGTCTTCGCAGATTGATATTCACAAAATTTATGGTGGTGTCGTGCCAGAGATTGCAGGGCGCAAACATGCGGACTCGATTATCCCTGTAATCCGTGAGGCGCTGGGCAACACTCGACCTGATGCCATTGCAGTGACTGCAGGTCCAGGTCTTGTTACTTCGTTGGTTGTAGGCGTCGAAGCTGCGCGCGCATTGTCCTATGCATGGGGTGGTGTACCGATCGTCCGCACCAACCACATCGAAGGTCACATCTATTCCACGCTGCTGGGAGAAACCGCACCGACAGAGATCGCCTTCCCTGCTATGGCGCTGATTGTCTCTGGAGGACACACGGAGCTCATTCTCATGCGCGGACATGGCGACTACACGCTCATCGGGCGCACGCGAGACGACGCTGTTGGCGAGTGCTTCGACAAGGCAGCGAAAGTCATGGGGCTGGAATATCCAGGTGGACCGAAGATCAGCAAGCTCGCGCTCGAAGGCAAGCGCGACGCGATCGCATTCCCCCGCCCAATGAAGACGAGTGATGATTTTGATTTTTCTTTCGCTGGACTGAAGACTTCTGTGCTGTATTATTTGCGAGACAATCCCACAGCAAATCATGCAGACGTCTGTGCGAGTTTCGAGCAAGCGGTGACTGACGTACTTGTTGCAAAGACCGTACGTGCAGCGCAGGAGTATAACACCGCATCAGTGATTCTCTCCGGCGGAGTGAGCGCCAACCGCTACTTGCGCGAAGGATTACGCGCAGCGTTGGTGCGTGAGCTTCCCGAGTGCGCTGTGCTTATCCCAGAGCTTCAATACACCACAGACAACGCCGCAATGATTGCGGCTGCCGGATGGTTCCATGCACAAAACAAAGACTACACACAGTGGAGTGCGATTACAGCTGATCCTGCGTGGGAATTGGTGAACTAGTGGTAAGCAGCGCACGCACGGCTACTTGCGTAGCTTCATCCCACATAATCCGATACCCAGTAATCACCTTTTGCCCACCGACCTCGAGTACGACTTGGTGATCGCCTAGATTATTTGCAAAAAATGTTTTGAGTGCTGATTTCATCTCAGGAGTTGCCTCCGCTGGGATGGTAATGACTGCTTGAGGAAGTGGTGCAGGTGGCTCTGGTGCGCGATATGGCTCAGGCTCTGCAGGCGCGGGCAGTGGGGCGTCAGACGTGGACTTCTTCGCAGTGCGAGTATAGGTTGGTTTCACTTCTACACCACCTGTCAGTTGTGCAACGACACCATCCATGGTTTCTTCGGTGAGTTCGTACGCTTTTTCTACCATGAGTTTGTTGTCCCCGGCTTCCTTGCCTTTGCGACCCATGACAGCGACAATCTTGCCGACGACCCAGAGGCCTTCAGTTCCTTCATACGCCTTTGGGAATACAAGGAGCTCCATGGATCCATGCACGTCTTCGACAGTTACAAATGCCATCACCTTTCCTTTTTGAGTGATTTTCTTTTTCATGAGACGAACAATGCCGGCGATGGTCACCCACGCACCAGGCTCCTTCGCCTCCACATCCGGAATGGAGACGAGCATGCGTCCGATGCGCTTCTCGTACACCGTGAGTGGATGACCTGAGATATACAATCCGAGCAATTCCTTCTCCCATCCGAGACGTTCGTTGTCCGAAGCCGCAGGAGCCTCCGCAAGTGCCACCTTGGTCGCGAGCTCCATACCGCTGCCGAAGAACAACGACTCCTGATTTGTCGTTGCACGCACCGCAGACTCTTTGCAAAACGTAATGATACTCTCAATGTTGCTGAGCAATAATCCGCGTTCATACCCAAAACAATCAAGCGCACCCACCTTGATGAGCGACTCGAGTGATTTGCGATTCATGTCGCGATCATGCACGCGGTCAAGCAAATTCTCGAGTGACGTGAACGGTCCATTCTCTCGGCGCTCACGAATAACTACCTGACAAATATGCTCACCCACGTTCTTCACCGCAGAGAGTCCGAATCGAATTTGCATCGGCGTGCCATCTGATCCAGTCGATACCACGGTGAACTTCTCAAACGACTCGTTAATGTGCGGAGCAGATACTTCGATATCCATGCGACGACACTCTGCAACAATCGACGCGATCTTGTCGTTGTCACCTGTCTCAGCTGTGAGCACCGCTGCCATGTAACACACAGGATAGTGCGCCTTGAGATACGCTGTCTGATACGCAACAACGGCGTAGCTGGCAGCATGCGCCTTGTTGAACCCATAGGCCGCAAACGGCTCGATGAGTTTCCAAATTTCTTCTGTTTTTTCTTTCGTGAGGCCACCGTACTCCACACAGCCTTTCACGAACTTCTCCTTCTGCTGTGCCATCTCCTCGGGAATTTTCTTACCCATGGCCTTACGCAATTTGTCGGCGTCGAGCCACGAGTAGTGCGCGAGTGTGATAGCCGTGAGCATTACGTCGTCCTGGTACACCATGATACCGAAGGACTTGTCCATGACAGCTTCAAGTCGTGGATCCATGTACATGACTGGCTTGCGACCATGCTTGCGCTCGATGTACTCGGGAATGGACTCCATCGGACCAGGGCGAAAGAGCGCCACCATAGCCATGATGTCGAAGATCGTAGACGGGCGCAGATCCTTGAGATAGCGCGTCATGCCTGAACCCGAGAGCTGGAACACACCCATCGTCTCACCACGCGCGAGCATCTCATACGTCAGCTTGTCGTCGAAAGGCAACTTCATGATGTCGATCTTCTCTCCATGAATTTGATCGATGAGCTGCACCGCATTTCCAAGAATGGAGAGATTGCGAATACCAAGGAAGTCCATCTTGAGCAATCCCGCGGCTTCGACAGATTTCATTTCGTACTGCGTCGTGATCTTGTCTCCACCAACTTCACGCTGGATTGGAGTGAAGTCTGTGAGCGTGGTTGCAGCGATGACCACACCCGCCGCGTGAATCGATGTATGACGCACATTACCTTCGATCTTTTGCGCGATCGTGAGGAGACGCTGTACATCTTCGTTGGCATCGAAGAGTTTCTTGAGATCTGGCGCCTCCTTGAGCGCGCGCTCAATCGTCATCGGGAATCCTTGCGCACCAATTGGAATGAGCTTCGCCACCTGGTCACAAAAGTTGTACGAGAGTCCGAGCGCTCGACCTGCATCACGCGCTGCAGCGCGCGCAGCCATGGTTCCAAACGTGAGAATTTGTGCCACTTTGTCCGCGCCATACTTGCGTGTCACGTATGCGTGCACTTCATCACGTCGATCGTCGGCAAAGTCCGTATCAATATCCGGCGCACTCGGACGCTCTGGGTTCAAGAAACGTTCAAACGGCAATTTGAAATACAACGGATCTACCGTCGTGATATTGAGTGCGTAAGACACGAGCGATCCAGCAGCCGAACCACGAGTGGTTTCGACAATGCCATTATCACGCGCCCACTGCACATAATCCGCTACAGCAAGGAAATACGCTGCGTACCCCTTCGTCTTGATGATATCAAGCTCGTACCGCGCACGCGCACGCACATCATCAGTGAGCTCCATGAGTGCAGGCAACCGCGCCCACGTCTGATCCTCGAGCTCCTGATCTGCAGTCTTGCCCTCAGGAATCGGAATTGGCGGGAAGAACCATTGACCCAATGGAATCTCTACGTTGCACGCATCCACAATTCGCTGCGTGTTGTCGATCGCCTCAGGTACATGCCCAAACCGACTGCGCATGTCAGCTTCATCATTGAGCGAGCGATCCACATGCAACATCTTCGCACGCGACGGATCACTCACCTGCCGACCCATGCGAATACACGTCACAATATCTTGCGCCTCACTATCTTCGGGATTGAGATAGTGCACATCACGTGTTGCGACAACCGGGACGTTCATGCGACGACCAAGTTCCACAAGTGTGTTGTTCATGCTCACCTGCCCGTCGATCTCTGGATGATCTTGCAACTCGAGATAGAGATTGCCTTCACCAAAGATCTCGACATATTCACGTACTTCACGCTCCCAAATTGTCTGATCATCTGTAGAGCGGATCACCTGCGGGATAACACCATCCATGCAGCCAGTGAGCGCAATGAGATCGTGCGCATGCTCGCGCAGAATCGCTTTGTCGATGCGCGGCTTGCCATTGAGGAGTCCGTCAATCTGTCCGACGGAAATCAATTTCATGAGCGACTTATAACCTTCGTAATTTTTTGCCAAAAGCACAATATGATGGACCTTCACGTCAGTCCCCGCAGTCTCGCGCGTTGCGATGCCGTGCGGAGCCACGTAGAGTTCTGCCCCAATGATCGGCTTGATCCCGTCAGCGAGACACTTTTCATAAAAACTAATCGCTCCGTACAACGCATTGTAGTCCGTGAGCGCAATCGCCGAAAAACCCCGCTTTTTTGCGGTTTTGATGAGCTGTCCAATCTTCGGCAAACCGTCGAGCAGCGAGTAGTGTGAGTGGACGTGCAGGTGCGTGAACGCCATAGCAACACCACCTTACCATCCGTTGACGAAAGTACACAATATGGTAGTGTTGGTGCGGCCAATCACGGCCATGAGGTGTTCAATGTCTTATGAATTGTACCGTGCAGTAGCACCGCGCATCGACAACCTGGAGCAACGATTGCGAGTCGCGCAACTCCTGCTCACCGACGAGGAGCTCGCACAAGTGACCAGCGCGATCATCAACGAAGTCATCGAGGATGCAGTGGAGTGGTCTCTACCACAAGACCTCTTCACACCCGACATTCGCGAACGATTCGTGCGATCTCTGATCAGGCGCAAACAGATGAGCCTGGCTGCCGCAGCGATCGACGAGGTACCGGAGACGCTGCAACGTACGCTCGCCCAAGAGATCTTCAACGGCTTTCTCGAAAAGGGTCTGAAGCCGCCCGAGAAGATCCTTACTCTCCTGGGCAAGAAGTCACTCACTGTAGATGAGCTCGCAGCGTGTGCGATGCACAGCCTCTGCGACAAGCGCAGTAGCCCTGACCAAAGTCTCATCGAGGAACTCCCCGACGCTCGTCGTCATGCGGTCTTCCTCGCAATCCTCGAGAAGTTCGAAGACAACCCCAGAGCGTTCCGTCCTGAGTCTGTGCTTCTGGCCCTGCAAGGCATCCCCGAGCAGAAGGTCCACGATGTTCACGTCGCAGCGCTACTACTGGAGCACAGCGGCGCGACAGACGTCCTCCCGGAGGTGTTCACTCCGTTCGTCTCCGAGGGGAAGTCCGAATACGAGGAACTGATCCGAGACTGCATGATCCGACAAATCAGTGAGATGGACGAACGTCGGCCCACCCCTGACGAAGCTCGAGCGTGGCTCGGTCGCGACTTCACTGATGTTGAGCTCTATACCTACACGTTCGGCGCTCTCAGAAATGCCCTACATTGGCGCGATCCTGACGACATCAGCGCGTCTCTACGTGTGACACAAGACGACCTGATGAGTGCCTTCAAATACCGTACCGAGGACGCCCGTGCTGAGTACATCATCGAGATTGTGGGTCGCGTGATCGAAGGACGCCAGAGTCCGAGTTTCGAGAACATCAGCATGAGCTTGATCCCTGCACAGCATCGCGCTCGTGCCCTCGTATGCTGGTTCTCAACTACGAATCGTTCTGGTAAACGCTCGATCAACCAGTTCAGAGACTTGTGTCTCAGCGCGCTGTAGCGCATAGCGGGTACACCGCAGCACACAGCAGAACAAGAACCCCGGCGCATGTCACATGCCCGAGGTTCTTCATTTCTATTTTCTTTTTTTGCGCGGCGGGTCGTTGTCAGCGTCTTCTTCATCCTCATCTCCCCCCTTATCACCCAGTCCCAAATATTGATTGATGTACTTCGACATGAAGTGCATTCCACCGCTCACGAAATCTAACTTCTCCTGAATGTAGTCGAGTGCCTTTACGATCGCGTGGACCTTGTCTCGGATTTCGGAGATGACCTCGTTGGCATTCTTCATGGTCATCGCGAAATAGTACAGCGCCCAGCACAAGAAGATAGTGAGCCACACCGAACAAAATGCGAGAACGATGTAGAGAATGTCTTTGCTGGTATCGAACATAGATTCTAGCGCAGTGAAGTAGTGTCATCCATGCCCGGGAGACGTGAATGGGTTGCGCTATAGAGCGCAGCCACATGATCATGCATTGCTTCCATCTGATCAATATGGAATTCCTCTGCAGCCCAATCTGCGTGAGCTCTCCCAGCCTCTTCCTGCTTCTGACGCTGATGTGCGGCTGCTTCGTCTACCCACGTCTTGCTTGCAGATTCTCGATGCTCCGAGGCGCGTCGTCCAGCAGTATTTCGAACGAAATCCGTTACACGCAATCGTGCGCGTTCTACGGCTTCTTCCTCGTGGCGCTTCGAGCGCGCGGTTCGATCTGCATGCTCAAGTGCACGAATCTTGCCCTCAACCTCAGCACCGCCGCCACGAATACTCTTCGACGTATCTGGTGCATCGGCCCGCGTCACCATGTCTTTGCCGCGTGGACCGCGTAGATGCATTTCAGGATTGGTTGGAGCAGCTCGTCGTGCCATACAGAACAAAAAATAAAGAAGCTATGGTAGCAGTATACCACAGCCTCTTCGCACGAGAAATATTTATGCACGAATCGCCGCATCACATTCACGCGCCAACGCCTCCGTAATACGCGCAAGTGCCGCGTCTACTTCTGCCGACGTCAGTGTACGCGTCACATCCATGAACTCGAGATGGAACGCGAGACTCTTGTGGTGCGTCTGCACATGTTCACCACGATACACGTCAAACCCTTCAACGTGCGTGAGCAGTGGATCTGCCTCGCGCATCACACGCGTCACATGTTCGTAATGCACATGTTCTGGTACCACCATTGCGAGATCACGCTTTACACTCGGGTAGAGTGACAATGGATGATACTTGGACTGCGCAGTGATATGTGGCACAAGCGCGGTAATATCAATCTCGAAGAACCCCACACGATCGCGCAATCCCAACCGATCCATATAGCGAGGATGGAGTTCACTCACTTCGCCAACCACCACATCCCCTACACGGATACTCACACTGCGACCAGGATGCATCCAGTTGGTGAGCTGCTCCGTGCCACGCAGCGTGACATCTACACCCAACGTCTGGAGAACGTGCACCGCGGCGTCACGTGCTGCAGTGAACGGTACGGAGTCGCCACGCATTGCAACAACGCCAGTAACAAAGACGTGCTGCTGTGGAAGATACTCCCCCGAATGTAATCGTGTCTGCTCACCTTGCAACTCTGCTCGGAAATTCTTGCCGATTTCAAACCGCATCACGCGCTCGCTCGAGCGCAACTCCTGACTCACTTGCACCAACATGTTCGGTAACAACGAACGACGCAAATGCGTCTGCTCACGAGACAACGGATTGGCCACAGCTACATGCGCACTTGGATCCAAATCCATTTTTTGCAATGTCTCAAGGCTTGTGAATGAATACGTCTGTGTCTCCGTGAATGCGCGACCTAGCGCCAATGCTTCGCGCACGCGCATCATCGCCTCGCGCTCGCCGTTGCGCGGCGCTGGAGCAATCGACATGCGTGGATACTGCTCCGGAATCTGATCATAGCCATACATGCGTGCGACTTCTTCGATCAAGTCCTCTTCGATCGAAATGTCCTTCGTCGCACGCCACGATGGAACCACTACAACAAATCCTGTCTTCTTGGTTTTTTTCAGCACGAATCCAAGGGATTGGAGAATGGATCCCACACGTGCCATAGGAATCTCCACTCCCATACGCTCACGCAAGAACCCCATATGGAGTTCGAGCGGTTTGGTGAGCATTGACTTCTTCCACGAACTACCCTCGTCAACAACAGGACTTGCAACCGTGGATCCTGGTACCAACTCGAGAATGAGCTGCACAACGCGTGCAATGGCCCGCGATGGCATGGTTGGATCCAACGTCTTCTCGAATCGCGCACTCGCGTCAGTACGCAGATCGAGCGCAGTCGCAGCCTTGCGCGTAACGAGCGGATCAAACCACGCAGCTTCAATAATAATCTGCGTCGTGTCCTCTACTACCATCGAATCCTTGCACCCCATGATACCAGCAAGTGCGAGAACATGGTTCTTGTCTGCGATCACACCAATACCTGCTGGCAACGTGCGCTCTACTCCATCGAGTGTGACACATTTCTCATCCACACGACTCTTGCGCACAATAATCCGACTATCCTGAATCGCACGTGCATCAAATGCGTGCATTGGCTGACCCATTTCGTACATCACGTAATTGGTGCAGTCGACAATGACGTTGATCGGACGCACACCAACAGATTCGAGGCGTCGCGCCATCCACTCCGGCGACGGACCAACCTTGATATTGTTCATGGCCACACCGACCCAACGACGGCACACGTCACTTGCTTCGATTTTTGCATGGAGCGCAATCTCCTTCTTGTTCACTTCTACTTCTGGTGTCTCTGGCACATGCATCTTGCGTCCAAGAATGGCTCCGAGCTCGCGCGCAACACCAATATGTCCCCAACAATCCGGACGATTCGTGATCGCTTTGTTATCTACTTCAATGAAGGTGTCATTCATGCCAAATGCTTCTGCAAGTGGCGTACCCGCAGGGACCTTCAACGACGAGAGGTCCATGATTTCCTTCTCCGCCTCCTGACCTGTCGCGCGCCCAATCTCACTTGCAGCACAAATCATTCCTTCGGATTTCACTCCGCGGATCTCCGTGTCAGTGAGCGTGATGAGCTCGCCCTCACCATGCCACTTCACGCGACTGCCCGAGAGTGCAAGCGCCACGCGCTGACCAACAGCGAGATTCGATCCACCGCAAACAATCTGGAGTGTGTTCTCACCAGCATCTACACTACAGACACGCAACTTATCCGCATTCGCATGAGGCTTGACCTCACGAATAATACCGACAACCATACGATCAAACATCTCACCCTGCCGCGTAATGCGCTCGATCTCAAAACTATGCAACGTCAGATCACGCTGGATTTGTTCCGGCGTTACCTCCTTGGGAATGTCGACGTATTCGCGCAACCACGCTAGAGAAATGTGCATATTAAAACTGCTTCAAAAATCGTTCCTCACCGCTCATGAGTAACCGGATATCTTCAATACCGTAGCGCATCATCACCAGACGAGTGAGTCCCATACCAAAGGCGATACCACTCCACTGTCGCGGATCAAGTCCTGCTTCTTTGAGAACGCGTGGGTGCACGAGTCCGCAACCGAGCAATTCAACCCACCCACTTCGCTTGCACACCGCGCAACCACGACCCATACACAACAAACAACTCATATCCATTTCAAATCCCGGTTCTACGAACGGGAAATACCCCGGGCGCAACCGCACTTCAATATCTTTGTGGAACAACCCGCGCAACAGAGATTTGATCACGCCGACGAGGTGGCCAATGGTGAGACCCTTATCAACAACGAGTGCTTCGAACTGATAGAACGTATGCTCGTGACTTGCATCAGTTGCTTCGTTGCGAAACACGCGTCCAGGATATGCCACGCGCAATGGCGCGCCATACTGCTGCAACAATCGAACCTGCATGTTAGACACATGCGAGCGCATGCACCAATCAGGATGCCCTTCAATATAGAAGGTATCCTGCGCATCACGCGCCGGATGCGTCTTCGGAATGTTGAGTGATTCGAATGTGTAGTAATCCGTATCCAACTCTGGTCCATCTACGACCATGAATCCCATACTTGCCGCAACTTCCTCGAGATCTCGCTGCACGAGCGTATTAGGATGCAAATGCCCAGCTTCGCGCGCAGGGAAAAATGGCTGCGTCGTATCAATGCGCTCGCTCTCCTTGATCGAATCCCACTGCGCATCTTGTAGCTCACGCTCTCGATGTTCGAGCGCGCGCTCAATCCCAGATTTCACTTCATTGAATGCAATACCTGCAGCCTTACGCTCTTCCGGCGACAAACTCGCGAGATCCTGCTGTGCTGCTGCGAGCTTGCCTTTGCGACCAAGATACGCGAGGCGCACTGCGGCGATCGCGTCGAGATTGGCAGCATTGGTGATGTCACGGTGGGCGTCTTTTTGTAATTGCTCGCTATCTTGTTGCATACTTTTGCCCTAAAAAAGTCGAATAATATCACGATACGTTACAAGGGCAATGATGGCAAGGAGGATCAGGAAGCCAATCGCATGCGCCAAATTCTCCGTATTTGCATGCACTTTGCGCCCGCGACGCAGCTTCTCAATGATGATGAAGAGAATTCGACCACCATCAAGCGCAGGAATTGGCAAAATATTGATGAATGCGAGGCTCACCGAGAGGAATCCCATCAGGTACAAAAGTGGCACAAATCCCGATCGCGCAATCTCACCAGTGAACACCGCAATTCCCACAGGTCCTGACACGCCGTCAGCTGCTCCTGGTACGCGCGCGATGAGTCCTGAGATCAAACTCCCGAATCCAAGCACCGTGTCACGCAACGACGTCCACGTATCACGAACACCAATCCATGGAGTGATGTACCACGGGTACGAAATTGTTCCCACGTCAACAATGACAACACCGATACCGCGAGTCGTTGGTGAAACAGTGTCCAACAGTTCGGGACGCAATGTCACTGTGCGCTGCACACCCTCGTGCTCCACAATGAGCTGCTGATCCTCACCACTGTGAAATGCGTTTTGCATGGCCGCGACAGTGAGCGACGATGTCGTGATACCATTCACACCACGAATGATATCTCCTGCAACAATACCAGCTCCTGCCGCAGGCAACCCGTCACGTACACCAAGAACTTGCACGCGCTGATTTTCTACCACAGCATACGATGACAAATCACTCGGCACCTCACGCTCCATCCCCACACCTGCCACAATCGCAAACAACACAATCGCAACAACCAAATTCATGATGACGCCCGCAGCAATGATGCCCAGACGCCACAATGCTGATTTGTGTTGGAAGCTGTGTGGATCAGCATGCGTATCCTCTCCACCTTCACCATGAATACGCACGAATCCGCCAAGCGGCAACAAATTGATGGTATAGAGCGTGTCTCCCCGCTTCCACCCCCACAACCGCGGAGGGAATCCAAATCCAAATTCATCAACTTTGCACCCCGCACGGCGCGCCATGAAGAAATGACCCCACTCATGTGCGAGCACAAGCACCGCAAGCACCGCAACAAAAATCAATATTGTAATCATATCGGTTGACACTAGTCATTCCCCATGATACGCTAGGCCATCGTCATTTGGGAAGTTCCCACATGACGACACACCACTCTTGCGCTGTTGGAGGACAGAGCATGTACGAGATTTCGGACTGGCTGTTGGCCATCGCAGCGTACGTCTTGCTCGCATACTTCACTATGAGGCCAATCGATCTTAGCGAAGCGTTTCGAGAAAAGCGGCAACAAAACAATGGCCCTGAGCTCAAGGACGTCAGACTGACGTGCGAACCCATCGTCAAACAATGCATTCCTGACTCGCATCTTCGACAACACATTCTGTATTCCTGCCTGGAAAGTCTCGTGACAGAATACGAGGTTCCGCCACCGACTGCGTTGCGCAAAGTCCAGGCATACGTGTCAGACTGCGCCCGCACCCCGTGTGTCGTTGGAATGGGTACGCAGTACAGTCTCACTGTATACATTAATACATGCGAAATCGATGCTGAAATCGGATTGATCACGGAGGACTCGGACCCACTCCACTACGACATCATCATCGTCAACCCCTAACGCACAAGCGCCCCGTCACCGGAGCGCTTCGCTGTTTTTATTTCTGTTTTTTCACGAGCTCTACGAACCAATCACCACGCTTGAACTCATTGATGCGCGGGAGCCAGGTGAGACCCGGAGAGAAGAGAACAACATCCCCGTCATGTGCAACAGATGCTGCGTGCGCAACTGCTTCGGGCAAATCAGCAACGTCGACACCCTTGGGAAGTCCATCGTTGGCATTCCCAGGAACACGAATAATCGTATGCGCCCGCGCACGCATCACACGCGCAAGTGCGGCGAGATCTGAACCCTTGGAATTACCACCTGTGATGAGATGTACGCGCGTATCAGGAAATGCAGCGAGCGCCGCCATCGTTGCTTCAGGCGACGTTGCAGTCGAGTCATTGTACCAACGCACACCACGACGCGAGCGAATGAGCTCGAGACGATAGGGCACACCTCGAAATGCGCGAATTGCAGCACGGATATTCTTGTCGCTCACTCCTGCAGCACGCGCTGCAATTGTCGCTGCCATGACATTGCCAATATTGTGCTGGCCGATCAATCGTGACGCGCTGATTTCGCGTTCGAACGCATGCTGATCACGTTTTGCAGAATACCGATACGTGTGTGCACTGCCCAGAGACTCTTGCGCTCGCACCGTAGCATCGTCAGCATTCACCACCTTCACATCTCCTTCGAGTTGATACCGAAAAATATTTCGCTTGTCATCAATATACGCCTCGAGCGAATCGTACTTGTTGAGATGATCTGGATAGAGTGTTGTCCAGACACTAATATGTGGCGAAGCCTTGAGATCCGCAAAATCGTGGAGCATAAAACTCGACAACTCGAGCACCACAGGCGCGTCCGCTCGCAACTTCGTAATGAATGTGAGTGGTGACACGCCAACATTACCGCCCATCATTGCTCCAGGGAATTCACGCGCAAGCATCGCATGAATGAGGTGCGTCGTTGTTGTCTTGCCACGCGTTCCTGTGACTCCAATCACCCGCTCCATCCCCACGAGTTTGAGAAAAAGCGTGACATCATTGTCAACAGGAATTCCTTTCTTGCGCGCCATCGCAATGAATGGACTTGATGCCGGCACATCCGGATTGCGCACGACCCAATCTGTGTCCGTGAAATCTCGCGCATCATGACCACCCAACCGCAACGTAATATTCTTGTATTTTGCCAATCGTTTGAGTGGTGCCGCGAGTGCGACAGCATCCTTCATGTCAGTAATGATGAGGCGCTTCACTCTTGGAGCAAGGAAGAGCGCGGCAGAGATACCACTCCCCTTTGCAAATCCTCCCAATCCCATCAGCGTGACAGTTTTGCCCGCAAAAATATTTTCTACGCGCATAGATATGGTGTGAGTGCCTGGCGTACTTCTGCGACGGTAGCTGCAACAGCCTCCTCAGTCTTTCCTTCCACGTTCAATCGCAACAATGGTTCTGTATTACTTCCACGCACATTGAACCACGTCTCTCCAATATCAAATGACACACCATCGAGTCGTCCCACTTCCGATCGCGGTGCAAAATGCGCAACCATTCCTTCGAGCGCCTCAGCTACGGACGTCACACGGAAATTCACTTCGCCCGAGTGCGTATACACGAGATACGGCGCGAAGAGCTCTGACGCTTTCTTGCCTGTGCGCGCCATCTCCGCGAGCACCATGAGCACAATCACCGCTGGCGACTCATACACACCGACCGGAAATCGAACGAAGAAATGCCCAGACGACTCGCCTGCAAAAATCGCATCATGCTCCAACATCGTCTGCTTGATGAATGAATGCCCAACTCGGACAATCAGCGGCACTCCGCCCATGCGACGCACAACATCCTCAGTAATACGCCCCGGACGAACATCATAAACAATCGTTGCACCCTTGTGTGTGCGCAACAGAATCTCTGCGATAAGTGATCGCAATGCAACTGGCGAAACCGTTTTGCCCGTTTCGTCGACCAAGAACACGCGATCAGCATCGCCATCAGTTGCGACGCCCAGCGCCGCGCCAACTTCTTTCACACGCGCATGGAGTTGCTGGAGATTTTCGTCCTGAAATGGATCTGGCTCGTGCGATGGGAATGATCCATCGAGCGTCCAGTTGATGCGATCGAGTTCACACTTGTCGAGCGTTGCGAAGAGCGCATCGAGATCAGGCGCGCCAACACAATTTGCAGTATCTGCTACCACCTTCACCGCAGCATATCGCTCATCCCCAACAAAATCATGTGCAGCAAGAACTGATTCGAGCGCAGCATCTCCCGCGTACATCGTTGCAACACCCACGGTCCCTGACGCATCAGGCAACTGACCACTCGCCACAAGATCTCGCAGCGTGTTGATACCAGTATCCGCGCTCACCGGACCTGCATGATCACGAACGAATTTGAGTCCAGAATATTCACGAGGATTGTGTGAGGCAGATACCTGAATACCACCATCGAACCCACGTCGCGCAACCACACTATAGAAGGTAGGCGTCGAGACAACACCGAGCTCTACCACATGCGCGCCTTGCTCCGTAAGTCCACGCACCACTGCCGCAGCAATCATCGGCGAGGACAATCGCATGTCTTGCCCAACAACAAGCGTGACATCAGCGCGACCCACTTCACGCTGCCGCATATCTGCGAACCACCGCGCCGTCGCATACGCAAGATCTTCGTTCAATTCCGTTGGATAAATCCCACGTACGTCGTACGCCTTATAAATATGAGAAGGAAAAGCCATACATTGACAAAACAGACTGTTAAACCGATACTACCTCTGAGCATACACGCTCGTATTCACTCACACAACTTCCACCCATATGGGTACCATCGCCTGGATAATTATCGCTATTGCAGTTGTCATCGTGCTCTGGGTTATTTCTGCATACAACGGACTCGTCACGATCAAGAACCGCGTCGAAGAAGCGTGGTCTGACATTGATGTACAGCTCAAGCGTCGCTACGACCTCATTCCTAACTTGATTGAGACCGTGAAGGGCTACGCATCGCACGAATCTGGCACGCTCGAAAAAGTAGTCGCAGCGCGTAACTCCGCAATGCAGGCACACAGCGCAAAGGGCGCAACCATGGCAGAGCAGGTACAAGCTGAGAACATGCTTTCGTCTACATTGAAGAGCATTTTCGCACTCGCCGAAGCATACCCAGACCTCAAGGCGAACACCAACTTCGCGAAGTTGCAAGACGAGCTCGC
Source organism: Patescibacteria group bacterium (assembly GCA_038065555.1). Classification (GTDB taxonomy): domain Bacteria; phylum Patescibacteriota; class Patescibacteriia; order Magasanikbacterales; family JBBTQS01; genus JBBTQS01. The sequence continues at coordinate 38,366 of JBBTQS010000004.1, forward strand.
AGACACCGAGAACAAGATCCAAGCATCTCGCCGCTTCTACAATGGCAATGTTCGTGATCTCAACACCCGTATCGAAACCTTCCCAAGCAACCTCATTGCTGGCATGTTCAACTTCGCAAAGCGTGAATTCTTCGAAGTTGCAGATGCAGCACAGCGCGAGAACGTCGCCGTGAAATTCTAAGAGCGCATCTGGCGCTCGCGTAAACCCGCACGCCCATGTACTCACAAATCGAAAGCAACAAACGTCGCACCTGGATCCTCATTGCACTGGTAATAGGATTGATCGTCGCGCTTGGATACGGCACTGCTATTGTCAGTGGATACCAGCCGCAATTCACCATGACGATTGCCTTTGGAATCTCGCTCGTCCTTACTGCGATTAGTTATTTCGCAGGAGACACCGTCGCACTCTCCAGTGCTGGCGCAACGCAGATCGAAGCCAAAGACAATCCATACTACTACAAGATGGTAGAGAATCTCACCATCACTGCAGGCATGAAAACCATGCCGAAGTTGTATGTCATCGATGATCCAGCAATTAACGCATTCGCAACTGGACGTGATCCTGAGCACGCGTCAATTGCTGTGACCACAGGAGCACTCACCAATCTCGAGAACGAAGAACTCGAAGGTGTCCTCGCACACGAACTTGCGCACATCCAGAACTACGACATTCGCATCATGACGATTGTTATTGTGCTCGTAGGTTCTATTGCGCTCATTGCTGACATGTTCCGCTATTCGCACTTCGCGCGTGGTGGTGGGGACAGCGATAGCAAAGGCAATCAGATCGCAATGATCATTGCAGTTGTACTCATTATTCTCTCCCCGATCTTTGCGCAGCTCATTCAGTTGGCGATCTCACGCCGTCGCGAATATCTCGCCGATGCAACAGGATCAATGCTCACCCGCTACCCCGAAGGGCTCGCCAGCGCACTCGAAAAAATCCGAGACTTCAACCAGCCAATGCAGCACCGCAACCATGCGACAGCGCATCTCTACCTCGAGTCACCATTTCGCACACCAGAATCTCATTCTGTAGCCTCTTGGTTTGCTACACACCCACCTATCGACGACCGCATCAACATCTTGCGCACCATGGGAAAATAGGATACACTGCTTTTTCACCCATTGTGTATGCATTTGGTTGACCGCATGACAACACATCTGCGCACATCCTTGCGTCAGGCAATGGCTATAGCCACGCGTCAGGGATATGCACTCGTATACCCAGAACATCTACTCCTTGGGTTATTGAACACGCGCGGATCTATCGGATGCGAGCTCTTGCGCAAGTACGGCGCAGACAAGAAATCTGTCCTCGCTGGAGCCCTGCGCCACCGCAAACACAAACTCATCAAACAAGTCCCTGCATTCTCCAAAGACGCGCGCCATTGCATTGAGCGCGGATTTTTCATTGGATCCCAGCACCAGCATGTGCTCATCGGCACAGAGCATTTGCTTCTTGCGATGGTCGAGAACAACAACCCTGCCGTACTTGATGCAGTGAAGAAGTTGCGCGTAGATACCAAGGAAGTCTCATCCTATATCCACATGATCTTGCGCAGCACCAGCAAGTTCCAGGAGATCACCTCAGCACTCACAAGCAACACCAATGTCGTTGCCGCAGCAGAGCACACGCACATCGGTGACTCAGGACTCATTGTTCCCACCGACGCCTCTGCAGTACCCAAGAAAAAACGCTCGCTCCAGACCCTCGAACAATTTGCACGCGAACTCACCAGCGCAAAGGCGCTCGAATCACTCGACCCAGTGATCGCGCGCGACGCAGAGGTAGAACGCATGATTCAGATTTTGTGCCGCAAGACGAAGAACAACCCACTCCTCATCGGCGATCCAGGTGTAGGTAAGACTGCGATTGTAGAAGGACTCGCGCAGCGCATTGCCGCAGGACAGGTTCCGCCGATTCTTGAGCGCAAGCGAATTTTCTCATTGGACCTCTCACTCATGATTGCAGGCACTGTGTACCGCGGAGAATTCGAGTCCCGCATCAAGCAACTCATGGAAGAAGTGAAGGCACATCCAGAGGTCATTCTCTTCATCGACGAAATCCACACCATCGTCGGAGCAGGCGCAACATCAGGATCACTCGATGCAGCCAACATGATCAAACCAGCGCTTGCGCGTGGTGAACTCCGCTGCATCGGCGCAACCACATACCAAGAATACAAGAAATATATCGAAGCTGATCCGGCATTTGATCGACGATTCGGCAAAATTACGATTGACGAGCCTAATGCTGCAGCAACACTTGAGATTCTCCAAGGCCTCAAGGGCGCGTACGAACAGTTCCACAACGTACTGATCACCGACGAAGCGCTTGCCATGGCCGTAGAGGGTGCAGCACGTCACATCCCTGATGCATTCTTCCCAGACAAGGCCATCGATCTCATTGATGAAGCATCTGCAGCAGCTGCAACCAAGCACCCCAAGAATCCAGCGATTGCAAAGCTCGCAGAAATCGATCAAGCAATCGAGGTCATCGACGCCAAGAAGCGCGACGCCGTGATGCAAGAAGATTACGAGCAAGCATTGCTCCTCAAATCCCACGAACAGGAGCTCCTCGCGCACCGTGAAGCGCTCACAACACGATCACGCCAGCGTGGAACAGCGCGCACCATTGATAGTAGCGATATTTTGCGCGTACTCACCGTTCGCACAGGTTCTCCTGTGGCAATGGACGCAGTGCATCTGCCTACACGTGTTGGCAACATTCGCAGTGCACTCACGCAATCCATCATTGGCCAAGATGCTGCACGCACACGCATCGTGCAGGCACTCGAAAAAGGCATTCTCGGGCTCCAGACACGCAAGCGCCCGCTTGCGGTATTGTTGTTTGTCGGACCATCCGGAACGGGCAAGACACACACCGCAAAGGCAATTGCTCGCGCAGTCTATGGCGAAGAGAAACACCTCATTACCATCGACATGTCCGAGTACCGCGAGTCCTACTCTATTTCCAAATTACTCGGCTCACCTGCTGGCTACGTTGGCTACCGTGAGCAAACCTCGCTCACCGATCGCATCCGCCGCGCACCACACAGCGTCCTCCTCTTCGATGAAATCGACAAAGCGCATCCAGACGTACACAACCTCTTCCTCCAAATGGTGGACGAAGGTGCTATTACTGACGCAACAGGCCGACGCGTAGATCTCTCACGATCCATCATCGTCATGACAGCCGCTGCAGGACCAGAAATGGCAGCAGCACCTCTGGGATTTGGCACCGCAAAATCCGGCGTTGCAGCAACAACTGCTCCTGACACGCACTACCAGAATCGTCTCAAAGACTTGTTCCGCAGTGAATTCTTGTATCGTCTTGACGCGATCGTACCTTTTGTCGCACTTACTCGCGACGACTTGCGCGCGATTGCCAGCCGTGAGATCACCAAGTACATGGAACGCGTTGCGCACTTGGGATTTGCACTCACACTCGACGAAGATGTGCTTGATTGGATTGCAGACCGCGCCGCGAACTCGCCACAGATGGGCCGAACAGTGTATACTATCATCGAATCGGAAATTATTCCGATGCTTACATCGCGCATGCTGGAGGGCTCGGCGTCCAATGACCTGCGCGTCACGCGCACCGAGAACGCGTTGTCCCTCGCATAGCCCCTGCGCGAACGCTTTTTACGTTCGGTATGGACAAACGAAAACTGTTGGCCCTCATCGGCCTCATTGTGGTTACGATCGGACTTGCGATCGGAATCTACTTTGTTTTTTTCCGCAGCGCACCTGCACCAACACCCACTGACGTCACAACACCGGGTGGCGGTGGACAACTGCTCGGCGCAGATGGTGAGCGTATTCCAGGTACTGGTGTAACAACTACACCTGATGGCGGCCCACAAGGCATTGGCACAGAACCAGGTGGAGCATCCCCAATCGCCGATGGTGGAATCACTCGCGTACGCCAGCTCGTTCCATCAGGCACAGCCAATATCACTGTCGAAGGCAACTCCGGAACCGTCCAGTACTACGACACCGACACCGGACTTTTTCACAAAATTCTTGCAGACGGAACCAACGTTGTGCTCAATGACGAAGCTCCTTTTCCAAATGCCAAAGACGTGAACTGGAGCAACGCCACAGACAAAGCGATCATCGAATTCCCCGATGGCGCAAATGTGCTCTACAACTTCGAGACCAAGCAACAAGTCACACTCCCATCGCACTGGGCAGAATTTGAGTTCTCCCCGAATGATTCTCAGATCGCAGCAAAGAAATTGAGCATTGATCCAAGTAGCCGCTACCTCGTAATCGCGTCCCCAGATGGCACCTCAGCAAAAAACGTAGTTGCACTGGGACAGAACGCCAACAAAGTACAAGTTTCGTGGTCACCAAACGACCAAATGGTCGCCTTTTCGCAAACAGGCAGAGCGATTGGATTGGGTCGTGAGCAAGTGCTTGTCGTCGGCAAAAACAACGAGAACTTCAAAGCACTCACCGTAGAAGGACTCGGATTCAAGCCGAAGTGGTCGCCACAAGGTGACATTCTCCTCTACAGCAGCTTCCGCCAAGCAAACAATCTTGCGCCTGAGTTGTGGGTTGTACGCGGCACTGCAGATCGCCTGGGCGAAGATCGCCAACCACTCGGTCTCTCCACCTGGGTCGAGAAATGTACCTTTGCCAACAACACAACACTCTACTGCGCCGTTCCAGATCCTGATCGCCTCCCCTATGGCATTGGATTCCAGCTCGCACTTGCAACCAACACCGATGATTCGATTTACAAAGTTGATCTCGAGACAGGACGCACCACACTTGTGGGCAAACCTGAAGGATCATTCACGATTGATTCGCTCCGTGTAGCACCTGATGAATCAGCAGTGTACTTCACTGATCGCATCACTGGTTCGTTGCAGCAAATGCAACTGCAATAACGACGTATGTCAGACCACGGCAAAGCACTTGTCATCACTGCGCTACTCCTTGCCGCACTCACGGTGGTTGGTTGGGGTGCGTACTCGTTGTCACGTCCCAAGCCGGCTGATCTTCGTCCTCGCGCCAACTACCTGACGACCGCACCACCTGTGCTCCCCACTGATCCAACCATGGGACCAGCAACTGCAAAGGTAACAATCATTGCATTCATGGATCTTGGATGCGGGCCGTGCGCCCGTGCGATGACCATTCTCCAAGACGTACATCAGCGCATGCCAGAAGTTCGTATCGTGTGGAAGGACGTACCTGAGCATGGTGAGAGTATCCCAGGATTTATGACTGCACACATTGGCGCACGTTGCGCAGATCGCTCTGGCAAATTCTGGGACTACGCCGCAGAGTTCTTCTCCCGCCAGGATGAAGTTCATACGTTCAACCACGCCGCACTTGCAACACAACTCGGACTCCCACTCGACGCATTCAACAAATGTCTCACGTCCGAAGGTGCATCTGCCGCTATCCAAACCAATATCTTGCAAGCACGCGAGCGCGGCATATTCTCCACACCATACTTCTTCATCAATAATCGTCGTGTTGATGGTGTAGTACCAACAGCAACCATGCTCAAATACATTATTGACGAACGTCGCAAGTAAGTATGTTCAACCGTCTTGGAATCATTCTTGCCACTCTCGCACTTCTCCTGAGCGCCTCACCTGCGCCTGTATTTGCTATTACCGACGATGCGCTTACCGGCTCCACTGATGCAGCAAGTCCTACTGGATGCACGTGCACAGGTGCGCTGACCATCAGTTCAGGTGGCAAAGTCGCTGCAGGTCTTGCAGGATACGACCTCCCCAAAGTTTGTTCACAAGCTGCAGGAACCTACAAAGACGACACCTGCTCCAATCTCAAAGCCATCATCACAGCAGCAGACGCCGACGCCTGCACCAAGACAACAGTAGATGAGCTCATGGCAACCTATGGCATTCCACAGTTTGCCAAATCATACGTAACGGTTGTCGGGAGCTGTAGCTGGGGACCAGTGAGTGCGACTGTCGAAGCTCAAGCACCTGCTGTTACTGCTGTTGGCCAGCAAATGAGCGGCCAAAAAGAAGTAGAAGCCGAAAAAGAAAAACTCCCACCCAAAGCAATCAAACCAACACTTTCCATCGACATTCCAACAGTCTCCTTCACTGACCCCGAAGACTTGTCCTTGGTCGAAGATGCCAACGGTTCCAAATTTGTCATTCCGTATATTGGTCAGTATATCAACGGTGTATTTGAATACGCTGTCGGACTCCTGGCATTTATTGCCGTCATGACCATTGTTGTTGCTGGACTCATGTGGGCAACTGCAGGAGGTAATGCGTCTCGCATCAGTAGTGCAAAAGAAGCGATCGGCCGCGCATTCATTGGTCTAGGAATTCTGCTCGGATCGTACACTATTTTGTACATTATTGACCCCAACTTGACGCAGTTGGGCCCCATCAGTCTCAACGTGGTAGAGACCGAAGAATTCGAACTCAAGCAATTCGACAAATACGTCGCCGAGCCTAGTAACCCCGCGGACAAGGAACCAGGTGACGAATCTACCCAAGGCGGCGCCGTTGCTTCCCCTGCAACAAAGCTGCTTACTGGTGCTGCAACTGGCGAGACCCAACGAGGTCGCTGTCAGATTGTGAACCTCCAGAACTTCCCGAAGTTCGACATCAACGCATTTGGTGATGGCAGCAATGGCAAATGTTTGTTACAAGAATTTGCGCCAACAATCGGGCAGTCCACTGCATTTGAAGGTCAGTATCTCACCAACACCACATTCCTAGGACGCACCGTCAAAGTACACAAAAAAGCAGCAGCTTCACTTCAAAAAGTCGAAGCGGAGATCAAATCAATTCCATCACCTATTGTGAAAAAGTGGGTCGCAAGTTTCACCACACAAGGTGCGTACGTACAATACGCAGACAAAATGGAGAAGCTCTACGCACAGTGCGACAAGCCAGGTGCAAAAACGTGGGTAGTAACAAGCTCAAGTGGCGCTACAAAAGCACGCCTCTTCACCCGCATCCTCAAAAACTTGCACGGCAACCACAGCGACGTCTTGCGTGGTGACTTGCACAGCCTCGGACTAGCCATCGACATGTACGCACCGCAAAACCCTGACTATCGACCAATCATCACCAACATTCCACAACAAGTTGTGGATGCATTTCGCAGAAATGGCTGGTCATGGCTCGGTGCAACAGACCGACGTGACGCAATGCACTTCCAATATTTTGGTTCAACTTGTTTCTCAGGTCTTGGTACTGCATACCCAACCGGCACAGGCTGCTGCATCAATCAATGGCCAACCAAATCCAAGGCAACCGGCAAGTTCTCGGGCTGTATGGCAGCAGGTGGTGTAGCAACTTCCTACACTGAGTGTATGGGCGCGAATGGAAAGGCTGGTAATGGCTGGGTAGCTCAAAACCCATGATGCGCTCTTTCCTTGCAATAATCATCGGCCTTGCGATCTTTCTCCCTGCGTCCACACACGCAGCAGTCAAATGCACCGTAACTGAGGACTGCAATCCAGGCACGACCAACACAATGTGCGTGTACACGAAGTTCGACCCTGCTTCCAAGCAGTTCGACACCGCAAGTGGCATGTGTCTCTCAGGGTCCGCAGTCAGCAGCATGCCTGATTGCGATTTTGCTGGCATACAAATCTGCTCAACACAAAAAGCAAGCACCTGCGTTGGTATTATCTCCCAAGTAGGCAAGCAGCCAGCGAGTGGCGACACCGCATGTCTGCCTACAGAACTCATCATCGTTACCGACACCGCTGAAAAACTCCAACAAAACTCTGCTGCCGCCCAAGAAACAATCCTCGCAGCAACCATCAACTACGAACAGGAGAAAGAGGCAATCGAAGCAACGTATCAATCGGTCGTCACCAATCCCCAAGCAACAGAACAACAAAAAATTGACGCACTCGTCGCACGCGAACAAGCGCTCAAGAACGCTGCGATCGAACACAGTGTCGTTATTGGAGCCATTTCCAAAACACTCAAGGAATCGACTGACGCAGCACTGAGCGAAGGTGCACTCGCTGTAGCTGGCGCAACGCAGCCAACCTCAGACTTGCCACTTCCTGCAACACTCAACGTGCCTATCCCAGGCGTAGTGTTCAGCAACCCAGCAGATATTGCAGGACGTGACGACGCTGGTGGGCGACTGAGTATCCCCTATATCGGACAATACATTGCTGGTGTCTTCCAATACTCACTCTACGTACTCGCAGGGCTCGCAGTGTTTGTAATCATATTCGCTGGCGTGCGCTGGATCCTCGCGCGTGGAAATGCATCGGAAATCAAAGATGCGAAGGAAATGATCACCGGATCGTTCATCGGCCTCATGATCGCATTGCTTTCCTACAGCATGTTGCAAATTATTGATCCTCGGCTCACAACACTCTCCCCCATAGGCCTCGCGCAAATTGAAGCAACTGAATTCAAGTTCGAGCTCTCCGCACAAGTCTACCAACAAGTCACTGGCGGCAAACCACTCGATCTCTCCTCTGGTGGGAGAGCACAAAACGCTGCAACAGCAGCAACGGCAGCGCAAAACCTCGGCATACCACCTTGCCTTGCACAGGTTATCGTAAAACATGAATCAGGTGGCAACCCCGCAGTCATTGGACACGACGAGAACTACTGCGGCCCTAACTATGTTGGCTCACGCTTCGCCTTCCTTCGCACAGAAAAAACATACAAAGGCGTTGCATTCGAGAGCACTATCCCATCCCTCATTCCACCGTCCTCCGACAAGAGCCCGCAAGCCAAGGCTCTGCGCAAAAAAATCAGTTGTGAATCACACAAGAACGACGATGGCGGCAAGAATATCGATGCTACCACATTTGTTCCACCTGATTTTGGACTGGACTGGAGATTTACCCACGGCTTTGGGTTGGGACAGGTAACATTTGGAGATGGACACTACTGCAATGTGAACGGTCAACAAGTACGCGGTATCAAGATCAAAGGACTTAATAATCGCTGTGTCACGGTGCCAGAATTGATTTCCGTGGACACCGCAGTCGAAGCTATGGCTGGCCGCCTCCTCTCGTGGTATAAAAAGGCTGGTGGCGTACCAGGCACTCCGCAGAACCAAGTACCAGAATCAGTCATTCGCCTCACCTTCGCGCACTATGGCAAAGGTAACGACCCAGGAGATCTCTATCGAGACTCCGTGAATGGTCGCGTCAAACACTATCTCGAATGTGTCAAAGGAACAGGCTCAAGCGCTCCTGAGACCTCAACGGGCGAAAAACTTTCTGACGGATTGCCCGCTGCCGAAGAATAATCTCTCTCGGTATGAAAACTCCTTCTCGCGTATACACGTGTAGCAACTGCGACGCGCAATCTTCGAAATGGTCTGGCCGCTGTGAACAGTGCGGTAAGTGGGGCACAATCGATCCCGAAGGATCCATGCCCACAGCCGCAGCAAAAGCTGGCGCCAACATCAATGCTCCTGCGCGCACTCCGGTATCACTCGCATCTGTTGATCCCAATCGCGCCGCACCAGAGCGCATCCGTACGGCTATCGTTCCTGTTGACGCGGTGCTGGGCGGCGGATTCGTCCCCGGCTCTCTTGTGCTCCTTGGTGGTGACCCCGGCGTAGGCAAATCTACGCTCTCGCTCCACGTAGCGTCACACGTTCCACGCACACTCTACGTCTCAGGTGAAGAATCCATCGAGCAAGTGCGTCTGCGCGCTCTGCGCCTCGATAGCAACGACGTACTCGCCCTGCACGAAACCAACTGTGACACGATTCTCACAACACTCATCAAGGAAAAACCGGCACTCGCCATCATCGACTCCATCCAGACCATCACCACAGCATCTGCAGAAGGTGGCGCAGGATCAGTCGGCCAAATCCGCGCGTGCACAACACAACTCCTCCACGTTGCAAAACAGCACAACATTGCAGTACTCCTCATCGGACACGTAACAAAGGATGGTTCTGTGGCTGGCCCAAAGACACTCGAGCACCTTGTTGACGCCGTACTCTATCTCGAAGGCGACGATCAGCATTCCATGCGCATTCTGCGCGCCGTGAAGAACCGATTCGGCTCTACAGACGAGATCGGGATTTTCTCTATGGACGCAAATGGTCTCACGCCGACCAATGCGGCATCGAGCGCCTTCCTCTCCCCTGACCGCGTACATGTTCCAGGATCTATTGTGACTGTGCTCATGGATGGCAAACAACCTCTGCTCGTCGAAGTCCAAGCACTCACCACGCGCACTACATTTGGCTATCCACAACGCCGTGCAAGCGGGTTCGACCTCAATCGCCTCCAAGTACTCATCGCAGTACTCACGACGCGCGCGGGGCTCCCGCTAGGACAATATGATGTATTCGTGAATGTTGTTGGTGGAGTGAAGGTAACAGAGCCTGGCGCAGATCTAGCCATTGCTGCAGCCATCGTGAGCAGTATGCGCAATGTAGCGTGGTCTGCAGGCACTGTCGCCTTTGGCGAAGTGGGACTTGGTGGAGAGGTTCGTCCTGTTCGTGCGCTCGATCGTCGCGTACAAGAATCACTCATCCTCGGATTCTCCACCTGTATCACTCCCAAATTCCCTGGCGCAACTACGGCAACAGTCACCACGGTGCGTGATCTCGTTGGCGTACTTGATGCACGCACATCCTCCGAGGCACAAGAGGCATTCGAATAGCAATACAAAAAAGAAAGTCGAGTAGATTGCAGTTGCAATATACTCGACTAAGCGACGATCGGCCGCGTCCTTGCGACGCGTTGTTGGCGTTGATCACCGCCGAGCGATCACACCGACCGCGACCCGCGCGCTGACCGGCTGTACGACCGGCGCGCGCAACCGCACGATGAGGTGGCTCTTGACGATATGTGCGCGACAGAGCGTCGCGCCAGGTGGGAGTGTGCACAGGCACTCTGTGCATCCGGGCCACGCGCACCGGCCGTCCGGTCGACGTTCGAACGTCGTCGGGACCTGTACGCGATCGAGTCGAACGGGAGAACAACAACTGCAACCAGGCACCTCGTGATTTTTGTACATCAGACGCTCCTTCTCGCGATACGTTACTCGCGATTGCCTAGCACCATAGCACATTTCAGCGCATTTGTCAACACACTTACTCTAAGTGCGCTGCATGCACATTGCGTGTGCGTCCATACCACAACGTATCGAGCACCTTTGTGACCTCTCCACTCTCTCCAACAAGCGCTTGTGCAATAACAGAACCGCGCTCCAAGAGCGGCGTGTCGGCAACCGACGCAACAGTGAATGCGCTATCCCCTGATTGCATATCACCAAAGAGGTCGCCCGGACCGCGAGTATCGAGATCATACTGCGCCAGCACAAACCCATCAGTGCATCCTGCGAAGAAATCCAGCCGAGCACGCGCAGCCTGTGATGCATTCTCACTCGAAACAAAACAATACGACTGCGCCTCTCCACGACCCACGCGTCCGCGCAACTGATGCAGTTGGGCAAGGCCGAACCGATGCGCCTCCTCAATGACCATGCAACTCGCATTCGGAATATCTACTCCTACTTCGATGACGGTCGTTGTCACCAAGAGCATTGTTTCGCGTGCTGCAAAGGCGCGCATCACTTCTTGTTTTTCTTTTGCTTTGAGTTTGCCATGCAGTAATCCCATGGGGATATCTGTGAACACCTCGGCGCGCAGACGCTCCCACTCTTGGGTTACAGACTTCATCCCAGACGTATCTGCAGCATCAATAGCTGGACACAATACGAACACCTGCCGCCCAGCCGCAATCTCGCGACGCAGAAATGCATACATCTTCTGTCGTGTGGCACTATCTGCAACAACATGTGTCTTGATCGGTTTGCGCCCCGCAGGTTTGCTATGCATCGTGGAGATATCGAGATCGCCGTACAACATGAGCGCATACGTACGCGGAATTGGCGTTGCTGTGAGAGACAAGAAATGCGCGCTACCAGTACGACTTCCACGATCAAGGAGCGCCTGCCGCTGACGCACACCGAACCGATGCTGCTCATCAACAATAACGAGACCCAACCCTGGCACCGAGAGATCTTCTTCTATGAGCGCGTGCGTACCCACCACTAATTCATATTTCCCCTCTGCAATCTCCTGCTTGATGCGTTGTTTGTGCTTGGTGCTCCCTGTAAGCAACGCCATACGCACCGGCAATCCATCGAAAAGCCGTGTCAGCGTGCGTGCATGCTGCTCGGCAAGCACTTCCGTAGGCACCATCATGAGTGTTTGGTTGTGATTGAGCGCCGCGTGCCATGCGGCCGCAGCAGCAACCGCAGTCTTGCCCGATCCCACATCTCCCTGAATCAACCGACGCATAGGATGTGACTCTGCAGTGTCCTGAATAATTTTCCAAATCACTTTTTTCTGATCATCAGTGAGTGTGAATGGCAACTGCCCCACAAATCGCTGCATCTCATGTTCAAAAAAATGAAAATCAGGCGCTGTACTCTTCTTGCGTGTTGCCCGCGCACCAGCCGAGACCACAAGCATCGGCATGATTTCCTCCAATGCGATGCGACGACGCGCGCTCGTGATGTCTTCGTAGCTGGTCGGCGCATGCAATAGGTGCAATGCCTGCCCCAATGGCACTACATCTGCTTGAGTACGCAACGCCGGTGTGAGCCAATCATGTTGTTGCGTACAAAGAGGTAACACCTGCGCGATAAGTGATCGGATGTGACGCACGGTGAGCCCTGCAGTCGTAGAATAGACAGGAACAAGTCTCCCGGTGTGCGTACGCGGCGCATCAGGTGCTGCCACACGCTCATACTGTGCACCACTGAAGACCAACCCAATGCCATCGAGTTTCACTTCACCCGCAAGCGCGATCGTATCACCTTGCTTGATCGTCTTCCCGATGAATGGTTGATTGAACCACATCGCGCGCACCGTACCCGTACCATCATCAATAATCGCCTCGGTCACCATCTTGTGCGTGCGCCACGACCGACGATTCGTAATCATACTCACCACACCCTGCACAGTCGCTGTCACACCTTCGGTCAACTCCTGCACCGTGACACTCTTCTGAAAATCGTCGTACCGAAATGGCACGTGCCACAATAATTCCTCCACTGTAGTGAGGTTCAGGATTGCGAGACGCTTTGCCAACAGCTCTGTAACGCCGCGCAACGCCGTGATAGGGCTTCGGAGGTTCAATGGGGCTGCCATACCCGGGTATTCTACCGCAGACCGCAAGGTATTGACTATGGAACGGGCTATCGGTATACTCCCCCCGTAGCAAGAAAAAGCTCTCGTCGTTCAATGGATAGGACACTAGCTTGCGGAGCTAGTAATCTAAGTTCGATTCTTAGCGAGAGCACATTTTCCATAGATTGTACCCATATACCGTCGAACCCCTAGGGGTTTCGCGTGATCTTGTTATACTTGACGCTCGTACAAAAACACGATACGTTGCAAGCGCTATCTGGATAGTGTGTCCAGATATACTCTCGAACCTGAGCAAGGAGGGTAGCACCATGAGCACTCAGACGGTTCTCGATCCAGAGCGCGTGGACGCCATCTTCACAGAATGCCTCATACGTGCCGACGAGGATTCAAGCAGTTGCGTCACGATCGATGGCATAGATGTGAGGGTAGTGTTCCACCCCGAACGTCTCCAAGAACACAAGGATGAGATCGTGGCAATGCTCGATGAGCTCCCTGAGGAGTTCAAGCGGTCCGGTGGGTCGTTTCTCAATGCGTGCAACGACAGACACAACAACCAGTGGACGAGCCTCCACCGACAAATGGAGGCACTCTTCCTACTCGGCATCGGAATCAACAGGGTCCAATACCTGTTACCCAGAGAGGAGTGGCAGTTCCTGCTGGGTGGAATGCCGTTTCTCGTAATCAACTGACACACAGGAGATCTCCATGCCTTCGCAAGGCCACATTGATCGCGTTGCTCCTCCGGGGCAGTTCCGAGTCCTCGTCCGGGACATTTCGCCAACAACTCCACCACAGCGTGGTGCGAAGCCAGTCCCCAACACCGACGGCCCCAACTGGAGAGGTGGAGACTTCAAGACGTTCGATGGAGCAAGCCGCTACATCAACGTCAACGGGGCTGGCAAACCCCATCTCGTGATGGTCATCTACAACGACGCGGGCGAAGAAGTCCCGCGCGAACAACGCAGCTGACTGGTACCAACCAGAACGCAGAACCCCGCAATGACGACACGTCGTTGCGGGGTTTCCAATTACACTTATTTTTTCCTGCGCGCAACACTCACGAGTGCGAGGAGTATCACCACAAATGCGACCAGTCCCAGCAGCGGAATCGTCACAAACCCCATCATCTCCACACGCTCAGTGGTACAGCTCACCGCGCGAACACACAGTGCACGCGTATCAGGCAACAGGCCGAAATACAGCGCATTGTGATACAGCGAAATCAAGAATCCAACACCTGCCAGCGGCAACGCATACCACACCACTCCCCGATCTCGCCGCACCAATCCAACACCAAGAATGATGACCAACGGAAAGAGCGCGATGCGCTGATACCAACACAATATACAAGGCGGGAGTCCCATGCCATATTGCACGAATAGACTCCCAAGCATCGCAACAACACTCTGCACAAGCGCAATCCACACACCCACGCGTTGTGACATACCTAGATACCAATCCAGCGGCTGAACCGATCAGTAAACGGCACGTGATAATCTTCGTTCTCGTCTTCGGGAATAAATTCAGAAAGCACTTCACGCACATCATCTACCGCATCTAACGAGATGGGTACTGCAAATCGTGGACGCCATGCACCACGATAATCGAAGTAAATAAACGCCGGAGTCTTGTCATCCTCGCCACCAACTACCCAGAACCGACTCAACCGCGCATACGGAACCACGCGTTCGTCCAAAAACAAACCGCGAGCTGTAAGGCCAAATTGAATGGTCTTAGGCTCGCGGATTTCATGCATAACAATGATGGCTACGAGCAACACCGTCAAAACGGCGAGGACGTAGTTGTGCACATAGATTGAGTAACCGATTGCACCCAACGAAATGAGGGTGATGAGTACATACCACATGCGACCATGTGTGTACTTGTGATACTCAGGAATATCCCACTGCAAAATCGCAGCATCGCGGACATTCTCTTCTTCCGTTGGATCGAGCAATTCTTGGTCCTCCATATGGACCATAGTATACCAGAACTGCGCCCGAGTGTGCTACTACTTGATGCCGAGCTGTGCGCGGCGAGCATCACCTTCGTCGAGAATGATCTTGCGGATGCGCACGTTCTTCGGCGTAACTTCTACCCACTCGTCATCAGCAATGTATTCGAGTGCTGCTTCGAGATTCATTTCACGTGGCGTCTTGAAGTTGTCTGCAACGCCGTCACCCTTGGAGCGCATGTTGCTGAGCTGCTTCATCTTGCACACGTTAATGCGCAAATCGTCATTACGGGAATACTGACCAACGACCATTCCCTTATATACCGAAATGGTTGGGCCGTAGAACAATGTTCCACGATCTTGTGCACCAATGAGACCATGCAATGTAGTAACACCTGTTTCGTGTGCAACCAATGATCCCTGTTCGCGCTCATGCCACTTGCCTGGATCTGGCTGGTATCCATGGAACGCGGTATTGATGATGCCGAATCCTCGCGTGTCTGTAAGGAATTCTGTGCGGTATCCGAAGAGTCCACGAGTTGGAATAACGAACTCGAGGAACGTAATACCATTCTCCGTACGCATTTCACGCAATTCTCCGTAGCGGCTGCCGAGCTTCTGGATCACCGAGCCACCATAGGCTTCTGGAGTCTCCACAAATACTTGCTCGTATGGCGTCATGTTCACGCCGTCGATTGTCTTGTTGATCACGTGTGGACGTGATACTTGGAATTCATATCCTTCGCGACGCATGCGCTCGATGAGAATCGAGAGATGCAATTCACCACGACCAGAAACAATCCAGTTATTTCCTTCACCATCCACCACACGAAGCGCCATGTCATTCTCGAGCTCTCGGTAGAGACGCTCGCGAATCTGACGTGACGTTGTGAACTCACCTTCCTTACCAGCAAATGGCGAGTCATTCACCATGAACACCATTTTCACCGTTGGCTCTTCGATGGAGAGAAGTGGGAGTGCAACAGGCGTGTTCACGTCAGCAAGTGTTTCACCAATAGTAACCTCTGGAATACCAGCAATTGCAACAATGTCACCAGCTTGTGCCTCAGTCACGTCGACGCGCTGGAGTCCTTCGAAGGACATGAGCGACACAATGCGCTGCTTCTTCATCACACCTTCACGGTTGATGTGCATGACATCCTGGTTGAGCTTGAGTACACCGTTGATTACACGACCTGTTGCGATGCGGCCCTTGTACACGTCACCTGTTACCATCGTAATGTGCATCTGGAGTGGCTTGGTAATATCGCAACCAGGAGCTGGAATGTGCTTGAGAATTGCATCGAAGATCGGACTGATATCCGTCATCGTGTCGAGATTCTGCTCAAGTCCTGCCTTACCATTCTTCGCCGAGGCGAACACGACTGGGAAATCTGCGATCTCGTCATTTGCACCGAGCTCGAGGAAGAGTTCGAGTGTTTTGTCGAGTACGTAGTTGATGCGTGCGTCTGGTTTGTCGATCTTGTTGACAACAACCACAACGCGCAATCCCATCTTGAGCGCTTTCTTGAGCACGAAGCGTGTCTGTGGCATCGGACCTTCCTTCGCGTCCACGAGCAAGAGACAGCCGTCAGCCATCGTCAATACGCGCTCTACTTCACCACCGAAGTCTGCGTGACCTGGTGTGTCAATGATGTTGATCTTCGCACCATTCCACTGCACCGAAGCATTTTTGGAAAAAATCGTAATACCGCGTTCCTTTTCAAGATCATTGTTGTCCATGATGAGATCCTTGCCCTCGGTTTCCTTGGTGAGCTTGGTCTTGGACTGACGCAGCAATGCATCCACGAGCGTGGTTTTGCCGTGGTCTACGTGAGCGATGATTGCGACGTTGCGGATTTCTGCCATACGATTGATATATACAAAAGGCGCCATTAGCGCCTCACAGTGGCAGCACTATAGCAATTTTCTATAAAAGATACAAGAGGGCGATGGCCGACGCACCCATGAAGAGACAGATCACCCACCCAAGGACATTCGAAAACAGCGAATTTGTGTGAGATTTCATGATCTTGCGGTTGCTGGAGATGAGCAAAATCACCACGAGGAGGATCGGCGCCGCCATCCCGTTGAAAATCGCGGTATAGTAGAGCATTTTGAATGGTGGAATACCAACGAAATTCACAAGGAGTCCCACGAGCGTTGCAAGAACAATCACGCCGTAGAATCCTTCTGCTTGGCGCCAAGTGCGTGCAAGCCCCGTGTGCCAGCCAAACGTCTCAGACACAGCATAAGATGCAGAACCTGCAAGGACAGGAACCGCAAGAAGTCCTGTGCCGATAATACCAATGGCGAAGAGAAGCGTTGCAAGTTCACCAGCGATAGGCGCCAACGCTCTTGCGGCCTGATCTGCTGTCTCGATCTGCGTAATGCCATTGGCGTTGAGCGTCACCGCTGTTGCAACAATGATGAAGAACATCACAATGTTGGAGAAGAACATACCGATGACAGTGTCCCAACGCATCGATGTGATGTCATTCTCCGTAACACGTGGCGCGCGTTGCGCACCAGGCAACAACTTGTGCTGCGCAATCGCCTCTTCTACTTCTTCATCAGCCTGCCAGAAGAAGAGGTATGGTGAGATCGTTGTACCAAGCAGCGCCACGAGCATCATCACAAATTCCTTCGACCACGTAATATGTGGAACAAAGGTATGCGTGAGCACCACAGCCCAATCCACTTTCACAGCGAACACTACTGCGACGTACGCGAAGAGTGCTAGCGTAAGCCACTTCAATACTTTTGCGTATGTGCTATAGGTGAGGAAGATCACCAATCCCAACACGATCGCTGTGAGCAGTATCAAACACCAGACAAATGGCAACCCTGTCACCATCTCCGCAGCTGACGCCATCGCCCCCAAGTCTGCGCCGATATTGACCGTATTTGCGAGCACGAGCAAAAAAACACAACTATACAAAATCCACTTCGGATAATGAATACGCATCACTGCCGCAAGCCCCTTCCCAGTCACCATACCAATGCGACCACACATTTCCTGCACCACCGTCATGAATGGAAATGTGAAGAGCGCCACCCACAGTGTGGAGAATCCAAATTGTGCTCCTGCTTGCGAATAGGTACCGATACCTGATGGATCATCATCTGATGCACCTGTGATGAATCCTGGTCCGAGAATGCGAAGGAACTTTTTGAAGCGACTCATACGATTTTGTTGGGTGCTGCGTCAGGCAACAGCCCGTTTGATTGTAATGCTACCATGGAGCGATACAGTGTGCAGCTCTTCAGGAGTTCATCATGTGTTCCCTGCGCCTCAATGCGACCCTTATTCACCACAAAAATCCGATCTACTGCGCGAATTGTCGAGAGACGATGCGCAATGATCACCGCCGTCTTCCCTTCGATGAGCGAAGACACGCTCTGTTGAATCGCACGTTCTGTAATTGAGTCGAGCGCTGATGTTGCCTCGTCGAGAATGACAATGTTCGCGTTCTTGAGTACTGCACGCGCGATCATGACGCGTTGTTTCTCTCCGCCGGAGAGATGTACACCACGCTCACCTACTACCGTCTTGAGGCCTTTCTTTTGCGCTGCAACAAATTCCGTGAGCGAGGCACGATCAATCGCGGTATTCACTGCTGCGCTTGTCGCACGCAGATTCCCATACTTCACATTATACGCAAGCGACTCATGGAAGAGCATGTTCTCCTGCCAGACCATTGCAAGATGCGAGCGAAAATTATCATAGTTCCAATCAGACAATGACACACCATCGAGCGTCACCACACCTGACTTCGGATCGTAGAATCGAGCTAGGAGTTGCGCAATCGTAGACTTACCTGCGCCCGACGGACCAACCAGCGCAACATGCTCACCTGGTTGGATGGTGAACGTAACATTACGAAGTACTGGTTTGTTGTCGTAGGAGAACGTAACATTGCGCATTGCCAATGCACCATGCACTTGATTTTGCTCATGCGTACCACCACCTGAAGCAATCGTCTCAGGTGCTGCAGCAAGTTGCTTGAATTTATTCCAATCAATGATGTTCTTCTGTAGGTTCTGCAACTCAGTGACGAATGATCGCACAGGCGCAGTCAGGAAGCTCACGAACCCCATGAACATAAAGAACGTTCCCAGCGTGACTGAGCCATTGAGCATAAGTGGCACTCCAACCACTGCGAGAAGCAATCGCACAAACATGTCGATATCAAACATCTTTGCCATCGCCCAATAGACATTGGTTCGAATCTGCAACTCCATCGCATGATGCAACGTGGAACCAATCCGCTGTACCTCGTGCGATTCACGTGCAAACAACTTCACCGCAAATACGTTTTGCAACACGTCGCCAATCATACCAAACGATCGTGTCCACAACTTCCGCGCCTGATTCGCTTGTGCATCAGCTACACGATACGTGTACCACAAAATCGCCCCTTGTATCGGAAGCGCGATAAGGATCGTGAGCGCAAGTTGCCAACTGAACCACAACGACGCACTCAAAATCACCACAAACCCAAGCGCACCTGGTAACAAATCATTGTACAGCTGCGCGTTTTGCGACCACAGCGCCTCGTGTGACTGATAGAGAACTGAGCTCACCTCTCCACCTTTTTTCTGATTGAACAGCGAAATGTTTTTTCCGAAGAGTTTTTGCAACGACGCTACATATATTTTCGCGTACTCCCGATTCATGAACGTCCACGATCCGTAGAATTGCAACGCGATCAAAACAGATCCGAGTGCATTTGCTGCAACCCACCACCCAAGCGCTATCCACACCGGAGTAACCGGCGCTGCTATTGTGACACTCGCAATAATGCCATCAACAATGCGGCCCATGTAATATGGACCAAGAAATGCGACTGATACACCACCTACCAGCGCTACGAGGTAGAGCGCACTCATCGCAGGACTATTGCGTAGGCTTGGAAAGAACTTTTTGTACAACTCCCACATAGGGACTTACGAATCTTTTTTCTGAAATTTCAGCGCTGCCGAATTAATACAAAATCGCTCGCCAGTCTCTGTTGGTCCATCCTTGAAGACGTGACCGAGGTGCCCGCCACAGTGCGGACAGAGTACTTCCACGCGTTCCATGCCGTGCGACGCATCGGATTGTAACCGCACTGCATCTAGCGCTACCGAACGATCAAAAGCTGGCCACCCACATCCGGAATTGAACTTCGCATCTGATGCAAAGACTGCTGCACCACACCCCGCGCACTGATACTCTCCCGGCTCGAAGAGCTCATCATACTCACCAGTGAACGGCGCCTCAGTTCCCTTCTCGCGCAAAATACGAAACTGCTCTGGCGTGAGTGATGCGCGCCATTCTTGTTCTGATTTTTCACGCATAGTGCCACTAGTATATCATGCAGAACAAAAAAAGATGACCCGCCGGCGTTGAAGCGCGCGGCGGGCCAGTTGAACACACGATGGTGTCGTCTCCTACAGAAGCCGCAGCTCCCGCATGTTGCGCGGAAATTTCCAGGACTCGCACGTGAGCCCTGTCTCAATCCGCGACATCCACTTCCTCGTGATCTCATCGGTCGGTTCGACGACGAGATCCAGATGGTAGCACCGCCTCAGTGGTGGTGCTTGGACGCTTGTTCTCAGAACCCTCAGTCGCGGAGCAACGTCCTTGACGATACTCCACATGAATGGAAGATATCCACCACTCTTCAATGGATAGGGCAGATACACCCCCTTCCACGTCTCCACCTCCTTTTGCGAAATGATCCGGTCTGGCTCGAAGATGAGCTTGAGACCGGAGAGTTGCTTGTCGAACGTGACCACAATCACGCCCCATTGGTTTGGGCTCGTCACACGAATCCCCGCCTCGTTGCCGCGCACATCTCGTGCAGCAATTACGGTCGGCATCGCCTCTTCTCCTCCCTGCGTTCACACCCGGAGCGCAAGTGTGGTATACTATCGCCAATCAAACATTTTGTCAAGTATTACTTGCGTAATCATTTCTCTATGTCGAAACGTTCTTTTTCAGAAAGTGACCCATCGATGCGTGGCGCACATGGAGTAACTGGCGAACACGCAATCTCCGATACTCGACACAAAAGCATCGAGGAGCAGTTATCTCCTGCAGCACTCGCCGAACTTGCGCGTGATCAAGAGCGTTGGAACAAAGAAGATGCTGAGTTCATTGACGAACACGAAAAGTCACTCGAGACCAAACACCGAAACGCGCTCGCCGAAGCGCGCACAGAGGCGCTACAGGCTGAAAAAGAAGTCTCGACTGAACTCGAAACACTTCTCGAGAGCAGTGCGCTTCCACCATTGGCAAAGAGAATCCTGAGTTCTGACACACATCTACGCAGTCAATTTGCAGATTCTCTGATCGAAGCTGCAGCACAAAATGGAACTACTGTTGATCGACTGAACAAAAATGGATGGAACGAAGCATTCGAAAGCGTGATTGCACTACGACAACAAGAGTTAGAAGCACACGGACTTGCATTTGATACAGATGGTACACTTCTCCAAGGAGAAACATCCCGACGACTCAGCGAACACGATACATTGCTCGCCAAAGAGCTCATGTGGTTGCGTGAACTTCTTCACGAGGAACCAGGCACAGCGAACAAGCCAAACCGCTTGGAGCCAACCCGTCCTCTGCGCCCTACCGCACAGCCAAAAGCAACACCTCCTCGCGAAACCAACAAACCATTCTTCAACCGAGTAGCATCCAAATTCGGCAAATTCCTTGCAGGTGTTGGACTCTGGCTTGGCGGAACCAGTGGTGGAGATTTCGACCAATCGTCGAACCAGCGCGCGCAGGACGAACAGGAGCCGAATCGCGCCCTTCCAGCATACGCAGCAGAATCACCTTCACGAAATACTCGCGCAGAACTCCCTTCTGACTCTATCGAATTCTCCGAAGAAGAATCCATGGATGTCATGAATAGTGCACGTCCTGAGGTTCCTTCTGAGATGATCGAGTTCTCCGAAGAAGAATCTGAGGCAGTGATGAAGGCTGAGGTAGCTGCAGCAGTGCGCAAAGCAAAGGCACAGAACACCAACAAAGCAGGCGCAACACGTGCAAAAGCAAGCACAGTGAACACCAAGCGTGCAGCAGCACCAGAAGGCACAAAGGCAATGCCGAAGGCAGCACAAGACATGCTCGACGCATTCAAGTGGTACAGCGATGAAGTTACCAAGCCTAAGACGCGCGAATCCGTGAACAACGGTGGCGCAGCCAACGAACTCCTCAAGAGCGTACCCAAGGCTCCAGAGAAGCGTCAGTCTGTTGCGCGCTACAAAGTTGCTGCAACCAGACTTGCGCAAGAGTATGCCAAGGGATCTGTTGGAGACGACGATCTCACATCATTGCGCGGCACCGTTGAGAGCGACATGCAGCGAGGCAAAATCAATCCTGTTGATGGCAAGAAGTTGCTCCGCGATATCGACGACATGCGCGGTGTTCCCGAAGCTCAACAAGCAGCAAAGCCAGCGCCAGAATTCAAGAAGCCAGTCATGGCTCGCACACCAAGCAAGAGCCGAGGTCTCTCTGCCATCCAAGCACAGACCGCGGAAGGCAAGAAAGTTCTCTCTGATATTGACCGCCAGATTCAATCCGTTCGCGACGCAGTACATCGCGGCGAACTCACATTGAAGCAAGGCGCAGAGCAGGTTCGAATGCTCAAAGACCTCAAGTAGTCTCAACAAAAAACACCGCCTGCGAGGGCGGTGTTTTTTGTTTGTCGAATCTCGCACTACTTCTTTGCTACAAACTGCATCTTGAGGACCACATGCTCATCAACCCATGCAATGAATGAAAGCGACGGAATCGTGAGACCAAAATCTGCATACTTGATCTTCGTCTCCCCCGTCCCACTCACCGCAGTTTCGCTATCGCGCTTGATTGTTGTGTCGAACGTGACGGACTTCGTAACTCCACTTACCGTGAGATCCCCTGTCACCTGCACCTTTGCACTCTCGCCGATCGCGAGCTTCTGCGGCATTCCTGCGAGTGATGTTGGCTTGAACACGACGAATTCGTTTTCGTCCTTGTCAGAGCGTAGAATCACGCGCGAGAGTGTGCCATTGCGGCGCTCATTGTCGGTCTTGAGTGTGCGCGCGTTGATGCGGATCTCCCCGAGTGTGGACTGAGATGGATTCTCCGCGTTGTAGAGAAACTCACCAGAAATCTGGTCCGTTGCCCCGACTACATGCGTAGGCTTACCATTGAGAGTCTCGTCGATTTCGAATTGCGCCTTCGACTCTGTCGAGACAATGCGGTAGAGCTCCTGACCTAACTGCGCCTGTGCTGCAAGTGTCGCTGTGCTGGCCGCGCCTTGCTGCTGCACATCCACACTTGGCGCTGGAGCTGGTCGGGTGTAGTAGAGGAAGCCTCCTACTCCGAGCACTACTACCACACCGGCAATAATCGCTATTTGTCGCATATATAAGATAGTTAAAAGAATACTCACAGCATACCAATACTTGACAATACATGGCAAAATCGCTACCCTCGAATGTCATGAGCTCGATGGAGCAGCACCTACGCTTCTCCTGGATGGTTCTGACAACCGACGGAAAGGATTACCATGAAAATCGTGAAGGCAGGGCGTCAATCCCCCGAGTGGAGCCGTGAATTCGAGTGCGAAGGATGCGGAACAGTCGTCTCTGTCGAGAGGGCTGATCTGTACAAGCGGCGCACAACTACTAGTGAGGACAGCCGACGACCGCGCGACACAGTCGTCGCCGATTGCGTGTGCTGCAAGCGCCGCATCGTGGTCCAAGATCACGCGACCAACGACTGGGGCGATCTCCCTGAGCATGGGGTGCAGGAGAAGCCACAGGACGAATGACAACCTGGTAAGGAAACCAACCAACAGCGCAGACCTAACCCGAGTCTGCGCTGTTGTGTTTTTATTTACTCTCTACCATTTTCCCTTTCCACTTTCGAAGCATCATACGAGCTGACTGAGTTTGTGGCAGCTCCTGTATACATAACACGACTTGCGTCGCGCGCGGTACCGTAGAGAGATTGTGTTACTCGTGTATTAGCACGGAAGACGTCAGTGAGCGCAACGTCTGCGCGCAGTGCTGTGAACTCTGGAGCGATGAGTCTTGCTGCGTCTGTGCCGTATATCCCGAGATGCGTTGTTGATCCAAGGAGCGTCAATCGAGAGACATCTGCGAGGCGCAGCGACGTGGTCACCATTTCGAGCTCAACCACTGCGCGTGCTGCATCGGAGAGCGTGATCGAGATTTCCGAACCGACTACCTTGTCCACAGACACGTCCACTGAATGTGATGCAGCGATCGCAGTCACTTCAGGCATAGTAATCGTAATATCACTCGCGCGATGGTCGAAGCAGAACAAGCAGAATCCACGATCACTCTTGTCATGTGCAACCAGCAAGATTTCTCCCTGCACACTGAAGTCCAGCATCTCGTGTGCACGCTGTGTTCCTTGCACCTCAATCTTGTGTTCTGGTCCACGAACTACATGCACGTTATCTACACCGGACTGCAACGCCAACTGTGTAAATACTCCTGGTGGGACAACCGTCTCGGTCGTAACGCGATACTGCGGCATCTCTGAGATACGCTCATGTACCTGCGGCACGTATCGTACTGCAAGTGTTCCAGCTGTAATTGCAGCGATGATCCAAATACTCACGAGGATCAACCCGGTAGAGAGGCGCATTTTCCACTTGCGCGCGAAGAGCGATACACCGAACGTGATCGCGAATGTGAGCGGAATCGTAACAAGAAGTACTCCCAGCGCAATCGCGGTGTAGAGCAACCCGCTCGAGATCACTGACGCCACAGGGAAATCGAAGTATGGCGAATGTGCATTGAACGCAAGATTCGCTGCCACAAAAAGGAGGATCAGGATTCCAATGGTCGGAAAGACCATGAGAAACAAACTCCCGATCACAACAATCAACCGAGCGAACCCACGAATAATTGCACCAAAGAATGCGAACACGCGATCAATGAATCGTCGCAATCCAGACTGCGCACCCACAAATGCTGCACCATTCTTGCGCAAGTTCTCTGCACTTTCGTTCACCGTATCCTTGAACGAAGAGAGTGTCACTGGCCCGCCGCGCATTCGAACCTTGTCAGCGGGCGTCTGCGCTTTTGGGACAATCAGCGCCAAAATAATGTAGAGCGCGATCATCGCACCACCAGATACGAATGTTAGGAGGATGAAGATGACACGTACGATTAGTGGATCAATATCGAAGTACGCGGCGATTCCAGCAGCAACACCTGCAATCACTCCACGATCCATATCACGGAAGAGTCGACGCGGTGGCTGCGGCTCCATCTCTGGTTCTGCAGACTTTTCACGCGCGGATTCCTGTTCTCCTTGCGCAGAATCCGTGATCTCTTCGACAGTACCCATGATCTCAATGACATGGTTCACATGATCGATCGTAACAACGGTTGTGTGTGCGACTTCGAGACGCTCGAGGAGTTGCTCTGCAATACGCGCTTCGATGTCTTGCTTCACTTCGCGCCCTTCGGGCAACGCATCAAAGTAATGCGCGATGGCATCAAGATAGGATTGCAACTTTTGATACCCATCTTCCTCGAGAGTGAAGAGCGAGCTTGCAATGGTTACGTGGACTGCTTTTTTCATAGTGATTTCTTGAGCGTGGCGATGGATTTCACCAGAGATTCCCACGTCGTCGTGAGCTCGGTGAGCACCTTCTTGCCCTTAGGGGTCAATGTGTAATATTTGCGCGGTGGTCCGGCGTTCGACTCTGCCCAGGAGTAGTCGAGCAGCTGCTGTGTTTTGAGCCGGCTCAGGAGTGGATAGAGCGTGCCTTCAACGACGAGTAGATTCGCCACCTTGAGCTCACTCAAAATCTCCGAAGCATAGGCTTCTCCCCTCCCAATTGCGAGGAGAATACAAAACTCCAGCATCCCTTTACGCATCTGCGCATGTGCGGTTTGGATGGGGGTTTCTTGTTTCATGTGATGACTATAGCACATGGTACTATGTGGCGCAAGGTACT
>JBBTQS010000005.1:0-14911 GCA_038065555.1 Patescibacteria group bacterium
TGGCGGAAGAGGTGGGATTCGAACCCACGGTACCCTTTCGGGCACGACAGTTTTCAAGACTGTTGCCGTAAACCACTTGGCTACTCTTCCTATGGTGCTGCGCCCTTATCCTACGTCATTGTGCGGATCGAGGCAAGATCCCGCTTACACATTGACGAAGGTCGCCCCATCTGACTATTCTACATTGTCCGCAAACACTCTAGCGCACAGGAAAGCCCCTTGCAGATAACCTACATTGTGTACACCACTGGATTTGCTAAGAGTAACTCGTACTCCAACCAACCAACCGTCCCCAACGTGGGCACGTTCATCCGCCTCCGGCCCAGCGGCGTAACTGTTTCTAACCAAGTCCGAAGCGTACGAGTCAGTCCAGGTAGCGACCGCTGGGTCGAAGTCTTCATCCTGCTTTCGTCATCCGATGAGATGAAGTACTTCGATAATGACGTACTGTGGAGTAACTACCCCGTGGCAGATCTCCCATTGTGACACCCCAACCAACGCGCCCGCAGGCATCACCTGCGGGCGTCGCGTTTTTACTTCTTCTTCGCCACTGCAGTAATCGCCTCCACATCATCATGCAGTCGCCCAATGCGCTGATTGATTCTATCCACCAACAACCGCGTGAGGCCGAAGAACGCTTCTAGCTCTTCACGCTTGCCAATGACATGGTCCTGATAAATGAAGAGGTTGCGCCCAACGAATTCGAAGCTCAACTTGCACCCATGATCAATGAGGAACGCCATGATCTCAGGAGTGAGCACTTCGAGCATTTCAATTTCATGGAGCTCCTTCACATACACCACAAAATACTTGTGGAAGTCGCCTTCCAATTCCAGCACTCGCTGACCAAGTGCTAGACGATGGATCACAGACAACCCATCTCCACGCTCAGTGAGAGAGAACTGTGGCACCAACCCGGCGAATGTATACTGCAACACCGTCGCATTGTAGTGTGTCGCATGCTTCCCATCCCCAACCTTGTAATGATAATTAAAAAGTTCAAACGGATGACCGAGATAGCTCCCCCGCACCACATTAGTCGTATCATTTACGTATTTGTGTGCAAACAATTTCCCCATGCGATGCTTGGACTCTCCATCAGCCTCAAATTGGAATCCATTGCGAGACGCGAATTGCTGCATAAATGCACGCTGCATCTTGCGCCAAATCCGCATCCAATTGAGCCCCATCAACATGATCGAGATTGGGACAAAAACCATCCCTTGTTCGCCGCTCAATACTCCAATACTATCAATCCCTACAGCCACAATGACGCCAACAAGATACCAATATTTATGCCGCATCCATTCCTTCTTCGTCTCTTGCGCAACACTCTCAATGAGCGCCAATTCTTTTTCTGGCGTTGGACTAGTAGAGCTTGGCATAGCTGAAGAGAACGCTGAATGCGCGACACCAGATAAGCGCGTGTGAGTACTTCGTGACATCAGTGCCCGCAGGGATCTCGTAATTCACACTCCCCTTTGTTGCACGAATTGGTCCGAGGTCAACTCGATCCTTCGCATCAGTATCTGTAGCAAGATAGATACGCAAGTCTGGCCCATTCACCGTATCAAGATCCTCAAACCGCAAAAATGTTTTGTCTCCCACTTGTACAAATGACGCTGACCCTGCAACTTCGTGCTCTCCTGCCACAAGCGCGGCGCTGGCAAGTACTACTGGAGTGACCTCGGGAGTTGTTGTTGCTACGTCTTGAATAGGAGCAACGACCTGCACCTGTGGCAATGCTTCATGCATTTCAATATCGCGCCAGAGCGGCGACACGAGCCACCACGCAATTCCCAACGCGATCACAGTACCTCCAACAATCAGCGACTTTTGCATGGTATTCATATTATTTTTTGCCTAATCGTAGCGCGAGATCCTCGAGCGGCTTGATCGACACCTGCGACACTGGAATCGAACGCTCGTAATGATCAAATGGATTATCCATGTCCTCGATGAGTAACAACATATACATGAGCAAGAGACTCAAGACACCCACGAAGAGTAACGACTCGTAGAGCGGCTTGATCGCCAACAACAAGAAGCTCACGATGAGCAAGAATGTCACGATCTCCGCGATCGCATACCCCGCCTTCACAAATGACGTCTCACGAATCGTATGAATACGCACCACAATCTTGCGAACGGTGTTCTGCTCCTGCTTCATGCGCGTGATGAAATTCGCCTGTGTGAGCGGCTCGAACGCAGCGAAGTACGTATTGAGTCCAGTGATCTTATTCATGATCGACACACTGCGCTCTTCCTTGTGGAACCATTTCACCAGCGACGTGTTGAGCGCCGCAACATACTCCATCGCCTCACGAGCCACAGGCGCTTGCTTGGTGCGCCAGAGAATGGACGCTTCGTCATGCATCGCCTCGAGACTCGATGCGAGATCTCCAGGTAATTTCTCACTCTCCTTGAAATCCGAGATCGTTCCGGAAAGTAAAAATCCAATCAGGAACACGTTCGCTGTAATAATCGCCGTTACTAGCGGCCCAAGCGTGAGAATCTCCCATCCCATCGCATGACACAGCGCCTTGAGCCCCAACACAATCGCAACCATGGGCAACACTTTGTAAAAAATCGCGTACTTGTGCACGAGTGATTTCATAGACACTAAGATATGACACTACTATATCGTACAACGAAGTAATCACAAAGAGCTTCACGCCATTCACGACGAGCCAACCCTGCGCTATACTGCACCCATGCAAGACATCTCACTCCGCGCACCACTCTCGCCTTGGCACGTACTCCTAGCAGGTTCGCTCCTCCTGCTCATCCTCGAAGTCATTGGCATCTACTCTGCGGTCAAGCTTGGAGGACTCGCTGTTTTTTTCATCATGCTCTTCGGCGGCGCTATCGTGGCTGGCATCGCGAGTCGATGGCTTGCTGCGTGGGCAGGAGTTGTGTACGGTATCGCATTTCTTTTGAGTGTGATATTGGGATTTGGCAATGCGGCGCCACCGATTTGGCAGTCATTCGTTGGAGAGGAATCAATCACCAACGCACCTGTATCAGTCGAGCGCGCGCACGAACTCAGCGCATCAATCTTCCAATTCAGTGATGGAAGTGTGCTCAATGCACTGGTGGGATATCACACAACAAGTGGATACATCGCCACACGCACAGGTAGCCGAGGGTATTGGGCAAAGACGCAACGTGTAGTAGCCCCACTCGTGAGCGCATCCTGGCGTCCCGAAGATCCGATTACGGTCTGGGTCGTTTGCAGCGATACCTGGAACACAACAGACGAAGTCGTCGACACCTGGAAGTGCGAACAGGATTGGAAGAAGGAATGGCGCGCTGGTGTGCGCATCGCATCAGACACCATGACTGAGGTGAGCGAAGCGATAGCCGATGCAACGAGTACTCACGACCTCCGCTCCCACCCGCAGCCCCTCGTAGTGGAGTGGACCGAAGACGCGCAGAGTGCACAACGCGCTTCACAGGGATTTGGATCTATGTTGCTCATTCTCGCACATATCTCCTACATCGGCGCCGTGCTCTGGAATTGGCGCAAAATCCGCAGCGGAGCTCCGTCGCAAGATACTCCACCACTTACATAAGACAAACGCGACTCTGTTATGGGTCGCGTTCTGTTCATTGGCCTGATGGCGGATGCGTGATGCGTCATGATGCTGCGTTGTCTGCGTCGATGCGCTTGATCTGTTTGGCGAGCCAGACGGCGCGTGCCACAGCGTACACCCAGACCAACACAGCTGCCACATTCACAGCAATCTTCGAGTGGGCCATGCCCACAGGAACGAAGAACACTAGCACACAGAGCACAGCAACGATCCACATGCGCCTGAGCACAAGCAGCGGAATCCGACGCACCACCGGAGCCGACTGCGCAGTCAGCTCAACGAGCTCCGACTCATACTGAACACGATCATATTCTCGTTCGTCCATGGCAATCCTCCGGGATGATAGAGAAGACTTGGGATTGTACGCTTGGTACTTTGACCATAACAAAAAAGCACAGGAAACTCCAGTGCTTTTTTGCAAACAAAATTGATTCTTTGGGCGGAGAGGGAGGGATTCGAACCCTCGAGGGATTTGACTCCCTGCCACGTTAGCAGTGTGGTGCCTTCGGCCACTCGGCCACCTCTCCAGACGTATACGCGGGTAGTGTACGCAAAGTAGCGACAGCTGTCAACGCGATTATCCATGCGCAATTACGGCTGCAATGACGCGCTGTGCACCAGCAGCTCGCAGTGCAGCGGCACACGCCTGAAGTGTGGCGCCGGTGGTCGCCACATCATCAATGAGGAGTACGGTTCCGGAGAGCGCTACCGTCACTGCAAACGCTCCAGCGACATTCTGGAATCGCGCATCCCTGCCATCAAGTGTTGCTTGTGCACGTGTGCTGCGCGTGCGAACGATCAACCCAGAATGTACTTGCCAGTGTGGCTGCTCTACTGACTCCAACATACCACGCACAATGAGCGCAGACTGATTGAAGTCACGCGTAATCATGCGACGCTTGGACAATGGAACAGGAACGACCGCCAATGCGTCTGGCAACCCCGCACCTCGCAGCAACTCACCGAGTCGCCGACCCAACACTATCGCAACCTCTTCACGAAATCCGAATTTCACATCGTGCACCGCCTTGCGAACGAGTGGATTATGGTGTGACGCAATAGCGCCAAGTGCGTCCAGATCCCCAATACATGCATCACACTTCCCCATCTGCGCACGCGCTGCCATACACACAGGGCAATACCACGACACGCGCTCTGTTGCAGGAACACAACATGCGCGACAGATTGTCACGCCCTCTCGATTGCACCCAATACAGAATTGTGGAAAAACCGAATCAAGAAAGAATCTCCCGATCGCCCGCAGGCGACCGAAAGAGTGTTGATCCATTAGATGTCTCCTTCTGCGCCCCAGGTAACGCTATCTACAAGCCAGGCAGTACCAGACTTCACAACCACCACCGTAGCCTTTTGGTACACAACCTTCGGTTCTGCTGTTGCCGTTGTTCGCTGTTCCTTCTGTGTTGCAACAGTGTAGACTCGCTTGTCGCCAGTGCGCTGTGTCTTGTCCTCTACTGCTGAGAACGCACTTGTGCGCACCGATGCCTCAGTCTTGCCATTGCCCGCGATGACGCCGTCTGCCCACGAACGCAGCGATGGAGACATGAGTGGGAAGAGCTGGCGCAAATTATCGTAGTTGGACGTTGGTGAATAGCTAGCCATGCGCTCGGTGAATGAGCGCGCGAGATTCCCGATGCTCACGCTCTCCTCTTCTTCACTCGAGAGTTGCGCGGGCTTGGTCGCATCTGGCTGCTGTACCTGCGCGAGCAACGCGTCTTTGTTGACTTCTTCACCAACAATCTCCGCAGTCACACCTGATGTGAGCTCGCCTGGCGCTGGAATGACCGGACCTCCATCTATTGTAGTCGGCGCCTCACGGAACCACTTCCAGTACACACCCGTAGCAACAGCAGCAACCAGAACAACAAGTGCTGCGATGAGTAATGCTTTTTTCATAGAATATTCGGATTAGTTCGATGCCGCTTCTTGCTCACGCAACTTGCGCTTTTCTTCTTCGATCTGCATGAGCTGCTGCGGATTGGTAGTCACGATTTGGTCCTCAGTGTATGACGCTACAACCTTGATTGCCGCATGACGCTTGCCGGCGAAGAATATTCCCTCACCCACACCAGACTCAAGGAGCAAGAACTTCTCGCCTTCGGTGAGCATGAACGTCTTCTGCACATTATCCACGGAAGCAGGAGACTGCTTCAAGAGCATCTGCATGGACGAGTTCGTCACAATTGCCTGGCCATACGGCGAGTTGAGGAAGTCATTCACATCCTGCGTAATCGTCGTCACACCGAGATAGTACTTACGTGCACGCTTCGCCAGTGCAAAAATAAATTTCGCAGACTCTTCGTGTTGCATGAGCCACCACGCTTCATCAATAACAAGGATGCGCTTCTTCACACTACTGCGCACCACATTCCAGATGAAGTTCACAATGGTGTAGATCGCCATTGGACGCAATTCATCTTCCAAATCGCGCACACAGAAGACCACGAGATTGTTGTTGATGTCAACTGTGGTTAACGAGTTGAAAAGCCCTGCAAACGTTCCTTCTGTATACTTCTTGAGGCGCAAGAGCAAATTCTCCGTACCCTGCATACCCGAGAGCACGTCAGCAAGATCCTGCATGATTGGCGGCTCGATCGTGGTGAGATCTGTGTCTGGCGTAATGTCCTTCTTTGCGTAGGTTTCGAGCAGCGCGCGATCCATGAGAGAATCCTCCTCTGTACTGAAGGTTCCCAACATGATGCGCAACAACCCCTTCACCGTAATAACTGCGCTGCGAATGATGTCCTCGGTATCAACTTGCTGCCCTACAGGACGCGGCAGCTCAAATGGATTCACCTTGGATTTACTCGAGAGCGAAATGTTGATGAATGTTCCGCCCACAGCATCAGAGAGATGCTTGTACTCCATTTCAGGGTCAATGATGAGCACATCGACACCCAACATGAGGCTGCGAAGAATCTCGAGCTTCACCATGTACGACTTACCCGCACCAGAGGTTGCGAACACCACAGAGTTCGCGTTCTGCAACGAGAACCGATCGAAGAGAATGAGCGAGTTGTTGTGACGGTTGATGCCGTAGAGAATGCCATTCTCACTCGTGAGCTCCGACGAGATGAACGGAAATGACGCAGCAATCGGCGACGAGTTCATATTGAACGTCACCATGATTTCGTCATTAGCAAGTGGAACTGTGGAATTGAATCCTTGCTCCGCCTGGTAGAACACGCGCTTGGTATAAATAAGCTTGCTGCCGAGCATTGACTCAATATCTGCAGACGTCTTGTCGAGCTCCTCGCGCGTCTTGCTGTAGAGCGTGATGTAGAGCGCAAACTGGAAGAAACGCTCAATTCCCTGTGTGAGCGCATCACGAAGCTGCTCGATATCGCGCAGTGCGGTCTCACGAATCGGATCACGTGGCGCACCTTTCTCCGCGTCACTCACGATCTGCGCTTCCATGATTCCGGACTGGTTCTTGAGCTGCTTGAGGATCAACTCCGTCTTCACAGGATAGAAATACATCGCGATATCGAGCGTCGCAGTGAAGTTGATAATCGGTGCAAACCATCCAACCGAAATATATCGAGGATACGTCACCACAAAGAGCGTACGCACATACGTGTCTCCAATGCGCACAAATGACGGATCAATCTGCATCGCCGAAGGCGCGATGAGATCGCGAATATTGACCACGCCCGATCGGTACATCTTTTCCTCCTCGAGCTGCTGGAGGTCTGCGTTTACTTTCTTCGGCAACACAGGAGCACCAGCTCGGCGCTGTTGTCCATCATCACGTGTGACACCAGGTCCTTGTGTCTGTTTGCCGCCTGACCCAAATTGTACGGGACGAAATGCCATAGTCGTTATCGGTCAATGCGCAATTTGCCCATCTCAGTGAGTTGCGCGTTCATGAACGTATCTGGGTTGTACATGGTGTAGAAGAGCTCGATCATTCCTTGTGTGTCGAGACGTGCAACCTCGAGCCCCATGCTCGCAAGTCCGCCCTCGATCTGTCGTACGCGGCCATCAAGTGCTTCCTTGCGTTCGCGGAACCGCGCCTCCTTGAGCTGCAACGTCTTCGCTGGAGAGAACGCTTCCTTGATACGACTGAAGAATCCTTTGCTCGAATTGCTCAGTGGATCATATGGCACGACGACGTAGAATCGTTTGCTCATAATCTCACCAATATCCACGAGCTCACGAACGAAAGAACGGTAATCAGTGATCTGCATCTTGAGCAACTCATTCTCTTGCATCTTCTCTGCTGCATCGAGTCGCTCCATGTACTGATCAATGTTGAGCTTGCGTGATTGCACCACAATCTGGAGTGGGAAATCGATACCATTGAGAAACGAAACATACCCACTGATGAGAGCCGACTGCTCATCATCAGACTTGAGTGCGAAGTTGATACTCGAAACCAACAAAACACTGCGTAGCGTGCCATCCTTGAGGATCGCCACGCCGTCTTTGATCTCGGCAACTTGCATGTACTGTTGCGTACTTGGGAGTCCGGTTTTGCGTTGAGGGCTTGCCATACTTATTCTTCGTCAGGGCGATACATACCGCCGGTATTCACTACCAGAGACAATTCATGCAACCGCCCTTGTGACGGCGCAACCTTCACCAATCGCGGTGGCTCTGACTTCTTCTCTTCTACCTTCATCACTTCGATATTCCCCTGTTGCGACTTGTCCCAGATGCGCACGTTGGGTCGACGCATCTTGATCACGAAGTTGAGCAAGAAGAAATGAAACTTCTGTCCGCGGATCTTCACAAATGCCAGTACGATCATGAAGAACAAGAGTGGAATGCCGGTGAGCAGGAAGAGTGCGAAGTCGACGGTCTTGAACAAAATAAAGAGAATCATCAGTGCAAAGAGCAAGATGATGAACTGCCGCATGGTGATGGGCCCGATAATCTTCGCTTCTTCATCAATAAATTGTGGGACGACGAAGCGATTATCCATATCACCAATTCTCCATCATACGATGCATGTGCAGCAGTGCACTTACTTCCTTGACTTCGAGCACAGGCTGACGATCTCGCACGCGCTCCTGAATGAGCACGGAGAGCGGTTTGCGATTCTGCAGCGCGTCTACAATCATATCCTCGTAGAGTTGATACGGTTCATTGTAGCGCCACGCCTGAATCGCCTGGATCTTCTCGTCATATGCCTCTTCGCCAATGCGATCCATCGCACCGAGAATCTTTGTCACACGCTCCATCGAGTCCTGACTACTGCGACGAAAATCAACGAGCCGCATCGAAGCGATTTCTTGGATAGGACCTGTCGGCGCAATAATACGACGCACATCTTCGACACGAGGCTTCTCCGCAACAATAGGTCGTGGAGGTGGTGGCGTCGGTTGGGCGATTGGTGTTGGTTCTGGTGCACGAGGTGCAATGACAGCACGTGGCTGACTCTGTGGTTGCGCCTGAGGTGTCGCGACTGCGGGAGCCGCTGCCGCACGCTGTGCTTGTGAACGTTCACTCACCTTTTGTTCGAGAATGGTGATGATCTGCATCGCAGTGTCTGCATCCACTCCAGCGCCACCTTGCTCAGTACTGCGCATGAGGAACTCCATGGTTGCAGCAGTATCACGCACATCTCTGACTCGTGCATCGATGGCTGCACGCGCGGTCTGCGCATTGAGTGTTGGGAATTTCTCGAGTACTGCTGCTGCGATTTGGTCAACAAATGCTGCATCAGCAGAAGAGACTGGTGTTGTTGGCATCTCTCGCGCATGCGCTGCGACTTCCTTTGCCATTTGCTTGTCCTCAGACACACTCTGTCGACGTGCTTGCGCTGCAGCGGGTCGCTGTGTTGTCTGTGGCACAGCAGATTTCGCGGTGCTGCTCCCTGCCATGAGTTGCTTGATTTGCAAGAGCGTTGACTCAGCAACTGCTGCTGGCATACCAACACCAGAACCATCAACTGACCCCACGAGATCACTCAAATACAGAACCTCTTCGAAGTTACTGCGACCGCGATACACCATTTCCTCTGCAAGCTTCTCGAAATTTGCGACAGCGCGAGGATGCGTGATGGTTGCAGGTCGCAACGCCACAATCTCTTCAATTAATTCCTCGCGGGTGTACGCAGGCAATGTGAATGACTGACCAACCGAACTGTATTCCTTCGTTGCTGCAGTCTCATCCCACCGACGAACATACGATTCAACTGGTCCGAGATAATCACGCGCTGGCAAGAGAATACGCACAGCGAGTTCTGCTGCCATTGGATATGTGGCGTCCGGTGCTTTGCCCAATCCTTCGCCGAGGCGATGTGGCAATCGCTCGAGTGTGAGCGTGCCGTGGAATACGGCCCACAATGCATCAAGAACCGCGTCTTGTCGTGCGCGGTCCTCAATGCCGTAGGTTGCAAATACCTCTTGCGTGATTGTCGTAACAACATCGCTGTAGAGGTACTCCTGCAACACTTCGGGCAACTCGTCAATGGATCGAAACGTAATTGCCATAGGTGCGATTACGCGTTATTGGTAGTGTCCTCCGGAGGCTGTGACACTGGTGAGGAAGGAGCCTGAGCTGTCTCTGCTACATCATCTGGTTCGTCCAGCACCTCACGTGCGAGGCTGCGTGTCACTGGATCTGGACGACGACTATTGGTCTCAAGTGCGCTTGGTTCTTCCTTCTTGAGCGCACGAAGCGCAACCTTGGTCTGTTCTCGGCTGATCTCACTCGCGTCCTCGGCGGAGAGACCCTTGAATGATGGATTCTTCTTGAGTTCTCGCTCAATCTTCTGTTGCAACTGGCGTGCTGCAAGCGGATTCTTCACAATGTCGGCAACGATTTTGCGGACATCAGGGTTATTCTGAATCAGTTGACGAATAACCTTTGGTTTGCCATCTGCCATGTCACTCAACTGCTTGCCCAGCTCATCGATTTGGCGCTGACGATTCTCTGCGATCGATCCCTGAGCAGATTCAGAGGCCTCAAGTGATCGAAGACGATTCTCAACTTCACGTGAGAGCTCGGCATTCTGCGCTGCTTCGACAACGATGTTAGGGCCACCTGCATTTGCTTGCGCCTCAGTCTTTTCGCGTGCTGCCTGTGCTGCCTTGTCACCTGTTGCACCTGCATCACGGCGAAGCGTTGGAGCAGCGTTAGACGCCGAAGGAATTCCAGCAGGAGCGTTGGAAGACGTCTTTGCATCTTCCTTGCGCGATCGAGCACTAGCAGCGCGTGTAGCAGCCTTTTCATCTTGTGCTGCGCGATTCTTCGCATCACTTGCAGCCTTGGCTTCGGAGAGAGAGACACCTGCGCTTGCAAGCGGCTTGGGCTTGAACCCAACAGGGCGACGCGCTGTTGCTGGAGGAGGAACTGGTGTTGTGCCACCTTGTGGTGCGCTCATGTTCACATTGACAGTGGTGCTGGACTGGGAGTTCTGAGCAACGTTGACGTCTGGTGCTGCCTGATCACGCTTGCCGCTTGCTGCAAGACCGCTGCCACCAGAGCCTCCAGTAGGACCACCAGCGTATGGACTAGCTCCACCTGGAACCCCTGGTCCACGTGCAGCACCAACGCCAGGTGTTGCAGCTGGAGCGGAAGGAATTGGAGCGCCTGCAGTTCCCGGCGCAGGAGTCGCCGGAGGCCCACCCGCAGCTGGCGCGCCACCACCAACTCCAGGTCCACGTGCAGCACCAACACCAGGCGTAGTGGGTGGAGTATTACTAGTCGAAACAATATGACCAGCAATGAACTTACGATCTGCCACTGGAATATTTTTGTCACCTGGATCCAATCGAGCAGGCTCAGCACCAACTGGTTTTGGATTGTGTTCAGCGATTTTGAGTGCTTTGTCGAACTCTTCCATCGCACCCTTCAACGCAGCATCTCTGTTCTGACGGGTTCCAAGTGTATTCTCAACCACTTTACCATCTGAATTTGTATACTTGTCGATCTGAGTTGGGTCACGTTCAATCTCTGTCTTCTTCTTGTCCATGTACATCTCACGCAGCGCACGAACCTTTGCAGCATCTTCATACTGCTTGGACATGCCTTTACCTGGAAGTATTTTGGTAGCAAAACTCATTTCATTTCCATCTGCACGGATTACCGCGCCCTGACCACTCTTATCAGCGAGTTCGGTTTTCCCATACTCAAGCATTTCATCAGAGTTCTGGAATGCCAATTCCTTGAGAGCTGTCATTTCGTCAGCCTCAAGCCTGTTCATATTCTTGCGACCCTCACCAAAGTTTCGAATTCCAAACTTGTCAGCTTTATACGCCCTGTTGAACTTTTCGGACTCCTTGATGCGCTCATCCGAAGACTTGAAGAAGCGACCTATCACCGGCGCCTTTTTCGCATCTCCCTTGTTTCTCAAATACCAAGCACTTTCGTTAATTGGTTCAGAAATACCTTTCTTCGCAGCCCACTTGCCGAACGACTTCGCCTTTCCTTCTGCAAAGTCAAATGGCTTGCGCGCAAACCCAGTGAGTTTTTGTGCGAATGCTCCTGCACCACCACTCATACTACCGGCAAACTTGATACCACCAATGAGTACGGTGATCGCAACAACAAATGCCGTGAGATTGTTCCAGGATGAGATCGCCGTGCTTGCAATCTGATTATCACCGACGCCTTGTGCGAGAGCGGGTCCGAGTGTGCCATTCTCCAACTCAGAATATCCACTTGTCATGCCCAACGAGGACATGATTTGTGTAATGGACTGGGAGTTCTCAAGGAGCGCGTAACTCTGCGGATTTTGTTGCACAGTTGAGAGAGCCAGCCACACCACGAAGACAAGGAGTGGACCAACCGTGAGCTGTTTGACCAATTGCCCCATCCACTGTGAGAAATAGCTGCGCGTGGAAGGCAATACCCATGCAAGAAATGCAAGCGGCGAGAAGATGATCAACAACCAAAGCGCGACAATGCGGTAGACAATGACGGCGACGAGCGTCAACCCCACACCCAACGCAAACGTCGAGACCGCTAGGGTGAAGAGAAGCGCGACGAAGTTGCTCACCACATCAACACTCGCCACAGTCGCAACAGTACTCAGTACAGAACTATCTGTGGCAGCACCTGCAGAAGTAACTGCATTTGAAACCAACGACTTCACTTGCAGCCACTGGTCAATACGCAACAATCGAACGAAATTACCTGCAGCAGATTGATAGAACGCACTGGCAAACGTCACCATCACTACTTGTGACGCGTCAATCATCAGTCCAACAATCGTACGACTGAAGTTCACCAAGAATATCGCTAGCACAAACTTGGGCAGCAACTGTTGGTACTCGTACGAAGAAATGTTCAACACGGTCGCAAACGCAATGATCAACAAGATAACCACGAAGAACAGGTTGGCAATATCACGCAAGGTTGCCCAACCCGAATTTACAAATTCATTATTCAAGAAATCATTGTACCCTGTAAGGAGAATGAAGGTACGCAATGACCAAATCAACAACTCGTTCACAATCTTGCTAAAGACGTTCACGAGCATGTCAAAAATTACGTAGAAAATGTAGAGGCCGGCCAAATCAGCAGCTATACCACCAGCCAACGAACCAAGCGCCGCAATTCCTGCTGCAATAAGTGGGTTAGCTTTGCCTGCCTTTGCAGCAGCAGGGGCAGCAGGCGACCCTTGTGCAAGTTGTACCACAGAGCCCGTGCGAATCACTGTAGATTCAGTGCCCATTGTTCGCTGCGCACTGTGCACAGTCTGCGCAAGCGCACTCATCGGCTGACCCAACACCCCAATGAACAAAAAGACAGGCAAAATAATACCTGCAACAATTCTCTGAAAGCGTTTGGAAGAAAGGATCCGATGCATACCTGACAAGCACCGAAAGTATAGCACAAAATTATTTCTCGGACAAAATCACAAACCCGAGAAACTGTTGTTCCTCGGGTTGCGGTTCGCGCGCGATCCTCATCGCGCGACTTTTTGGTTGTTTTGCGACTACCTTACTTCTTGCCACCAGGACCTGCGCCTTGGTTCCAACTCATGGCAGCAAGCGAGCGAACGGAGTCCGCGAACTCCTCTGCCTGCCGGAGCAACTCTTCCCCAATCCTCTGCTGCGAAAGTCCACCGCTCATGCGCAGTCCGCGCGCTGACGTGACTATAAGTTGATGCGTCTCGTTAATCCGACGCACTACCTCATACCGCGTCATATCTGGGACTCCGACAAAGGGCTCCTCTCGACCTAGCTGATCTGCCACTGACTTCTCGAAGTGGAATTCGAGACCGACCACAGGTCCAGCACGAATCGCATCAGCTGCCAACAGGAACGCTGGGTCAGTCTGCAGTGCAAGCAGCACATGCGCAGTACCCTGTTTCGGAAAGCGCAGCACGTCCAGTGGGAGACTCTCGATCACACGCTTGAGATGCTGTGGAAGAATCGACCGTAGCTTGCTGTCTAGCTGTGTCTTCTCCCTCTTGAAGAGATCGACTGTGGCGCAGTACAGCTCGAAGAGTTGTGCCGCTGTTCGTTCTGGCTCGAACGTGACGGTCGCCACGATACCGAACTGCTTGCGCCCACCGACATACTCGACCGTAAACGATTCAAGTCTGACCGGAATCGCAGCGCGACCGACACAAAAGACGCGACGCACATGCCACGGCGAATACCAGTAACGACCTGCCGTGAGGTACACTGGGATATGAACACCGTGACGGTCGAACACCAGCCCGTGATGCCCCTCTGGGATGATCACGGTTCCGGCGATTCGCCACTGTCGCCACATGAGCAGACCACCCATCACTGCGATGGAGGCGGCCACGGGCCACATCTGCGGCAGGAAGATGAGAAGCAGCAGGGACGCGATCGCGATGATCACGTTCCCAGCGATAATCCCACGGATCTGGTCAGGGCCAGGTGTGAACACACCCATCATTGTTGTTGTCATCGTCTAGCTCCTGTATGCTGTGCCAACGGTTCGCGTCGGCGGTTGTTGGGGTGTAAGGAACGGTATAGGACCTGTAGTAGCTGCAATGACGCAGGTCTACATGAACGCCCGACTATAACACAAAACAGACCTTTTGTCAATAAATCTAGCAAAGAGTAGGTAAAATGAGCGCCATTTCGCTTGACAAATCCTGCAACTGCGCTATGGTATGGCAAGAACAGGAAACAGCTCTTTGTACACATCCCCAAGCGGGGCGCACTGAGAAGATGTGAAGAACTCACTCATCACACCTTCTCAACGAGCCTCGTTTGGTGAATCAAACGGTGTCTATCGTGGGCAATCCTGCTCACGAAGATTACCGGCCAATACGAGCGTCTCAGGGGAGTAGGAACATGACACGCAACCTCCTCGCGGCGCTCCTGGCCGCGATTTTCACCCTGGCGTGCAGCGCCGAGGGT
>JBBTQS010000006.1:0-28995 GCA_038065555.1 Patescibacteria group bacterium
AACCAGGTCGTCGATGTGGACTCTTGGACCTGATCAGCCTGTTATCCCCGGAGTAGCTTTTATCCGTTGAGCTTCCGCCGTCCTATATCGTACGGTCGGATCACTAACTTCTGCTTTCGCAACTGCTCGACTTGTAGGTCTTGCAGTAAAGCTCCCTTTTGCGTTTGCACGTCCAGCCTGATTTCCATCCAGGCTAAGGGAACCTTTGTAAACGCCTCCGTTACTCTTTAGGAGGCAACCGCCCCAGTTAAACTACCCACCAGCTACTGTCTCTGTATCCGGATTCACGGACACGGATTAGAATCAAAATGATGCAAGGGTGGTATCTCATTGGCGCCCCGAAGGGCTCCCACCTATTCTGAACAAGCAACACCTTGACCCAATAGCAAGTTGTAGTAAAGCTTCACGGGGTCTTTTCGTCCAGCTGCGGGTAAGTCGCATCTTCACGACAATTGCAATTTCACCGAGTACCTCGCTGAGACAGTCATTCTGTCGTTATGCCATTCGTGCGGGTCGGAACTCACCCGACAAGGAATTTCGCTACCTTAGGACGGTTATAGTTACCGCCGGCGTTCATCAGCGCTTCGGATCAAAGCTGCCTCCTCTTGCGAGGGATGACCTCTCACCTTAACGTTCTGACACTGGCCAGGCATCAGCCCCTATACTTCACCTTACGGTTTTGCAGAGACCTGTGTTTTTGGTAAACAGTCGCAAAATGTCTTTCGCTGCGGCCCACTTGCGTGGGCAGGCCTTATCCCTAAGTTACGGCCACTGTATTGCAGAGTTCCTAAGCGAGGTTTCTCTCGTACACCTTGGCATATTTCATGCCCAACCACCTGTGTCGGTTTGCAGTACGGATACAATGCACATCAAACATGTTATTGGCTTTTCTTGGCACCCTCTTATCCCCCGTCGGTTCCGGCCGAAGCCTTTCCCTTCATCTTGCGAAACGGGCAAACCAATACCCGCGGGCAACGCAAGGATGCGTCACAATAACACTAGAGCATCATAGTGCAGGAATATTAACCTGCTGTCCATCGGCTACGCCTTTCGGCCTTGTCTTAGGACCGACTAACCCTGGGACGATTTTCGTGGCCCAGGAAACCTTGGTCTTACGGTGGGCGGGGTTTTCACCCGCCTTTGTGCTACTCATGCATGCATTCTCTCTTCCAAGCGCTCCACCGGCCCTCACGGGTCCGACTTCACTGCTGCTTGGAATGCTCCCCTACCGATAATACGATAGAACGCACTATCCCATGTCTTCGGTGTGTAGTTTAGCCCCGGTACATTTTCGGCGCGAGGAAACTCGACCAGTGAGCTGTTACGCTATCTTTAAAGGATGGCTGCTTCTAAGCCAACCTCCTGGTTGTTTCAGTCTCGACACCACCTTTTACACTTAACTACAACTTTGGGACCTTAGACTATGATCAAGGGCTGTTTCCCTTTTGACAATGGAGCTTAGCCCCCACTGTCTAACTCGTAGACTTTTGACCTCTGGTATTCGGAGTTTGGTTAGAGACGGTAGACTTGCGCCCCCGTCCCGATTCAGTGCTCTACCCCCAGAGATACATCTACGGCCAGGCCAATACCTGTTTCGGGGAGAACCAGCTATCGGGTAGTTCGATTGGAATTTCTCCTCTAGTCACAGCTCATCTCCAAGTGTTGAACGGCTCGTGAGTTCGGGCTTCCAGATTGCTTTCGCAGATCCTTCACCCTGGCCATGACTAGCTCACCACCCTTCGGGTCCTGTACACGCGACTAACGGGCTATTCACCCTCGCTTTCACTACGGCTCCGCTCCAGAAGAGCTTAACCTAATGCCACGTGCAGCAGACTCGCATGCTCATTCTTCAATAGGAACGCCATCACCCAGAACGAATCTTGGGCCCTGACTCCTGGTAAGTATGTGGTTTCAGAAACTATTTCATCCCCCTTCCGGGGTGCTTTTCACCTTTCCCTCACGGTACTTGTTCACTATCGGTCAGAAAACATATTTAGCCTTGGGACATAGTCGTCCCGGATTCCTACGAGATTTCGCGTGTCTCGTAGTACTTGAGTGACGCTCACTCATGAGTTCAATATATTTCGCTTACGGGACTATCACCCGCTTTGGTCAGGTTTTCCAACCTATTCGGCTATATATCAAAAGTCTCATGATTCTGCATTACAGGTGCAGATTGTGAACAACTCGCAACCCCGTCACAGGCAACGGCCTGTCCTTTCCCTAGCTCGCAGTTCCCTTGCGGGTCCCTTGAACTAAGTTCACGCTGTGCGGTTTAGGCTTCTCCGCGTTCGCTCGCCACTACTAGCGGAATCGAAACTGAATGGTAAGGTCCGGAAACGGAACAAGTCCATTCCCAGATTTACCAGTCAGTGTGTGTTTCTTTATATTCCTTCGGGTACTAAGATGTTTCAGTTCCCCGAGTATCCTCCTCTTGCCCTATGTGTTCAGGCAAGGGTGACATGTGCTTTCGCTCATGCCGGGTTTCCCCATTCGGAAATCTACGGATCAAAGCTTGCTTGGGAGCTCCCCGTAGCTTATC
This sequence comes from Patescibacteria group bacterium, assembly GCA_038065555.1. GTDB lineage: Bacteria > Patescibacteriota > Patescibacteriia > Magasanikbacterales > JBBTQS01 > JBBTQS01. The sequence goes on from JBBTQS010000006.1 coordinate 2,543, forward strand.
GCACCCTGCAACGTCCTTCTTCGATGTTTTCTGCCAAGGCATCCACCTACATACTCTTATATACGATCTACTAAAGCATTCAACGTGCTTTAGCATTATTCATTACCTCTTGTACTCTTATCTATCGTAAACGTGCGTACACGTTTACGTGCTTTTGTCGTTTATAGATGCGTGCGATTCTTCAATTTTCAAAGTTCGAACCCGTCTCTGAGGATCAAAAAACCCGCTTTCGCGGGACGTCATACAGACTAGGTCTGTGCTGGCGTTCCCTGCGTATTAAGCACTCGTGTTGTAAGACGCGGTAAGCGTAGTACGGTGAGTTAGGGTTTCGCCAGAGGTCCTGAGGCCTTGTGAGCCTGTGCTCCAAGTGGAGCGGCGGACATGGGATTCATTCAGAGTCTGGCGGTATTCTATAGAACCACCGACCCCTTGTCAAGGGGCTTATTCCTTAGGAAATCCACAGGGTTGTGGACAGATTGACGTCTCCTGTGGACAAGCGTACGCTACGGACAGAAACCCATCGACCAAAAGTGAGGTGAAGCATGATCCGAATGGTACTCGGTCTGGCAAGTGTCGGCGTCTTCAGCTCGCTCGTGGTAGTGAGCAATAACCCGATGAGCTTGCGCAGCCTGCTCGTCGTCTTCCCCACCACATCTCAGGCAGCCCTCGTAGTGTGTGTACGAGCTTCAGGGCAACTGGGACTTCGATGGAGCGCGCCACTGTACGTCAACGGCAGGGCGTGTGATCCAAGCGCGTCATTTACCCCTCTGGCCACGCCAGAGCCGCTTATCTGTGCAGACATCATGCCAGAACAGCTGGGCTGCGCAGGGTCCCCCGGGACCGTGCGCTTGGATGGCGCAGTGCTTCCTATGCCAATGCAAGGGCAACCACTGCTCGTGTTCGCCCGTGATACGCACGGCGCACTCAGCACAACCGTCGTAACTCCCGACGACGCGTCCACGTGGACGTTCGCCGCACCGTAACGCAGCGCCACACACGCAGCAGTTACCTGAATACCGAAGGCCGTTTGGAATCCTCTATCTCCCAGGATTTCCAAACGGCCTTTACTTTTTTTGGTTGTACCTCGCGAGTTGGTGCTAATCAATGAAGAAGAGTGGCACTTGCAACTGCTTGATCTCCTCCAACCGGAAGTCGAGAATCTTGCGACCAACGAAAATTGCACTTACGCTCTCATGCTCTGCAGCAAGCGCAGCGATGTTCTGCTGCAGGAATCCTGTACGAGACACGTAGTGGAATTCAATCTCTGGTTCACCTTTTTCCGCCTGTGCTGCATTGATTTTCTTGAATGCCGATTCGGTTTCGGCTCGCATCGCAGCTTCGCGCTGTGTGGTGTACTGATCTTCCAGGCAATGCAGGAGCATCACGTGATCAATATTGTGTCGCAACGCCCAAGCTACTACGCGTGGCAACCGATCCACGTACGAATGCCCACGTGAACCCAACACAACCATTGGTTTCTCGATGTTGTGAAGCTGAATTGCCGCAGCATCTGCCATTGGAACAGCAACCTTGAGCCAACGTGCCACCAATGGCGTGAGTGCAGGCTGAATTACGAGCGTGAGGAGAATCACCCACATACCAATAGGTACGAGGTTATCGAGACCTGTAATACCACTGCTCACAATCGTCACCAACAAGACCGCTGGGATCGCACCAGTCTCACGAACAAATGAAATGAACCAAAGTTCCCGAATAGAGAATCGATCTTTGCCAAAAAACGAGAATGGCCCGAGCGTCAGGAACACGGTAAGTGGGCGAATAATTCCCATGAAGACAAGGCCCGCAAGAATACCGACAACTGCAGTGTCCAGCAAGCTCTGTACGTCGACCAATGCACCCAACAAAATGAAGATCGTCGGCTTCAGGAACCCTTCAATCATATGATTGAAGAATCGCTCTGTTGTATGCAAATGCTTTGTAATGACGTAGAGCAATCCAGCGATGAACGCTGCCAAATAGCCAGATCCGCCGAGCGCCACAGCGATGGTGAAGATGATGACAGGAACACCAACGAAGAATGCTGCATCTGCCTCGTACTCCTGTGCGTGATACGACTTGAACCGCGTGAGTCCCACGAGGAGTCCATATCCCATCACACCGAAGAGTACGCCGAATGCGATTTGCTCCAAGAGAATCCAGCCTGTTGCTGCTGTGAAGAGTGTGCCGTACCCACTATTAATAGAGGTGAACGCACCTGCAGCACCGATCACGCCAAGGAAAACCAACGTGAGCAATGTACCTGTCACATCAGTCACCGCGGACTCCGAAATAATAATATCCTTGGTCTCACGATTCTTGAATCGCAGCTGCTTGAGCACCGGAATAATCGCAGCAGGATCCGTGGACGCAAGCACAGCACCAAGCAAAACTGCCACGGTTACTGGTACAGAAATCCCCACCCAAAGTCCGATTTCAAACAACGACCATGAGAAGAGGAACGCGGTGAGAAAAAGTCCGAAGAATGAGAGGGAGAGAATCTTTACCAGCAATTTGCGGAAGCTGGCAAAGGGTGTTTCGAGTCCACCACTAAAGAGAATAAGTGTTGCGCCAAATCCCACAATCGCAGCAAGCGTCCCATGCTCGTGCGTGATCGGCGTGAGCAACTCTCGCCCTGCTATACCAAAGAAAATAGCAGCAACAAACGATGGCAGTGGCGTGCCCTCAGAGAAATGAAACGCCGCAAAGCTAAGCACACACACAACAGCAATACTCAAAAAAGTCATGAGCAGATGCGCATCACTGCTGTGATGGATCCAATCGAAGAGCGAAGGAGCAAAATGCGACACGATGGCGGTGACGACAACGCCAACAACAATCGCCAACAACTGACGAAGTATCCGATGCATAGAAAAAATAATATGTGCGTATCCTACCGCAGGACTTTGTAGCTGACAAGTGGATACTTGACAGTTTGAGTGCAGCGAGTACATTCAGGTAGACTAGTGACGTACGCACTGGCTGCGTACTGAGGAGGACGTCATGTCTGGAGAACCACCACGGTTGCAGGGTATCCCTCACGCGTACCTGATCGTCACAGCGAAGCTCACGCGAGCTCGGGTGCTCGCCGAACTCAGGACCGCGTACACCCCAGAGCGGCTCAAACAGCTCGTGATTCGCCTGGTGAAGGAGCTCAACATCGAACAGCGCGAAATCATCGTCAGGTTCGTGCACGAACAACGAGGTGACAGATCCTTCCTCCCCTGGCTTTGTTACAAACAAGGAACCAAGTACTGGTTCCAATGTCTCGCCGAGCGCCATCGTCGACGCAAGGGTACCAAGCCCAACACAAAGCTCGACAAAAAGCTGCACGCCCACCGCGTGAGCGCCGCTGTTTTCCTCCACGTGATTCACGCGCAGCTCGAAGGCAACGAGCTGTCCAACCAAGTCGCTGTGTGACAGCAGCACATCGCCCCACCCGCCTACTTTTAACGAAGTGGGCGGCTCTTTTTTGAGTCAAATTGGGATAGAACAAATAAAACCCACAAACAGAAAACCCACGATGCGCGCAGAGGATTCTCTGCACCCATCGTGGGTTGGTCGATCAGATCAGGGTAAGACCCCTCTCGATCGATTCGTATCGCGCACTCGTCTTTCGACCGCCCTGGTTGATGACCCAGATCACCTGCCCCACCTCCATGACGATGAGAGCATCGTGCCAGCCGATGTTCCCAACGACGCCATGCTTCTCGAAGAAGCGTCGAGGGCCAGTTCCAGTCGCGAGGATCTGACTGAAGCTGTCGAAACGCGGACGCGCATGGAGATCGAAGGACCAACATCCTTGCCCCTCACCACCGCTCGCGCTTTGACTTCTCACCACCACGAGAACCTTCGTGTCCTCTTGGGGATGACTGGGCTTCGCGAGTGCCCAGCCCGACTGCACCTGCACCGGGTGAGCCTCAAACACATCGCCGCTGCGACGTACGTCTGCTGCCGGGTTCTTTCGGAACAAGGGGACACCTGTACCACAGGGTCCCGCACCGAGAAATAGACCATCGCTACCTCGGACGGTCGCACCGCGTACGACATAGCCCAAATCACCATCCAACGTGAAGACTTTCATGACTCCCTCCTGTGGGAGAGTCCAACAGCGGTTGCACGCTGGGACTGTTTTATGTGAGCGAACACCGAACTTTTGCAACAAAGTACTATACACCATTTTTGCCACTTTGTCAAGATGTTTACAAGAAAAATGGCCTATTACAGGCCATTTTTCTCAATGGTGCCGCGGGTGGGACTCGAACCCACACAGGTTTAACCCTACCAGCTCCTAAGGCTGGCGTGTCTACCAATTTCACCACCGCGGCAATGCGTGTATTCAATCATGTTGTGCAGCGCTCGGCAACTATCCACATCTCCTGCTCTTGACACACGAGTTATTCCAACCGTACGGTGTTCGACTACTTGCACGCGCCCGTTCCAACGTGCACGGCGCAGTAGCTTCTAATCACCACCGTATGACGACGCACCGTCGGTTCCTTGGAGCCATTGTTCTGTGTATTCTCTTTCTCCTCCTTCTCATGACGTGGATGGCAACTCGGGCAGCCTCAGCTGCAACGAGTGTTCTTGTCATTACCGAAGTTGCCGCTGAACCAGCTGACGGACTCGAATGGGTCCGAGTAACACATGTCGGAACCGAACCTACCGACATCACACTGTGGAAGTTCCTCGAGGACGGAACACGCCACAGCATCAAAGTTGTCGGCGACACGAGTCCATCGATTTCACCGGGCGATAGCGTGATCATTGCTGATGATGCAACCAAACTCGCAGCACTACTCGCGACCACCACACCGATTGTAGACAGTGCATGGGGCACATTGCGCGAAGACGGCGAAGAAATCGGGCTTGTAAGTCCCGATGGAGAAATCGTCCAGCAATTCACCTATCAATCCAGCGGACCTGTAACACCAGTAGAGTTACCACCGACTCCTACAGACGAACCACCACCAGTACCCACAGACACAACCACGCCATGGGTCGTACGCATCAACGAAATCGCCCCAAGTCCCGATGATGGCGAAGAATGGGTCGAACTCTTCCTCGTCTCAGGCGAATACGCAGATCTGACTGGGCATACACTCGCTGATGCGCACAGTACGATTGCGCAACTCTCGCTCACACTCACCTCTTCCTCACCATATGGCGTTGTTACACTCACGCGATCCGCGCTCAATAACTCCGGAGACGCAGTGACACTACTCACACCGGACAAAGTCGAACTCGCGACAACACGTTACGAAGATGTACCAGGCGCAGGTGTATGGGCGTTCGATGAACAAGCGGCGACATATCACCCCTCGATTACTCCGACACCTGGCGCACCCAACAGCATCACTCAGGCAGCGCCACCTGCGTCCAAATCCGAAAGTACAAGCACTGCGAGAGCAGAGTCGCCAGCAGCTTCTCCAACCGTAGATGAACTTCGTTTGCAATTGAGTGAACTCCTCCCAGACCCGAAGGGGGCTGACGATGAAGACGAGTTCATTGAGGTGTGGAATCCAACGTCATCAACGATCGATCTCTTCCAGTGGCGACTGCGTGACAATCGCAATCGCAGTTATCACTTCACAGGGACAACACTAGAACCAAATGCACGCATTGCGATTCCCCGCTCGCGCTCTGCCATCGCGCTTGCCAACACGAGTGGTTCTGTTGCACTCATACACCCTAGTGATCATGTGATTGATACGACGTCGTACACGCGAACGATCGCTGGCGCGAGTTGGGCACGTGACAGCAATGGATTCTGGCGATACACCTCATCCTCTACACCAGGACGTGAGAATGTCATTCGCGTTCCACATGATCCACCAACAGCACGCATCGACACAACCAAGAAGGTCGTCGCACACACGACATTCTATCTCGATGCGTTTGCGTCGATCTCAGACGACGGCCTTCCGTTGCAGTATTCGTGGATGCTCAGTGATGGCGTCACATCGACTGCACCCATGCTCCAGCACGCATTCGCAATACCAGGAATCTACCGTATACAACTCCTTGTCACCGACAGTGATGGACTCTCCGACCGCATAGCAACAGACATCACTGTCACTGCACCTGTAAGTACCGCCACAGCAGTGCTCAGCGCGGAGAACTCCAGCACCGCAGCACCTGCGAACAAGGCAGCTCCCAAAAAGCCCGCAAAGAAAAAACCAGCCACCAAGAAAACCACCACTAAAAAACCGTCGGCAAAAAAGCCGGCTCCTAAAACCACCACCGTAACCGGCACAGTCACTGCAGCTGCCGGACGATTTGGAACCACTATGGCATTCATCGACACCCACCCATTCCTCGTAACACTTCGCACCAAACCAACAACGCAGTTCGCATCGCTCATGATCGGTGATCGCGTATCTCTCACTGGAACGATCTCCACACAAGACGATATTCAGCGACTCATCATCAAATCCGACGCACACATTCGCAAACTCCCAGCTGCAGACTTGCTCACGCCAACATCATCAACCATGACACCCATCCGCGACATCACGATCAAACGCTACGGACAGCTCATCCAAGCACAAGGCACCATCACTGAATTCACCAAGCGCTCAACCTATCTCGATGACAAAACAGGCGAAATCCTTATTGATATGGGAGGCCTTGGAACACTCTCCAGCGACGTTGGCGCAGGCGCCGTTGTTCGCATCACCGGTATTGTTCGCAGCTCCACAGGACAACCAGTACTGGCAACACGAACTCCACAAGATCTCGAACTCATCACCGCCGCTCCACCCAAGACCGCAGTTGCAGGTCCACCGTCATCCTGGACTCGCTGGCTCCCTCCATCACTCCTCGCACTCTTGATCGCCTTCCTCTACCGCATCTACCGTCGCAAACCTGATGTTCCTGCAGCAGCAATGTCATACGTACCAACACCACTCACTGCAGACGAAGTTGCTGAGTTAATTTCATTCCATCGTGAGATGCGTTCGAGATAATGACGAGCATCAAGCCGAACGAAATGCTATACTGAACAAAAATCAGTATGGCATTTTCGATTGTACTCACACGACGCATCCCAGACGCAGGACTACAGCTCCTTACCAAACAACGCGGATTCAAAATCTGGATGTGGGACAAGCCCACACCTATTCCTCGCCGTGTTCTCCTACAACGAGCACAAGGCGCACACGCGATCATCTCACTTCTCACAGACAAAGTAGACGAGGAGGTGTTGCGAGCAGCAGGACCGCAACTACGCATTGTTGCCAACTACGCAGTTGGATACGACAACATCGACGTCGATAGTTGCAACCACAATCACGTCATTGTTACCAACACTCCCAACGTACTCAACACCGCCGTTGCAGAACACACGATCGCGCTCATGATGTCGATCGGTCGTCGCATTGTGGAATCTGATGCATTCACTCGAGCAAAGAAATTCAAGACTTGGCAGCCAGACCTACTCCTTGGCACAGAATTCAGTGGCAAAACATTCGGACTCGTAGGCGCAGGGCGCATCGGCAGCATGGTAGCCCGCATCGCGCACCACGGACTAGGAATGCAGATTCTGTATCACAATCCACACGTCAACGAAGAGTTGGAAAAAGAATACGCAGCAAAGCGCGTCACAAAGACACAACTCCTCACCAAAGCAGATGTTGTTTCGCTGCATGTTCCTCTCACACCAGAGACACGCCATCTCATTGGCGCAGCAGAACTAGCAAAAATGAAAAAGACAGCGATTCTGATCAACACCGCACGCGGACCAGTCGTAGACGAACACGCACTCATCAGTGCACTCTCCCGCGGCGTCATCGCTGGAGCTGCACTTGATGTCTTTGAATGCGAACCGGCCATTGCATGTTCCATTCTCGACACATACGCCGTACGCAAACTCAAGAACATTATTCTGACTCCACACACCGCGTCTGCAACATTCGAAGCTCGCAATGCTATGGCAGTCACCGCAGCAAAAAATGTAATCGCCGTACTTGGCGGCAAGGCACCCATCACTCCTGTGGATAACGGTCGTCGCTGAATTTGACAGTATTCCTGCGGCTGACGTACAGTTAGATTTGTACGATATGAACTTGACACTCAACACACAATCGACGTGCTCAGCGAAGCGAGACCTCATGGTCATTCGCCAGATTTGTGTTGTGGATTCCATGTCTCTCCTTCTCCAGGAATCCCGTAGCCACGTTCGTGCATAGTCTCCAGAGACATTCCGCACTCACGAACCGCTACGGGGACCAACCGCAGCGGTTTTTTGTAGAGACACGTCATGCCCCCTGTCCCAGAATGGTCTGGAACAGGGGCCCACGATCGGGTCGGTACGAGAACCTTCACAACGCCGTGAACCAAGGAGACGTCCAATGTTGGACACCGCAGACAGCACTTCGCCGAATCATCCACTCTTCGACGCGGGATTCGTGCATCGTCGCCTCAGTCGCCATGGTGATGCATCGCGCAGCACACATCGACCCGCAGTGAGCGTGGCTCGTTCCGAACGTGACATCAACGCATTCGCAACCCGCCGCGACGCGTACAGCAAGCGTGATCTCCCCCGCAATCTCGACTGTGCTCCCAAAGGTGGTCGACTGCTGTGCACACTCGAGGAGAAGTTCGCGAATCGCGGATTCACCTGGGCTCCCGTCATCCGCCTCGACGATGGTGGTGTGGTGAAGTTCGACCACGATGCGCAGGGCTACGCCACGCTCACCAACGAGCAAGCAACGGTACTCGCTGGACAACGTGGAGCACGCGTCACTGTCACACTCGATGAGCAGCGACACATCGCGACTCTCCACGAGATCACGATCGACAAGAATGACCGTGCACAGATCGTACGAGAACTCCACCAGTACAAGGGTGCCGTCGCGATCGACATCGCGTGCACCAACAAGCCGACGTTCAACGGCGAGGATGTGACGTTCGAAGACCTCTACCTCCAGAAGGCGAGCATCTTCGATCCGCACATTCCCTCCGCGGACTGACCGCACGGCCGGTGGCTATAACGCCACCACAACAACCGCAGGACCGTAGAGATGGCGACGAATCAGTCGCCGTCTCTACGCCCCAGCACCATTTTTCAAATCTTGCCCGAACAAAATTGAACTAAAATTTCCGTGAGCTGCTGCAGACTCTGTGCATCCACCCACTCATGATCGCTGTGCTGTCCACCAGATTTTGGACGCGTACAGATCACAGGAATATTGTGACGCGAAAAAAATCTCCCATCATCAGCTCCTTCGCTACGCACGAACTGCGCTGGCACACCTGTAACTGACTCCACCACTGACGCATAGCGTACGAGATACGGATTGTCTGATGCTGTATGACTCACAATACCCGTCTCGAGTACATCCAGTGTACACCCATACACAGCAACAACACGCTCCAGCTCCTCAAGAATTCCTTTTGTATTTGTTGTTTCGATCAATCGAATGTCGAGGAGACATGATGCGCTGTCAGGTACTTGATTGCTCGCGCACCCTCCTTCGATTCGTCCGACATTACATGTGTTTTCCCATTTGTTTTCTTGTAGCCGCGCTGGGAACAACGTGAGTACTTCTTGTGTGCATCGCATCAATTTCTCAATCGCATTCACACCCAACCACGGACGTGCGCCATGAGCAGAAGTACCATGCGCAGTAATACGAAGAGTCCACGACGCTTTGTTGCTCGTGACAATTGTCTGCACATCATTGCCCCCATCAGGAACAATCACGACATTCGCGCGATATCCGATTTCATCAACGAGATACCGCACACCACAGACTCCATCTACTTCCTCATCGCTCGTGAGCATCATTGCAACTGACGCAGATGGATTCATTCGTAGCACTTCGCGCATCGCGTTGATCATCGCAATGATCGGACCCTTCATGTCGCACACACCGCGACCAACGAGACGCTCCCCTTCCTCACGCAGAACAAACATCGCGTCATCCCCTGGCACCACATCTACATGCCCAACGAATATCATGTCGTAGAACAACGCGTCTGTGCGCGCGATTACCACCGACGGTTTGCCACCACATGAATACCATCGCGTCACCATGGGTGTATCTTGAAATTGGTCGACACAAAATCCAAGCGCACGCTCCAGCGAAGTTGGAGAATCTGCAACAGAACGAACCGCAACCAATGTACGAAGAACGTCGGAAGAAAATTGCATACACAGATGTTAGCATCCACTATCATACCTTGATCGTCTCCACAGATTCTAGTAGGGTTTATATAGGTGCATCAACCATGAACACGTGGAGGAAACGATGAAGGAAATGCCCATTTCACCTGCAATCCGCTCCATGGTGGAGCAGACTGCTCGCTCGCTCTATCGATCGTTCTGGATGACAGGTGTAAGTCTAGACGACCTCACCCAAGAAGGATTCATCGGGTATCTAACGTCAGTCCACAAGGCTGGCCCCTGCCCGGATCACCTGCCACAGCTGTACCTAACTCGCGTGCGCGGAGCGATGCTCGATTACATCCGAGCAACCATCCCTTTCATCTGTCGCCTCTACTACTGGCGACGCAAAGTCCGCAGGATCACCGCAGCACTTCGTGAAGAAAACGGCGCAACGCCCAACCTTGAGGAGGTTGCACAGCGTGCAGGTGTGTACCTTGCAGACCTAAAGATGCATTTGACACTTGCGCATAGGGCAAGCACTCTCGTGCTCGAAATGATGCCAGCACGAACACCTGAGGAGACTGCGGAACAGATCATCCAGCACCTCATCAGACGCACGAAGCTGAGTGAGTCGGAATTGAGAATCCTCGAGCTTCTCGCTGACGACAAGAGACGCATCGACATCAGCCGAGAATTCGGCGTGTCAGAAGGACGCATCTCGCAACGAGTGAAGTTGATCGTTGCAAAGCTCCGCCGCACCGCCGCTCGGGACAACACCCCGCACTACACCAACCATGCGTAACCACCCAACGCTGCGTCGATCCACACGATCGACGCTTCTATCTAGAACACCACTCGTTGGTTTTTTGAGTAGAAGCCGTCCATCCCGCTAACAAAAAACTGACTCACAAGGAGTCAGTTTTTTGTTAGCAACAATGCATTGTCGGGGAGACAGGACTTGAACCTGCGGCCTCCTGGTCCCAAACCAGGCGCTCTAGCCAACTGAGCTACACCCCGAACTATTCAATTTTCTCTCTGTGCCGGGAGCCAGGATTGAACTGGCGACGCAAGGCTCTTCAGGCCTTCGCTCTACCACTGAGCTATCCCGGCGTAAAAGAACACGTGCCCCCAGCCTACCAAGAACCTGTACCCCCTGTCAACGTAACCAACAACTCAGCAGGAGTATCCACAATGACCACACGCTCCCCGCGGGCCAAGGCCTCCCGATCCTGGTATCCCCACGTCACGCCCACACTACGCACTGACGCGCGCTGTGCCTCATGAATATCACCGTAGGTATCTGTAACCATCACACATGATTGTGCAGACACATCATGAGCCTTGAGCGCTTCCGTAATCTTCACATATTTACTCTCATGCACATCAGTCCCTAGAATCTCTGTGATACACTCTGCAATCCCGAACTTCTGTGCTGCTTCTTGCACCAAATGATTCAGACTCGAAGTCACCACCACAATCCTGTGCTCCTGTGCCAGCTTCCGCACGACTTCCACCATCCCCGGGAATGCCTGCGCCTGCCGAATCAACGGTGTATACACGTCCCAAAAACTCACATCCGTTCGACACGCTTCCCCATGCTGAGAAGCCACTGCACGAAATTGATTGATGTTCCCATCGAAGCGTTGTCGGTATTCTTCTTCAGACAAATGCGGACACAACGCGCGGTTCGCCGCATACGCTGCTGCAAACGAATCACTAATGACGCCATCGAAATCAAAAAAGATCACACGCTGTTGCATATTACGCTGCGTGTTTTCGTTCCTCGAACCATGCAACCGTGCGCTTCAGCCCCTCTGCAACATCCACCTGCGGATCATACCCAAGCATTTCACGTGCACGAGAAATATCCGCGAATGTATGACGAGCATCCCCGATACGCGGCGGACGCTGTTCGAGATGCAATGTTTTGCCCGTGAGCAATTCTACTTGCGCGCGAAGCTGATTCACACTCGTCTGACTCCCATACGCAATATTCATCATCATTCCATCGAAGCGCCGAGTCGCTTGCATTGCGAGCAGATTCGCCTGCACTACATTATCAATGTAACAAAAGTCACGAGACTGCTCACCATCGCCCTCAACAAAACCAACCTTGTTGTTCGGGAAGTACAACGACTCCAGCCATGCTGCAACAACAGTAGAATACGGCGAGTCTCCGTACTGACCAGGACCGAACACTGTGAAATAGCGCAGACACACTGTGTCCATGCCGTAGAGCTCACTAAAAATTTTGCAGTTCAACTCCCCCATGTACTTCTGCGCCGCATACGGAGACTTCGGATTGCTCGGATTCTCGTCTTCGCGCGTAGGGAGCTTGTCTGCGCCACCATACACTGACGACGAAGACGAATACACGAAGCACTTCACACCATGATTCTTCGCCGCCTCGAGCATTGCAACAGTACCAACCACATTCGCCTCAGTCGTGCGACGTGGGAACTCCACAGAAAACGACACACGAGGCAACGCTGCAAAATGAAAAACATACTCTGGCTTGTGCGTAACGAAAATACGCTCGACCAACTCAGCATCCAGCATCGATCCCTCGTAAAAAATAATCGACGGGTCCACCTCGTTCCGATGCCCTGTCGAGAGATCATCAATACCGACCACTGTGATCTCAGGGAATTGCGCGCGACATTGTCGTACGAAGTTGCTACCAATGAAGCCAGCGCAGCCAGTAACAAGTACTGTTGTTTTCATATACGTTTCTTACATCAAACCCACTGTACAGCATCTACCGCAAATAGCGAACCCCCGCCACTATTGGCAACAACCCAAGTCTAAAAGTAGCTCTCTACAAACCGATCAAACACATACGGGCAAATCCCCACGTATTCCTGTGAAGCATGCAAATCAGTTGCACCAAGCACCGAACACTCGCCCGAGCCATAGTGATCCAAATTGCCGTTTCTCCCGAACTGATGCATCAGTTCATGCACTGCAATTCCCGCACTAAACCCATACACATTTCTTCCATAGAACGACGTCAGCATCTCTTCGTCATTGCATTGATAGTATTCATTCTGCAAGATGCACTGCACGCCCGAACGATTCCGACATTGCCCCGGAAGCGCCACACTACTGACGTGTTTCCCTGTGCTGTCATACCCACACATTCCGAACTGGTGTTTCCAAGCACTCACACTCACAACAATCTGATTCCTTTGATCATCTTTATTCTTGAATCGACTCGCAAATCCCGGTTCCCTACTCTCATACGAAGCACTATACCCTCCAGACCGCATCGAAATCGAATCTGCTTTCAAAAAAATGACAAACTCAGGATCAGGCATATTCTTGTACGCCTCATACACCCAGTTTTCTCCAAATACTCCGTACGACAACCGCTGCACACCCAACAATTGAATCTCCGTGTCTGTCCTCGCTACCAAAATATTATTAACTAATCGCACGAATTCCTGCAGCTCACTCGCACTCGGGTCGTAGGAATCAGTATCAACAACAATACCAGTTGCGATAGATCTCCCCGTACTACTCTTCCTATACCCAGCTGCCTCGGGCACGAACTCGCCCAGTAACGACGGGGTTGAGCTCACCACTTCGGGCACAACAACCTGCCGCGCCTCCTGCCCCGTAGCAAAAAGAAATGATTGAAATAAAAAAGCGACAAGACTACCCAAAAAAATAATTCCCGTCATACGCGCATTATTTTGTCTCCTTCATACATTTGTCAAAAATCGCTGTGCTACAGAAGTGAGGTGCCCAGGGCCGGACTCGAACCGGCACTCTCGGTTTAGTGAGAAGGGGATTTTAAGTCCCCCGTGTCTACCATTTCACCACCCGGGCGTGGAGCTATGATAACGCGCGACCCTGTGGAAATCAATGTTTGGAAGTATTGACAGCTCGAAGTGGCGTGCGGTATAGTGGTCGCGCACTCACATATTGGGCCAGTAGCTCATCTGGTAGAGCGCCGCCTTTGCACGGCGGAGGTGCAGGGTTCGAGCCCCTGCTGGTCCACAAAACAATACTCTCTAGACTTTTGGTCTAGAGAGTATTGTTTTGTGGCTCAACGCACCCAACAGCATATCCACACCCCATCTTACAAATCCGTTGACGAGACTTTTTGCCCTGTGGTATGGTCCTTGTCAGTCAGGGCCGCGATGCGTGTATGCTCCGAGCAAACGATCGAGGTCCTGTCTCGACAAAACCTGGCAAGCCAACAGCCCATTTGCAGGGGTATAACGCACCCCAACCCATGACCTAGGAGCGCTTCGCGCCCCGAAGTCAGAGCCCCGACATCCATCACGGACGTCGGGGTTTTACTTTTTTACTTCTCCCAAAGATATTCATCACATCCTTGCTCCTTGTTGATCCACCGAGCAAGAGTGAAGAGCGTGTCGCTGAGCCGATTGAGATACGGCACCAACTGCTCGCCAACAGGCCCAACACGGCGCAGCGCAATCACTTCGCGCTCCGCACGACGCGCAACCGTTCGTGCGTGATGCAACTGAGCTGCAATAAGTGAGATGCCTGGCAAAATAAATTGTTTGAGCTCTGGAAGTCCCTCGGAGAACGCATCGATTGTCTTCTCGAGGAACGCCACGTGCTCCACCGTCACCTGCGGAATACTCGCGCGCGACGGCTCATGCACTGTCGCCAAATCTGCACCCACAGTGAAAAGCTCGTTCTGCATACGACGAATAACGTAATCCAACTTGGATACTGCCTCGAGCTGCTCCTTCGCCGTTACCTCACGAATGTGCGCACGCACAATTCCAAGTACGCTATTGAGTTCATCAATAGAACCAATCGCCATCATGCGCTGGTCATCTTTGCTCACGCGTCCCGAACCATAGAGTCCAGTTTCGCCATTGTCGCCCGTGCGGGTGTAGATCTTTGTCATAGAGATCGAGGGTAATCAATTTGTGCCAGAGTGTCAAACACCCACCTTTCGGTGGGTGTTGCATATTTCACTTGGAATTCGCTCTTAACTACACCCCATGCTCGCCCCACAATTGAGACAGCGGTAGCACGATCCATTGCGCACCGTGATGTGACCACACGTGTCACACAGTGGCGCGTCGCCCATCATCTCTGTGAGAAGTGAGTCGAGCGCATTTGGCGCGCCATGTGGCGCCTGCGCTGCAGCTGGTGCTGCTGTTGCTGGTTCACCATGTGAGGCTACAGCATCCTCAGTCACCACCTTCGCCAATTCCACTGTTGCAGATGTTGTCATTGTCTGCGCGCTCACTGCTGATTCTGCAGCAGCTGGCGTGAACAACTTCTCCTGTCCCTGCGCCACTGGCACAAATCCCTTTGCCTCTTCGCGCTCTTCAATCAATTCCTTGATCGCTTCTGCGCGATTCTTCTGCGTCCCCTTCGGTGGAACCTGCACGAGATCAGTGCGGCCGAGATATTCCATTGCAAGCACACGGAACACGTAATCAATCACCGATGTACACATCTTCACATTCGGATGCGACGTAAATCCAGATGGCTCGAATCGTGTGTACGTGAACTTCTCCACGAACTTCTCGAGCGGTACACCATACTGTAATCCGTAAGACACTGCCACGGCAAAGCAGTTGAGCAATGATCGGAATGCCGCACCTTCGCGGAACATGTCGATGAACACTTCACCGAGTGTGCCATCAGCGTACTCACCGGTTCGAATATACACCTGCTGATTGCCAACTGCTGCTTCGATCGTGATTCCACTGCGCTTCACTGGCAACTTGCGGCGCTGCTGGATAATACCGTCTGCAGTTGTTGGAGCCAACGACTGCGCAGCTGATGCAAACGTCTCCATCGCAGCAGCAATCTCTGCAATCGGCGTCATCGGCTCAACTACTGGTTCAGAGATCGTTGCCACTGGTGCTGCAGCTGCTTCTGCTGCTACGGTTGCTGCTTTTTCATCCGCTGCTGCTGCGACCTTCTTTGCTTCCTTTGCATCATCTGCTCCTTGCTTTGCGTCATCACGCGACTCCTTGTCTGATTTCGTCGAGAGTGGCTGCGAGAGTTTGCACCCATCACGATAGAGCGCATTTGCCTTGAGACCGAGCTTCCAAGAGAGCATGTATGCCTCCTTGATATCCTCGATCGTCGCATCATTAGGCATGTTGATCGTCTTCGAGATCGCACCCGAGAGGAATGGCTGCACTGCTGCCATCATACGGATATGACCGTTGTGATGGATGTAGCGAATACCCTTCTTGCCACACTTGTTCGCACAGTCGAACACTGGGTAGTGCTCCTTGCGAAGATGTGGCGCGCCTTCGATCGTCATCGTACCGCACACGAATTCATTCGCTGCTGCGAGCTCTTCCTTCGTGAATCCGAGCTCACGCAACATGTTGAAGTTGAAATCGTTGTACTGCGCTTCGGTGAATCCCAGACGCTTGAGCGTCTCCTCGCCGAGCGTCCACACATTGAACGCGAACTGAATCTCGAACACACCTGGCAATTGCTTCTCCACTTTCGCAATATCTTCATCAGTGAATCCTTTTGCCTTGAGTACTTGGTGATTCATACCCGGCGCACCAGCAAGTGTTCCAGATCCCTTCATGTAGCGAATGATCTCATCTACCTGCACTGGGTTGTACCCGAGATTCTGAAGTGCAGGGACAAGCGACTCATTCACAATCTTGAAGTAGCCTCCGCCTGCGAGCTTCTTGAACTTCACAAGTGCGAAGTCTGGCTCAACACCTGTAGTTGCGCAGTCCATCAACAAGCCGATGGTTCCGGTAGGAGCGAGCAACGTCGTCTGCGCATTGCGATATCCGTGCTTCTCACCCATTTCCACAGCGCGGTCCCATGACTCACGTGCAGCGTGCAACAAATACCCAGGGCAATATGATGGATTGATACCTACTGGCATGATCGAGAGCTTCTCATACTCATGTGCAGGCACATTGTATGCAGCACGGCGATGATTGCGCATGACACGAAGCATGTCCTCGCGGTTCTTCTGGTACCCAGAGAATGCGCCGAGCGACGCTGCCATTTCAGCAGAGGTCGCGTAGGACTCACCTGTCATGAGTGCCGTAATCGCACCTGCCACTGCGCGTGCTTCTTCGGAGTCGTACGGAATGCCAGCGACCATGAGCACACCTGCGCCGAGGTTCGCGTATCCAAGTCCGAGCGTGCGGAACTGGAAGCTCATGTCTGCAATCTCATAGCTCGGATACTGCGCCATGAGCACCGAAATCTCGAGAATCGTGGTCCACATGCGCGAGGTGTAGCGGAATCCATCTACATCAAAGATCTTGGTTGCTGGATCGAAGTAGTGTGCGAGGTTGATGCTGCAGAGATTGCACGCAGTGTTGTCGAGGAACATGTACTCACTACATGGATTGCTTGCATTGATGCGACCATCCTGTGGACACGTGTGCCATTCATTGATTGTAGTGTCGTACTGCGTACCAGGATCTGCACATGCCCATGCAGCAAATGCAATCTGCTCCCAGAGATCACGCGCCTTGAGCGTCTTGCTCACGCGATTATCTGTACGCCAGCGCAAATGCCAATCGCTATCCTTCTCTACTGCTTCGAGATACTCGTTGGTGAGACGTACGGAGTTGTTGGAGTTCTGTCCTGCAACTGTCTGATATGCTTCTCCTTCGTAGTCCGAAGAGTAGCCAGCAGCAATAAGTGCTGCTACCTTGCGCTCTTCCTTCACCTTCCAATTAATAAACACTTCAATATCTGGGTGATCCACATTGAGACACACCATCTTCGCTGCGCGACGCGTCGTACCACCAGATTTGATTGCTCCAGCTGCACGATCACCAATCTTGAGCCAGCTCATGAGACCCGATGACTTGCCGCCACCAGAGAGCTTCTCTCCTGCTCCGCGCAATCCAGAGAAGTTGGTACCAGTACCCGAGCCGTACTTGAAGAGACGCGCCTCGCGTACCCAGAGATCCATGATGCCACCTGGATTCACGAGATCATCTTCCACAGACTGGATGAAGCATGCGTGTGGCTGTGGATGCGTATATGAATCTTCGCTCAACTTCACTTCACCGGTGATTGGATCTGGGTAGTAGTGGCCTTGTGCTGGACCATTCACGCCGTACGCCCAGTTGAGACCTGTGTTGAACCACTGAGGCGAGTTAGGTGCCACCATCTGCTTGAGCAGTGAGTACACTGTCTCGTCGTAGAACACCTGCGCATCAGCAGGGCTCGCAAAGTACCCATAGCGCTCACCCCAATGACGCCAGCATCCCGCAAGACGATGTACCACCTGCTTCGCAGTCCGTTCGGATCCAAGCATGGCAGATCCATCAGGGTTGCGCTTCACTGATCCATCGTCATTGTATTGAGGAACACCCGCCTTGCGGAAATACTTTTGCGCAAGAATATCTGTTGCCACCTGTGACCACTGTTCTGGTACCTCAACATCATGCATCTCGAAGACGACGGATCCGTCAGAATCACGGATCACGCTCGAACGCTTCGCATACGTGAATTGTGTATATGGGTCAACGCCATCGCGAGTGTATCGACGTGGGAATCGCATGCCATTTGGGGCATACTTGGGCGAGACCAACGGTTGTGCGACTGGCAATTGTGTCACAGTGAATGGTTGCATACAGAGATATGTACGGTACATGAGTAAAGTCCCAAAACACCAGATATTGTGGTCAGCGGCCTATTCCGATCACAATATGTTGTGTCTTGTAAGGTGCCTCACCAGTATACGCACAACCGCCATTGGGATCAAGTAATTGGCAGCACACACAAATGCACGCAAACCAGACTTTTTTTGTGTCGTAGTTCTGACACACGCTCTTTTATCCACACGCAGCGTGTTTGCTGGACGCTCACTACCCCCTCGGCTACAATGACCCCATGGAGTCCACAGCCACTGACAATCGATTCATCGCCCCAGATGAACGACCCGAGGAAAAGCCGCTCGAATCAACCCTGCGCCCGCAACGGTTGCATGAATTTGTAGGCCAAGAACCTACGAAGGAGCATCTTCGTATTGCGATCGAAGCGGCAACCCAGCGCAGCGAACCACTCGAGCACATCCTGATTTACGGAAATCCGGGACTGGGCAAGACAACACTTGCACACATCATAGCCAACGAGCTCAATTCGCATATCAAGATCACATCAGGACCTGCGATCGAGCGCACCGGAGACCTCGCTGCGATTCTTTCCAACCTCCAAGACCGAGACATCCTCTTCATCGACGAAATCCATCGCATGAACCGCACCATCGAAGAGATGCTCTACCCAGCGATGGAAGACTACGCACTCGATATCATGCTCGGCAAAGGCCCAGGTGCTCGCGCTGTGCGCATGCCGCTGTCGAAATTCACTATTATCGGCGCGACGACGAAGATGAGTATGCTCTCCTCCCCGCTTCGCGACCGATTCGGGATGATTTTCCAACTCGAATTCTACAGTGACCAAGAACTCGCGCAGATTATTACGCGTAGTGCCAATCAATTAGGCGTCGAACTCCATGCCGAAGCCGCAGGTGTCATCGCAACACGCTGCCGCCGCACTCCGCGTATCGCCAATCGCCTCCTCAAGCGTCTACGTGATTTCGCGCAAGTGAAAGGGAGTGGTATTATTACGAAGGATCTCGCAGAAATGGCACTCGTCATGCTCGAGATCGATCCACTAGGCCTCGACCGTATCGATCGTCTCATTCTCGAGATGATCATCAAGAAATTCAACGGCGGACCTGTAGGACTTGCAACCATTGCTGCAGTCTCAGCCGAGGAAGAAGAAACTGTCGAGGATGTATACGAACCGTATCTCCTCCAGCTGGGCATGATTGATCGCACCCCGCGTGGCCGCATTGCTACGCGTTCAGCATACGAACATTTAGGCCTATTACACATGGCCCCGCCACCAGCGGCTAATTCTCTATTCTCATGATCCCGCTCATCTACTTTGTATACGTCTATTTCGCACTCGTTGCGCTGCTTGCGCTCTTCTTCCTCTTCACCACACGTTTGCTCATCGCAACTGGGACGTTCACTGTGGTCTCAACAACGGTGACAGGACTTGTTATCGCAGGCGCAGTTGCTGTTGCAGTGAGCACACTCGCAGCAGCGACAGGAGTCGACTGGTCTGGCGCAGTGTCGTTCCTTGGATTCCTCTCATTCTAACTTGGTATGCATCTCAACGAACTGATCCACGCAACGTCTGATGAGCAGATCATCTACACCTTGCGCCGCCACCCAATCACCTTTGTTCCAACCATTCTCCTGTTCACATTCCTTGCAACTGCAGTACCTTGGATGGTTCGATTGCTTGTTACCAGTGCGAGCCCTGACCTCTTCCTCGACAATGGCATGCACGGACTCGCAATCCTTGGTACGAGTTTCTATTATTTGTCACTCCTTGTCCTCTTCTTCGGACGATTCGTGGATTACTACCTCGATATGTGGGTCGTGACCAATCGCCGCCTCATCGACATCGACCAAATCGGCCTCTTCGGTCGCTCAGTCTCTGAAGTAGAACTCTACAAGGTCCAGGACATCCGTTCTGATCAGCGCGGATTCTTCGCCACGATCTTCAACTTCGGCAACATCAGTGTGGAGACCTCTGGAGCCGAGTTGCGATTCATGGTGCACCAAGTCGCCAATCCAAATGGTCTACGCCGCGAAGTTCTCGAACTCATTCGCGAAGACGCCGAGAGACAAGAAAAACTCTAGTGCGCACGTAATAACAAACCCCAGCCTAAGTGCTGGGGTTTGTTTGTACTTATTGATATCGAGTCTGCACACTCGTGCCTCTGTAGTAGTACTGGAGAAGCTGTTGGTATGTGAGTCCTTCGCGATCTGCGCGCAGCATTGCGTCTGTTGCGCTCATACCTACTCCGTGTCCCCACATTGTCTTACCTTTGTCATACTCAGCTTTGACTGAGACGAGCCACGG
The DNA here is from genome assembly GCA_038065555.1 of Patescibacteria group bacterium. GTDB lineage: Bacteria > Patescibacteriota > Patescibacteriia > Magasanikbacterales > JBBTQS01 > JBBTQS01. Next base: position 23,538 of record JBBTQS010000006.1, read on the forward strand.
CTTTGCTTTGCCGCCCCACACCTCTGTCCAATCTCGCGTGCGTCCATCTGAGCGAGAATAGTACGGCGTAACAACAGCCTGATCATTGTATGTCACGAGTTGTCCACGCGTCGCATTCACTGCAGCGGTTACCTTCTTGAAATACTGCTCGCGCGCATATCCTTTGTACACTTGATCGTACGTCGCATCGACGTCGTAGTTGCGATCCTTGTGCTTGGTGCCTGCGTCCATTGCGGTGTACGCATAGGTGCGTACAGCAATCATCAGCGCCTTTTGGAATTCTACTGGAACGTTCTCACTGGTCTCTGCCACACCTGCAACATATTGCTCGATCGGTAATTCATTGATGAACCAGGTCATTTTGTTGGCCACGCTGTAGCGCAACTCAAATGTGTCGCGGAATGTGTTGTGATTGAGCGTCTTGTTCCACGTCACACCATCCTTGCGATCTACAAGTTCGAAATAACTACCCGGTGTTATCGGTTCCAGACGCAAGAACGTCTGCGACTCGAATGCAACTCCTGGCGCTGCAATCGCATACACCCCCGTGCTCGATGTATACGAAAGAGTAGCGATCGTGTTGGCTGGCAATGTACCAAGTACGGCACCAGAACCATCCACAATGTTGTAATCCATCACGCTGCGAACTCGCAGTGGCGCCTCAACCTTGGACACGCCAACACGAATACGCGGCTCTGATGGCAGCTGTACCTGCCCGCCAAATCCCACAGCATCTGACACAATCGGCGCATCAGTAGTCACCGTTACTGGAATCTCGATGAGCCCGCCATCAACTGGCGAATCTCCGACCGTGTACTGAAATTGTGCGGTGTAATGTCCTGCTCGCGCTGGTGCACGAAATGTAAAATCAATGAGATCGAGTTGCCCAGGAGCAATAGTTCCCTCCACAGACACACGTGCTCGAATCCCATCAACCCACGAAGAATGCGCAAATGCCGAGACCGGTGTTGAAGTCGAGTTCTCTGCAAAATGCGTAACAACAGATTGAATCGTACGTGTCTGCCATGTTGTCTTGCCAATGTTCTTGAATCCCACGCGGAATACGAGATCCTGTCCACCAACCACTCCCTCCATTGGAGCAGATTGAATGAGACGACGCGCGACATGTGATTCAGTTGCAACTACTGGAGTTGGTGTTGTAGTCGTTCCCTTGGACGTTGTCCCGACTGTCGGCTTCTCTACAACAAACGTAATTTTGACGAGACTATTCTTGATCCATGCAGTGTCTTCGGCAGCGAGTTGAAATACTTCAGTATATGTACCAACTTTTGTTGGCGCAGTTACTGGAATCTTGAACGTGACGGTGCCGGACTTCTTCACACTTGCGACAGGGAGTCGGGTGACCTGGTCTGGAGCGATCCATGCTGCGGTTGCGAATACGCTGTTGCGATACTTGGGCTCGTACGTGTACATCGAGACGTACGACTTGCTGTCCTTGGACCAGGTTGTTGCGCCAGTATTCTGATAGGTGACAGACACTACTGTCTTCTCCCCTGGCGCGAGCTTGATCGGGGCTGTGGGCGCAGCAGTTATTTTTGCTTGGTAGCTCGGTGTTGTTGCGGCATGAGATACCGCTGGAGCAGATACACCGAAGACCACAGCCATTGCCATCGCGAAGGTGATCATTTTTCGTAAAAACGCCGACGGCGCGGTTGTGGTCTGGTGCTCCATATACCTACTAATACTACTGCGCTTGGAGAATTATTTCAACCCTCCGTCTTTATACTTTTTTGCAGCTTGCGCAGCGGTGAGCGCTGCTTTGCGCTTGATTGTAGCTAGGAGTGACGAATGTTCGCTCCCTTTCTCTGTTTTCTCTTCGGCTTCTGGCGGCGGCGTGTCATCACGCGCATCTGCCGCTGCCTGTTTTGCCCGTTCGGCTTCGAGCACTTGTTCGAATGGTGGTTGCTTGCCTCGCTTCTCTGGGTTTTCAATGGACATAGATATATTCTATCTTTCACTTCTCGAGATAAAACTCTCGAGAATTTTCAGTGCCTGCGCAATGTTGGTAATGCGATCGAGCTCTTCAACAGGTTTGCTCGGGTTGCGCTCACTTACTGCTCGAATTTCGTCTTTGAGACGATTGAGCACTTTTTGCTCTTCGGCTCGATAATCGCCTGCATTGAACGTCTCTGCGAGCCAGCGGGTTATCTTGCCGCGCGGAGCATCGATACCTCCTTGCTCCATGAACTTGCGCGCTTGATTCATCGCATCGATCTGACCAACCGTCACGGTGATATGCTGTCGACGATCCATGGAGGGCGGTACTGCTGCTCTCGCTTGTGCTCTCACATTTGCGGCTTCGCGTGCGGCCGCGTCAGATGCCCTGTCCCGAGCCGCCTGGCGCTGGTCCATCTCGGCGAGCACCTCAGGTGGCATCTCCATCATGACACGACGCTCATCTGGCACGACGTCGCGCGGTGCGGCGTCGATGTCTGTCACCTTGATCTGTGGTTCGCTTTCGCCGGGTCTGCGCATACTTGTAAAAAATAAAATCGATCCTGCGCCAAAGTGGCGCGAGATCGAATCATGTATCTACTCTAGCACATTTTTGGACAAAAGTCAATCGGATTCATATACTGCGTGCATACGAATATGTCAGACGTTGCCGCAATTGCAAAAAACTCAATGATTCAGGTTGCTGGAAAGGTCTTGTCGACGGTGTTGGGGCTCATTGTCATCTTCCTGTTGGGTCGCGCGTTCACTCCTGCAGAGTTCGGACAGTACACAACCGTGACCACGTACTTGCAGTTCTTCGGTATCCTCGTCGACTTCGGTCTGGTACTCACGACGGTGCAGATGATTAGCAAGCGCGATGTCGATGAGAACAAGATTATTGCGAACTTGTTCACCTTGCGACTGGTGTCTGCAGTGATATTCTTGGGCATTGCGCCTCTTGTTGCGCTCAACCTGCACTACGCGCCGGAGGTGAAGCTGGGTATTGCTATAACATCGTTGTCATTCTTGTGTGTAGCACTCAACCAGATATTGACGGGGTTATTCCAAAAGCATCTTTCGGTTATTTGGGTGGCGATTTCGGAGAATGCGGGACGTGTGGCGCTCCTTATTGGTACGATCGTTGCTATTACACTCGGTCGTGGACTCATCGCGGTGCTCATTGCTGTAGTCCTTGGGTCGTTGGTGCAGTTCCTCGTGTTACTCGCAGCGTCGCGCAAGTATGTGCGCGTGCATTTCGCATGGGACATGGCGGTCTGGCGTGAAATTATCGAGCGAAGTTGGCCTATTGGCGTGTCAATTGCGTTCAACTTGATCTACTTGCGTGCAGACACGCTCATTGTGGAGGCGTATTTCGATGATGCGACTGTCGGATACTATGGCGGTGCGTATCGTGTGATTGATATTCTCCTCATGGTCCCGGTCATGACGATGGGTGTGGTGTTGCCAGCACTCACCGCAGCATGGGATTCGCGCAATACACAACGATTCACCATGTTGATGCAAAAAACATTTGATGTCTTTGTATCCTTCATCGTGCCTATTGCTGTGGGTGGATGGTTCACTGCAACTGCGGTGATGACACTGATCATGGGAGATGCGTACGCACCTGCTGGGCCGTTGCTTGCAGTGTTGTTGGTTGGTCTTGCTGGAGCATTTGTGAGTACGTTGTTCGGTCATGCGGTTGTGGCGATTGATCGTCAGCGCAAGGTGTTGTGGATTTATGCGGCGGTGGCTGCGGTGACATTATTGGTCTATTTGGTGGCGATCCCACGATATGGGTCTATTGGCGGCGCGTGGGGCACGGTGTTGTCCGAGTGGTTAGCAGCTGGATTATTGGCAGTGCATGTGACGCGTGCGACGGGGTTGCAATTGAGCCTGCGAGGTCTCATGAAGGTTGTATTTGCGAGTGTGGTGATGGCAACAGTGTTGTGGTTCTTGCCAGCTTCATGGCCATTCTTGATCGTATTAGGTACTGGCATTGTGGTGTATAGCGGCGTGTTGTGGGTTGTTCGCGGATTCCCCGTATGATGGGGCGTATTTTGCAATGGATGTTGGTGATGATTGCGCTGTTGTTGCCGATGTATTTGGTTCGATTCAGTGTGGGGCCGTTGCCGATGACGGTGTTGGAAGTGTTGATCCTGGCGACGGTGGTTGTGTGGATTGGTTCGCGGCCAGACTTTGGGCGATTGCGTGGACACAAGGGATTGTTGATTGCGAGTGGACTATTCCTGATTGCTGGAACGATTGCGATGTTGGTCGCGCCAGAGTTACGCACTGCTGCAGGATTGTGGCGCGCATATATCGTAGAGCCAATGCTCGTGGGACTCATGATTGCGGTGAGCGCAACGCCACGGACCATTGAGCGGTTAGTGACGGCAATTGCTGTGAGCGTGGGTGTGGTGAGCACGTGGGCTGTTGTGCAGTACTTCTGGTTGCCGGATGGCGTGACGATTTGGGGTACAATGATCGGCGAAATTCCAAATTCGTACTGGCGCGCAGAGGCGACAAGACGTGCAACGTCCATATTCCCCTTCCCGAATGCTGTTGCGCTCTTCGTAGCGCCGTGGATTCCGATGTTGGCGTTGCGTGGTTGGTGGTATCGCGGCGTTGCAGTGCTCGCGTGTGTTGCGGTGGTGTTGTCGCAGTCGCTTGGCGCGGTGCTTGGTGTTGGTGCTGCGGTGTTTGTTTGGATGGTTTGGTATCACCGATGGACACGTGTGGTGGCGATTGTCGGTGCTGTCGCACTTGGACTCGTGTTGTGGCTGGTGCCACCGCAGCAACTTGCGACAGAGAATCTCTATGCGCAGAAATCTTGGTCTGGGCGTGTGCGCACATCGATGTGGGCAGAGACAACTGAGCAACTCACACATGCGCCGTCAGTGGCGGTGCTTGGTAATGGATTAGGTGGGTATCAAGAAGCAGTGAAACCGTTTCATCGGCTCAATTGGGCGGAGATTTATTTGTATCCGCATAATATTGTGTTGAACTTCTGGAGTGAGATGGGGGCGCTGGGGGTCATTGCTTTTGCGTTACTCATTGGATGCGTAGTTCGGTTGGCGTATCGCGTGCGAGGACCAATTGCTATAGGGATCATTGGCGCAGCCACCGTGATCGTTGTGCACGGCGTGGTGGATGTGCCGTATTTCAAGAATGATTTGGCAGTGGCGTGGTGGATGCTCGTGGGAATGGCGGTAGTGCTGGCCGCCCCTTCACAAAAGTCGCGGAAGTCGGTACAGTAGGCGCGAAGCAAAACTGGAGAGGTGTCAGAGTGGTCGATCGTGCCGCTCTCGAAAAGCGGTGTCCGTAAGGACCGAGGGTTCGAATCCCTCCCTCTCCGCCAAAATTGGAAATCGGAATCAGAAGCCGAAATGGGGTCGGCGCGAAGCGCCGACACTAATGCATTCCCCCCGCCGAATCCAGAATCCAAAAGGATTTTCCACGCTCCGCGTGGCTCAAAAAGTACGGTTCGATCCTTAATTAA